>NZ_SGWE01000004.1:2102500-2172500 GCF_013337115.1 Deinococcus sp. JMULE3
CACTCGGCCGCCGCGCGGTTCCAGCGGTGACGGGACAGACGGGAATTGAACGTCTCGACGATATCGATGTCCGCCGCGATGCGCTCGGTCGCCTCGGGACGCAGGCGGTAGCGCTTGAGGGGATCGAAGCCATGCTGCAGCAGCACAAGCCCCCCCTGAGCCCTGATCTCCCGGACGGTCTCCTCAGGCGTGAGTTTCGGGGGGATGCGCTCCTGGAGGAACAGGCCGATCAACTCGCCCTCGCTGGTCGTGACCTCCTCGCCGGGGATCACGCTGAGGCGGTCGTCGAGGCCCTGGTCGCGGATGATGGCCTGCAACTCCGGGCCGCCGCGGTGCTGGTCGTGGTCCGTCACGGCGATCACGCGGGTGTTCGTGCGGAGCATCCAGCCGGGAATGTCCCGCAGGGGCGTGCGGCAGTCGTGACTGACTTCCGTGTGCATGTGCAGGTCCACGCGCATGACCTGCACGCCCCCGCGCCACACGATGTTGTTCTGCATGGTCGCCGCCGGGCGGGGTGCCCAGCCCAGCGCACCTCCCACGCGGTCCTGCACGGCATGCACGAGCGCCACCGGCCACGCGCGGCGCAGCGGGACCTCACGCTCCTCCTGCGGGTTCGGGGGCGGTAGGGGCGGGCCGGGGGGCACCTCAGCCCTCCCCGGTCGTGGTGGCAGACGCGGCATCCTGCTCGGTGACCGGCACCAGCACGCTCAGCGCGCCCGGCCACGCCTCGATCAGCACGCGGCCCGTCACGCCCTGCATGGGCGGCCGGACCTCCGCGTCCACGTGGAACGCCTGCCCGGTGTATGGGATCTCCACGCGGCCCGCGCGGGTGCTCTCGACGCTGTTCAGGGCCTCGAAATCATCCCGCGCGAGCGCCGCGAGGTACGTCAGCATGCCCTCGCGGCCCGCCGCGTCGATGCGGACCACGTCCAGCTGCCCGTCCGCCGGATCGGCATTCGTCGCCAGTCGCAACCTCGGCCCGGTCGCCTTCGTGTTCAGGACCTCAAGCAGCGCGAACGCCGCCGTGGGCTGCTCCTCGCCGTCCAGGGTCAGCGTCACGGGCGGCGGGTCGAACGTCGTCAGGGTCGTCGTGAGGGCCTGCACGGCTCGCAGGGGGCTCTTGCCGCCCTCCGGGTCGTACTCCGCCATCACGTCCGCGAACGCCCCGCACCCACACGCCTCCAGGAACACGTCCTCCCCCCAGGGGCCCTCCACGCGGCCCAGGTCGAAGGGACGCACCTCCGCGCGGCCGTACGCGGCGATCACGTCCAGCGGCTCGCCCTGCACGCCCAGCGTCCGCGCCACGTTGTTCGCCGTGCCCATCGGAATGACCGCCAGGGTCACCTCGGGCCGCCCGGCCAGCGTCAGGCCCACCGCGCGCTGCGTGCCGTCCCCACCCGCCACGAACACCGTGCCCTGCACGCCATCCAGGGCTTCTTTCAGGTCGTCCTCGCAGCTGGTCGCGCGGTACACGGGCGTGAACCCGATGGCGTGAATGGCGCTGACCAGATCGTCCGGCGAAGCGTGCTTGCTGCCGCCCGCGTTCGTGTTGTAGATCAGCGTTGCCGTGCCACGCTGCGGGGCGGCAGGGGAGCCCTCCGGGGCGAGGGAATGGGGTGCGGTCATGCCGCCACTGTAGCCACCCCGCACGGCGCGCGCCTTGAGGAAACCATGACCCCTCCCGCACCAACCCACCCCACCCCCCGCACGCGCCCCGCTAGAGTGCAGGACATGCCCCCCGCGCCCGCCGTGCTGATCCACAACCCCGGCGCCGGCACCAGCCACCGCGCCGACCCTGCCCAGCTGCGGGCGGCGCTGCGGGACGCCGGATTCGACGCCGAACACCGCCCCACCCGCACCCCCCACGACCTCGGCCCGGCCCTGAGCGGCCCGCTGCCCGGCCCCGTGTTCATCGCCGGGGGAGACGGCACCTTCCGCGCCGCCGCGCTGCACCTGACGGGACGGGACGCCACGCTCGGCGTGATCCCACTGGGCACCTCGAACAACATCGCCCGCACACTGGACCTGACCGGCGACCCCGTGGACATCGCCCGCGCGTACCGCACCGCCACCCGACACCCGTTCGACGCGGGCCGCGTGCAGGCCCCCTGGGGAGAGGACGTGTTCTTCGAAGCGTTCGGCTGCGGCCTGTTCGCCGACCTGCTGCACGCCTACGACCCCACCGCACCCAAGAGCCCCCTGCGGGCCGCGCAGGCCCTCCTGACCACCCTCCCCGGCTTCCAGGCGCAACCCGTCCCCACCTGCATCGACGGGCACCCCAGCCCCGCCCCGCCACTGACCCTGCTGGAAATCATGAACATCCAGTCCACCGGGAACGGCCTGCACCTCGCGCCCGACGCGCACCCCGGCGACGGCCTGCTGAACCTGATCCGCGTGAACGGCCAGCACCCCGACAGCCTCGCCGCGTACGCCACCGCCATGCTCCGCGGCCAGTTCGACACGCTGCCCAGCGTGCAGGAGGACGTCGCCGCCACCTTCACCCTGCACGCCACCGGCCAGCACGTCGGGCAGGTGTTCCACGTGGACGGCGAAACCCGCACGCACCCCGGCGGTCCCGTCCACGTTCAGGTGTGGCCGGGCGCGCTGCACGTCCTCCGGTCCGACTGAGGTAACCCCCAGCGGTCACCCCTCCGCGCGACCCTCCCGCTCGGCCCGTAGGGCCGCCGCGTCCTCCAGCATCAGCGCGGGCAGCAGCGCGAAACTCCCCGCGAACAGCGACGCCACCGCCGCCGGAACGCGCACCCGCGTCCGCCCGTTCACCACCAGGTACAGCGCGCCCAGCGTGCTCAGCGCGCCGATATCCATGAACATCACCCGCGCGAACGCACTGCGCCGCAGCGTCTCCCGCGTACCCAGCTCCCCCGGACGCCGCCGCCCCACCACCGCCGTCAACACCAGCATGACTAGCAAAGAAGCGTACAGACGCAGACGAGCAGGGGAGGGGCGAGCGTAATCAGACAGAGGCATACGGGCAGCGTACCCACTCCAACCCGGCCAGAGCGTACGCATTCCCCCGCCCCCGAGTGGAGTGTCCTCGGAAAAGGAGGTGCACCCACCAATAAGCGGGTGCACCGGTCAACAATCAATTACTGACTGTTGGATTTCAGCTGCGACAAGACAGATTGTCTGACTTCGGCACAGCATCCAGTGATAGCTAGGCGTTCACCGTCGAGTTCCACCGTAGGGCTCTGGTTGTGTGTTGCACAGACAGTCTCCGATGCTATGTGCTGCGCTCTGGCGAAATAGGCGTTGATTGCCTTTTCCTGAACTCTTCGGAGAAACGCGTCGCGGTCGAATGCCATTACTTCTTACCTCGCTCGCGTTGGCTGAGTGCGCTTGCAGCCGCGCTTTTCTGCGTCGGTGTACTGCGAGGATTTGAGAGTACTTTTGAGGCGGCAGTAGCAGCTTTGGAACTGGTTTTCTTGTTTGCCATGCTTTGGCTCCTTTGCTGGAGTTATGCGGACGAACTGTTGCCAAGTTGCCTTTTGGGCCTCAAAGGGGTACGCTCTGAGCACTTTCCACAGTAGCTAGATCGCCTCCCCAACGAGGCCGCAGTGATCTGGTTTCCGACGTTCTGGGCATTGCTCAGAGCGTCGATTTCATTGGAATCACCTCCCATTCAAGGGCAAGAAAGGGGGCCGTAGCCCCCTCCTTTCTTACCCGCATTTGCTGTAGCCGCAGGCTTGGCATTTCAGGCAGCCTTCCTCGCGGATCACGGCTTTCTCCTCGCACACCGGGCACCGCTCGCGCCCCATGCCGTCCACGCTGACGCCACTGGGCGCGGCGCTGGTGGTGACGGGCTGGGCGGTGTCGGTGCTGCCTCCGGCGAGGGGGGGGAGTTTGGCGGCGTCGAGGTCTTTCTGGAAGGTTTCCAGGGCGACGGCGATCAGGTCGGCCTTTGAACCGACGAGGCGGCCGTTGTAGCTGCCGTACAGGCCGCCGTTGATGCCGCGCAGGGTTTTGACGATGGCCTGGGCGGGCACGCCGTGTTGGAGGGCGATGCTGACGACGCGGCCGAGGGCTTCGCTGTCGGCGTTCGCTTCGTCTCCGGCGCGGCCCGAAATGACCATGACTTCGACGGGTTTGCCGCCGAGTTCGTTGACGGTGACGAGGAAGCTGCGGCGGTGGCCGCTGGTGGGGTCGGTGAGTTTGACCATGTCGGTGATGCCGCGCAGTCGGGTGGGGCGTTCGTAGGTGGGTTTGGCGGGCGCGGCGGTGACTTTGGGGGTGGCGGGTTGAACGTCGGTTTTGGCGGGTTCACTGCTGACCTGTTCGCCCATGACGTCGGCGCTGGCGCTGGTGTCGGGGGTGGGGTCTTCGGTCTTGGCTTTTTTCTTGCTGGTGCTGAGGACCTGGAACTGTCTAGAGCCGTCGCGGTAGACGGTGATGCCTTTGCAGCCGGTCTTGTACGCTTCGCTGTAGGCGTCCTGCACGTCCTGGACGGTGGCGTCGTTGGGGAGGTTGATGGTCTTGGACAGGCTGTTGGCGGCGTGCCCTTCGGCGTCGAAGGCGCGTTGCACGGTGCCCTGCATGCGGACGTGATCGACGGGTTTGATGTCGTGCGCGCAGACGAACACCTGCTGGAGGGCGTCGGGGATGAAGGGCAGGCCGACGACTGAGCCGTGGTTTTCGCTGACGGCTTCGGTGACCTTGTCCCAGTCCCAGCCGCCATCCTTGGTCATGCCCTGCGGGGCAGGGTACGTTTCGAGCAGTTCGACGAAGAGGGGAGCGAGGAGGGCGCGGTATTCGCTGCCGATCTTGCGCCAGATGAACGGGCTGAAGATGGGTTCGATGCCGCTACTGACGCCCATGAGCATGCTGGTGGTGCCGGTGGGGGCGACGGTCAGCACGGCGACGTTGCGGCGGGGCGCGTGGGGGATCTGTTCGGCGTGGCGGGTGTACACGGGGTAGATGCCGCGTTCCTCGCCCAGGCGTTCGCTTTCCGCGATGGCTTCTTCGCGCAGGGCGCTCATGATGTCGTAGATGGTGTCGCGGCCCGCTTCGCTGTCGTAGCGCAGGCCGAGTTTGATGAGGGCGTCGGCGAGGCCCATGACGCCCAGGCCCAGGCGGCGCAGGTCCTGGCTGGCGACGCGGTTGTCTTCCAGCGCGAACACGTTCACGTCGAGCACGTCGTCCAGGAAGCGCACGCAGGTGCGGACGTCCGCGCGGAACGTGTCGTAGTCGAAGCTGCTGTTCTGGACGTACGCCGCGAGGTTGATCGCGCCGAGGTCGCAGGGTTCACCGACGGTCAGGGGGATCTCGCCGCAGGGGTTGGTGCTGCGGATCTGGTAGCGCTCGCCGAGGTTCTTCAGGGCGGAATACTCGTTGATGCGGTCCACGAAGATCAGGCCGGGTTCGCCGGTGCTCCAGGCGTGCTGGGCGATCTGGTCCCACAGCCACTGGGCGGGAATGCTGGTCCTGCCGGTCTTATCGGTGTACACGGGGACGCCCTGCGCGTCGTCCTCGGCGCGGGTGGGCAGGCTGGGGAGGGTGCCCTTGAACGTGCCCTTCTGCGGCGCGAGGTAGTACTTCCCGGGCACGTCCTGCGCGTTCACGTTCCACAGGCCGCCTGCCTGGAGGGTGTCCCAGAAGGCGCTGCTGACCAGGATGCTGATGTTGAAGGTGCTGATGTCTCCCTCGGCGGCCTCGCGGTCGAGGTCCTTGGCGGTCAGGAAGTCCAGCACGTCCGGGTGCTCGATGCTGATCGTGGCCATGCCCGCGCCGCGTCTCGTTCCGCCCTGACGCACGACGCGCAGGACGGGGGCGTACACGAAGCGCAGGGTGTTGATCGGGCCACTGCTTTCCGCGCCGCGGTTGGCCCACTCCAGGAAGTTGTCGAAGATCTCCAGCAGGAAGCTGACAGGGCCGCTGCTCGTGCCGCCCGAACCCTTGATCGGGGCACCCTCGGGCCGCATGCTGCTCAGGTCCAGGCGGGGTTCCAGGCCGGTCTTCGCGTCCTCGGCGATCTTGCGCGCGGCGTCCACGATGCCGCCCATGTCGTCCGGCACGGCCTGCACACCCTCGGGCATGGCCTTCACGACAGAGACGCCGTTGGCGCGGGCTAGCGCGACCAGTTCCGGCTTGATGACCTGCCCGTACACCACGCGCGTCCAGTTCCGCACCGCGATGGGTTGCTTCTCCCCGTCGGGCTGGGTGGGGGGGCGCATGAGACCCTCGATGAAGTCCTGCACGTCCGCGTGAGCGGCGCTCATGTACACCCAGCCGCGCACGCCGGTGTCGGGGCGGCTGCTCTCGGCGCGGGGGGTGTACACGTCCAGGTTCACGCCGTTCCCGCCGCCGACCTTCGTGACCAGCGCGAGTTTCTTCGCGACTTCCATCACGCCCTCGAAGGTGTGCGGCGCGTGCTCGGTCGCGCCCTGCACGAAGCAGTTCAGGACGTTCCCGTGCTGCGTGCCGGCGCCGGCCAGGACGCGCCCGCCGGGGCAGAATTTCTTCTCGGCCATCAGGTCGTAGTACGCCTGCGCCCAGTGCTCCCGCGCGCCCGCCTCCTCGGCGCCGGCCACCCAGGTGGCGATGCGGCGGAACATGCCGCTCAGGTCGCCGTCCGCGCCCTGCAGGTACTGCCGCTTGGCGATGTGGTGGGCGTTCTCGTCGAAGTTGGTCAGGGGCTGGGCGCTCAGGGTGGTCACGATAGGGTCTCCTTGCTGGGGGGCATGAAACAGCAGACCGCCGCGCATGCCGCTGGTGTCGCAGCGGAATGAGAGGGGGGCCGTTGGGTTTTTCTTAACGCGTGAAGCGTATCACGCGCAGTGCCCAGAGCGTACTACATCTTGTGGGAGCTTGTCTGAAGGGTGACCACATATGGTATGCAGCGGGCGTGAATATCGGCCCGCTGCACGGTGAAAACCCGCTGAATTTGATCCCCGGTTCAGCCTTCCCCCACCCAGGTCAGGGCAGAGGAGACGGTCCCTGACCCGCTCAGTGCTGCTCGGGTTTCGCCTCGCGCTCCATCAGGCGCGCCACGCCGTCACCCGGCGTCCACTCGCCCCGCGTGACGTGCGCCACTGCGCGCACGATCGGCAGGTCATGCCCGTGCGCCGTCGCCCAGGCGTCCAGCAGGCCCGACGTGCGCAGGCCCTCCACGACCTTCCCGCCCTGCCCCGGATGCTCCCCGCGCGCGATGGACTCGCCCGCCGCGCGGTTGCGGCTGTGGCGGCTGGTGGCCGTGGCGACCAGGTCCCCCAGGCCACTCAGGCCGTACACCGTCTCCTCGCGCGCACCCAGCGCCGTCAGGTAGCGGTTCATCTCGCGCAGCCCGCGCGTGATCAGCGCGGACTTCGCGTTGTCGCCCAGGTTCAGGCCGTCCACCAGCCCGGCGGCGACCGCCATGACGTTCTTCAGCACGCCGCCCAGTTCCACGCCCGTCTCGTCGTCGCTGGTGTACACGCGCAGGCCCGGCGTCATCAATGCCGCCTGCACGGACCGCGCAAAGCCACCGTCGCGGCTGGCGACGACGGTCGCGGCGGGCAGGCCCCGCCCGATCTCCTCGGCGTGATTCGGGCCGCTCAGGACTGCCACGCGCGCGAAGCCCAGCTGCCGTGCCAGGACGCTCAGCTGCCCCCCGTCCGGCGCGAGGCCCTTGGCGCACAGCACCACGCCCAGGTCACGCGGTAGCGCCGCGAGCAGCTCCGGCACGCCCACGCTGGGCACCACGACGAGCGCGAACGGCGCGTCCGTGATCGCCTCGCCCAGGTGCGCCGTGACCTCCAGCCCCGCCGGGAGGGTCACGCCCGGCAGGTACTCCGCGTTCACCCGCCCCTCCGCCAGCGTCCGCGCGAAATCAGCGCGGCGCGCCCACAGCCGCACCGGGCCGTTGCGCGCCGCGTTCACCGCCAGGGCCGTGCCCCAGCCGCCCGCCCCCAGCACTGGCAGTCCGCTCACGCCTCACCTGCCCAGGCGAACACCCACACGCGCGGCGCGTCCGGTTCCGGCGGCGCGTAATCCGGGTACTCCACGATCTCCCACCGCGCGAACCCCGCCGCCCCCAGCAGCGGCTCCAGGTCCGCCGGGTCGTACCCACGCTCGCGGTGCGTCTCCACGAACTCCTGATCGTCCACCCGGCAGAACGCCTGCACCACCCCCACGTCCGCGTCCGCGTCGTAGTGATGCGACCAGTGATAGTGAACCTCACCGCCGTCCGGCAGCGGGGCCAGACCCTCGATAGCGTCCCCCTCCCACAACTCCCGCACGCCCAGCCGGGTGTTCACGTCGAACGCCAGCAGCCCCCCGGGACTCAGGTGCGCCCGCGCCCGCGCCAGCGCCGCGCCCAGATCCCCCGGCGTCAGCAGGTTGTTCAGGCTGTCGAACACGCACGTCACCAGCCCGAACCGCTCACCCAGCTCGAAGGTCCGCAGGTCCCCCTGCACGAACGGCACGCCCGGCAACCGGGTCCGCGCCTCGGCGAGCATCGCCTCACTGAAATCCAGACCCGTCACATCCCAGCCCGCCGCGCGCAACTCCCGCGTGAACCCCCCGGTGCCGCACGCGAGGTCCAGCGCCCGGCCCGGCCCGACCAGACCCCCATCCCGCGCGAACGACAGGACGAAATCCGCCCAGTGGTCATACTCCACGTCCGCCATGATCGCGTCATACACGGCCGCCAGAGCGGTAAACGGCTGCCTCTGCATGGGGCGAAGTATAGCGGGCAGCTGATGCACGCGACCTTCGGTCAGGTCTGCCGGGTGGGCGGACGCCCGGATCGGTGCATTGGGGGAGGCGTGGCAGAAAAAGAGGCGACTCTCAGGAGTCGCCCTGTTCTGATCGGGGTCTTCATTTCATGGCGACCAGTGTGATGGGGGACAGCCCGCTGCGGCCTCCGGTGTAGGTGACGCTGACACTGTATTCCGTGGGGTGCTCAGGCAGGTGACGTCAGTGATGGGTCCGGGAGCTGAGACGGCGTTGGTGACGCTGCCGGAGGTGACCGTGACGGTTTCTGCAGCGTAGACGCAGGCGCCGTCCAGTCCGGTGGAGTCGGGGTTCATGGTTTCGGTGGCCATCAGGGCGTTGATGACGCGATTGGCGACTGTGTTGGCGGCGCCGTCGGTGGCTTTGGCGCGGGCGTTCATCAGGCCGGGGATCAGGACGGCGGCCAGGATGCCGATGACGACGATCGTGATCAGCAGTTCGATGATCGTGAAGCCCTGGGTGTGGGTGGGGTGGGGCATGGGTAGTCCTGGAATGCGAAGCAGCGTGACCGCGCGGGGCGGTCACGCTGCGGAGTCGCGCGATTACTTGTTGCTGCTGTAGTCCTGGGTGGCTGCGCTGCCGCCGTTGTAGGCGACGGTGGTGCTGAACGCATCGGTGGTGCTCGTGCAGGTCACGCCAGTGATGGGGCTGGGCGCGTTGACCGTGGTGGTTTCGCTGCCGGAGGTGACGGTGACGGTGCCGTCAGCGTAGGAGCAGGTGGCGTCCGCGCCGGTGGAGGTGGGGTTGCTGGTTTCCACGGCGGCCATGGCAGTCAGCACGTTGCGGCCCACGGTCGCGGCGCTGGTGTCGTTCGCCTTGCTGCGGGCGTTCAGCAGGTTGGGGATCAGGACGGCGGCCAGGATGCCGATGATGGCGATGACGATGAGCAGCTCGATCAGGGTGAAGCCTTGGGTGGTGTTCTTCATGCTGTGCTCCTGGTGCGACCGTCCCGGTTGATGGATGGATGGGTCCGGGTGGTCTGCGTATGGCGTTGGGCGGGTGTCAGGTGTCTCCTGTCCTGCCTTGAGATGAAGTGTACGTGGCTTTTTCTCACAACAGTCTTACTGAATGGTGGGTTGGGAAACGATCGGTCAGCAGTGTGTCTCGGCGGGAAAAGCTCGATCGGGACGCTGCTTCCCGGTTGTTTTGAACTGCTACCTGGTTTGTGAGACCGCCCTGCGGTCGTCGCTGTGGGGCGGCGGTGGTATGCTGCGTGTCAGTTCGGCCTGCCTGGCATGGGGAGGCGAATGGGATCACCTGCGGGTGTCCCCACCCTTGAATTCAGATTGGACGGCGGGCGCGGCGCGGGGCGGTGAGACAGCCCCGGACCGCGTGTCCTGCCGGGAGAGAGGCTGCATTTGGAACTCACGCCACGCGTTCCGCCGCACAGCAACGACGCTGAAATCAGCGTGCTGGGCAGCATTCTGCTGGACAACGACACCCTGAACACCCTGGGCGACACGGTCACGCCCGAGATGTTCTACCGCGAGGGTCACCGCAAGATCTTCACCGCCATGCGCACCCTGCAGGAGCGCGGCGAACCGGTGGACCTCGTCACGCTCAGCGAGGACCTGCGCGTCAAGGGCATGCTCGACGAGGTGGGCGGCCTGACGTACCTGATCGGTCTGTCGGACCAGGTGCCGACCGCCGCGTACGCCGAGCACTACGCGCGGATCGTGCAGGAGAAGGCCACGCTGCGCTCGCTGATCAGCGCGTCCGGCAAGGCCATGCAGCTCGCGTACGAGGCGCAGCTGCCGCTGGAGGACCTGCTCGACCGCGCCGAGAAGATGATCTTCGAGGTCGCCGAGCAGAAGAAGAAGGGCGAGGCGTTCCAGGCGATGAACGAGGTCGTCACCGAGACCTTCGAGTACATCACGCTGCTGCACCAGAACAAGGGCATCCCCGACGGCGTCAGCACGGGCTTCCGCGACCTGGACGAGCAGATCTCGGGGTTGCAGAAGGGCAGCCTGAACGTGCTGGCCGCCCGGCCGTCGATGGGGAAATGCGTGTCGGCCGACACGCTGATTGACGTGCCGGGCACCGGAGAGCGGATCACGGTGGAGGCGTTCGTGCGCCGCGAGTTGCCGGTCGTGTTGAGTGTCACGCCGGACGGCCAGGTGCGGGAGTCGCGGGTGGGCGCGTGGATTGACAGTGGGGTGAAGTCGGTGCGGCGCGTGACGACCCGCACGGGGCGCGTGGTCGAGACCACCCCGCACCACCCGTTCCTGGGTGTGGACGGCTGGACGCCGCTGTATGACCTGAAGGTCGGCGACCGGATTGCCGTGCCGCGAGAGGTGGCCGTGTTCGGTTCCGTGGATGCCCTGAGTGCGGAGCGTGTGCGGCTCCTGGCCTACCTGCTGGCCGAGGGAGGCCTCACGCAGAGCAGCCCGAGGTTCACGAACGCCGATCCCGAACTGGTCGAGGATTTCCGCGCGTGCCTGCGGGCGGAGTTCCCGGAGCTGGACATGATCCAGGACGAGCGGACCGGAATGGACTACCGGATCAGTCGCCGCTGGTCGCCCGGCGAGCAGAAGAACCGCGTCAATCCCCTGACCGAGTGGCTCCGTGAGCTGGGCGTGTGGGGTGAACACGCGGACAGCAAGCGCATTCCGGACGTGGTCTGGACCCTGACCCGCGAGGGGCTGGCGTCGTTCCTGCGGGTGCTGCTGTCGTGTGACGGAACGCTGTACGCCCTGGCCGGAAAGGCACGGATCGAGTTCACGGTCGCCAGCGAGGGGCTGGCGCGTGACGTGCACCACGCCCTGATCCGCTTCGGGATCGTGTCGAAGCTGTGGCAGAAGACCGGGCGGTCCTGGCGGGTCGAGATCACCGAGCCGCGGAGTATCGCCGGGTACCAGAACCGGATCGGCTGGCTGGGTGCCAAGGCGCAGCGGGAGATTCCCGTGAGTGCCGGTCAGCGGAGCAATGTCGGTCATCCGGGTGTCGGCGCGTGGGTGCATGTTCGTCGGGCCGCGCAGGCCCGCGGCCTGAGTCTGTCCGCTCTGGCCCGCGCGGCGGGAGAGCACACCGGGGGCGGGTTCAATGCGCACACGTCGCGCGGTCTGCCGCAGGCTCGCGCGGCGCGGTACGCCGCCGTGCTGGACGATCCGCACCTGTCCATGCTGGGCAGCGGCGCACTGTACTGGGACGACATCGTCACCATCGAGGACGTGGGTGAACGGCAGGTGTACGACCTGACGGTGCCCGGTGACGCGAACTTCATCGCGGCGGACATCTGCCTGCACAACACGGCGTTCGCGCTGTCCATCGCGCAGAACGTCGCGCTGCGCGGCGAGAAGGCGGTCGCGGTGTTCAGTCTGGAAATGCCTGCCGTGCAGCTCGCGCTGCGCATGCTGTGCAGCGAGGCGCGCGTGGACATGAACCGCATCCGCTCGGGTCAGCTGAACGAGCGGGATTTCGAGCGGCTGGCGCACGCGGCCGGGCGACTGGCGGACGCGCCGATGATCATCGATGACGAGGCGGACCTGACGCTGAACAACCTGCGCAGCAAGCTGCGGCGGATCGCGGCGCAGCACGGGCGGCTGGGGCTCGTGGTCATCGACTACCTGCAGCTCATGTCGGGCAGCAAGGGCGGGGGCGGCACCGAGAACCGCCAGCAGGAGATCAGCACCATCTCGCGCGGCCTGAAGGGCCTGGCGCGTGAGATGGAGGTGCCGATCATCGTGCTGTCGCAGCTGTCGCGCGCCGTCGAGCAGCGCCCCAACCACCGTCCGATGCTGTCGGACCTGCGTGAGTCGGGCGCGATCGAGCAGGACGCGGACATCGTGATGTTCATCTACCGCGACGAGTACTACAACAAGGAGACCGATCAGCAGGGCATCGCGGAGATCATCGTCGGCAAGCAGCGCAACGGTCCGGTCGGTACGGTGAAGTTGCAGTTTCACAGCGCGCACGTCCGCTTCAACGACCTCGCGCCGGAGGGCGTGTAATGGCGGAAGAACAGGTCAAGTCCGGAGGGCAGGGCGCGCAGCGCCGCCGCCGTCGTCGCCGCGGCACCGGGGGCGCGCAGGCGCGGCCCGGGCAGGTCACGAACACCACCGCCACGCCCGTCCCGGCGGCGCCCAGCAAGCGCGGGCAGAAGCGGCCGCTGGCGGACCCGCGGATCGGCGTGGGCTGCATCGTGCTGCGCGGCGACGAGATCCTGCTCGTGCGCGAGCGGGGCCGCTGGTCGCTGCCCAAGGGCGGCCTGGAGGCCGGGGAACTCGTGCAGGACGGCGCGCGGCGCGAGACCTTCGAGGAGACCGGGCTGATCGTGGAACTGCGCGACCTGGCGTTCATCGTGGAGTTCCAGGCCGTCACGTGGGGGCACCACCTGCAGTTCTTCTACACCGGGCGTGAGGTGGGCGGGAAGCTGGAGCCGCGCGACCCGGACCGGGACGTGCAGGAGGCGCGCTTCGTGCCGATCCGGCAGCTGCGGGAGTTCATCCGCTTCCGGCCGCGACTGGTGGCGCTGGAGACGTGGCTGCGCGAGCGGCGCCCGAGGCACTTCGTGTTCAACCTGGACAAGGAACCCGCGATGCTGCGCAAGCGGCGCCGGGTGGGCGACGGTGCTCCGGCCGTCCGCGCGCCGGAACCGGAATTCACGGACGAACCGGACCTGTAACGGCAGGGATCGAGGGGGTGGGCTGAGGCCCGCCTCTTTTCTTGATTGGAAGAATCGCGGCACGTTATTCTGCTAAAATCGAACTATGAAACGAGTGTTCCGCCCGCAGGCCGAACCCCTGCCCACCAGCGGGCGCGGCTACCAGCACGTCTGCCCCCACTGCGCCCAGCCCCTGACCCTGCACGACCTGCGCGACGGCGACCAGGGCTACTGGTGCCACGGCTGCGGCTGCGGCCACCGCGCCGGGGACCCACCCCCACAGGCCCTGCGGCCCCTCCCGCAGGCGGGATAAACGCCACGCCCGCTCCGGTATGCTGAGGAACATGACCCAGCAGACCCCCATCGCTGCCGTGCCCGCGCACACCACCGTCGGTGAAGTGCTGGCCGGACAGGTGATCGCCGTCACCGGGGCGGACCAGGGGTACGGACGCACCATCAGCGCCGCCCTGGCCCGCGCCGGGGCCAGCGTCGTGTTGATCGGCAACAACAGCGAGACCCTCGCCGCGGCCGCCAGTCAGCTCGAACACGCGGGCGGCGCCGCCATCCCCATCAAGGCCGACGTCGGCGTGCCCCTGGACTGGCTGAGCGCCCAGACCCGCATCCTCGACATCTACGGCAGCCTGCACGGCATCGTGCACCTCGCCGACAAACGCGCCCACGCCGAGTTCACCATGCTCAGCGAGAACGAATGGATGGACCTGTTCAACTGCAACGTGAAAAGCAGCGTCGCCATCGCGCAGATCATCCGCCGCCGCCTCCCCGGCACCTGGCTGACCCTCATCGGGCCGCACACCGACGAACGCGGCCTGCACGTCCACCCGCAGCGCGGCGCCGTGCAGGGCCTCGTGGAGAACGCCCACCGCGAGAACCTCCGCCTGAACCTGCTGCTGCCCTCACGCGCCAGCAGCAGCGACGACACCCTCGACCGCCCACTGTCCAACGCCGTCCTGGCCCTCGCCGCGCCCGGCATGGCCTCCCTGCGCGGCAACGTCATCGAGGTGCCCCTCCCCCCCGTGCCGAAACTGCGCGTGCAGGAGGACTACCCCCTGTGAAATGCCCGTACTGCTCCGCGCCGGACAGCAAGGTCGTGAACTCCCGGCCCAGCGACGACGGCGCCAGCATCCGCCGCCGCCGCGAATGCCTGAACTGCGCCCGGCGCTTCACCACTTACGAACGCGCGCAGCTCGAGCCGCTGATGGTCGTCAAACGCAGCGGCCCGCGCGAGGCGTTCAACCCCGACAAGCTGCTGCGCGGACTGGTCCTCGCCACCGAGAAACGCCCCGTGGATCAGGACCTGCTGCGCGCCTTCGCGTACGGCTTCGAGGACGAGGTGCAGACCGGCGAGATCCGCAGCGAGGAGATCGGCCGCCGCGCCATGACCTTCCTGCGGCCCCTGGACGACGTGGCGTACATCCGCTTCGCGAGCGTGTACCGCGACTTCGACAGCCTGGAACGCTTCATCGAAGAAATCCGCGGCCTGAAAGACGAACAGTGACCGCATAAGGAGGGCCGCCCGCGCATCTGGCCGGGCGGCCCTCCTGCTGCGATAACAAGAGTTTCCACTTCCCTGCTGATGTCGTGTCACGCGGCGTCAAGCAGGGGTCCGTCCTGCTCAAGGCCGGTCAGGACGTACTGTTCGGCATTCTGAGCTGCCTGCCGTTGTGCGGCTCGCCACGTCATGCCCGGTCCTTCCCGACGCACCCGTAGCACTGCGTGAAAGGCTTCCACCACGCACCACACCCAGTTCTCCTGCGCCTGGAGCGTCCGGCAATGACAGCGTCCCAGCCCCAGATTCTGCTTGAAGAACCGGTGGATCACCTCGATTCCCCAGCGGGCCTTCCAGGCCCGCAGCAGTGAGCGAACCGTGACGTCACCACCAAACGTGCTGAACAGGAAAAACCGTGTCCACTCCCCGTGCACCTTGCGCCACACGATCAGGACATCGAACCCACCGACCTCACGGGCAACCGGCAATCGACGGACGCGCCACCCGAACTCCGCGTACAGGTGACAGCGTTCCGGAGGGAACTGCCGGCTCAGCGCACCGAGGGTGAGGGACTCACCCTCGAACTGCACGGTCATATTGGCTTTGGCACGGATCAAGACCGGAATCTGATGCTCGCGACTGAAGGTCACGGCCGCGTCCCGCCCGAACTCTCCATCCAGCAGCAGACCCGCCATGGGGACGCCCGCCGCGAGGCAATCCTGAACGACGTGGATCATTTCCTGCGTGGCGGTGCGGTACGGGTAACAGGTCGTCTCAAGGGGCTGGGAAACCTTGAAGCGCTCGAGCAACGGAACTGGATCTTCACCGAACCTGACCAGGGCCGCGGAGGTGAACTGATGGCCCAGACGGGTCTGAGCCTGACCGCTGTAGTGGTAGTTCACGCCTTCCATCGTCCGTCCGGCGTGGGGCACCATGACGAAATCGATGGCCAGGAACGCGCCGGAAGGCGCGTTCCTGGCTCGACGCTGGAGGTCTTCTGTCGATGCGAAGGAGTCCCGTGCCATCTCTTTGGAGATGGCACTTTTCCGCAGGGTGCTGTAGGGGACGAGGCCACTGAGGCTGGTGACCCGGTTCAGCTGGGCGGTGATGATGCTGTGCGGTAGGCTAGGGATGCGAGGCATAGTCACTTCGCATCAAGGCCCATGAGACCGGGGAATTTCAAGCCCCTGCCTCTTGGGCCTTCGTTCTGGTCGCTGTTCTCTCTCGCGTGGAAACTCTTGGCGATAAGGGAAATCAGTGATTCTTCGTCATTCGGAGCCGCCCGGTGGCCCCCTCACCCTTCCGTCGCTTCGCTCCACTGCTCCGCAGCTCTGCGAGTCCCTCCCTCTCTGCTGCGCAGCTCTCCGAGTCCCACAGGGGGAGAGGGGACAACGGAAAGCGACAATGTGGCAAGCAGGGCATTGTCATCCCGTGTGCCTTATCGGCGGCGCAGCCAGTGTTCCAGCGTGCCGACCACGCCCCGGCGGAAGAACAGCACGACCAGCACGAACACCACGCCCGTCACGATGCCCACCGGGAGGTTCGCGGTGGTCAGCACGTCGCGCAGCAGCAGCACGATCCCCGCGCCGATCACCGGGCCGAACAGGGTGGTGGTGCCGCCCAGCAGGGTCATCATGACGACCTCGCCGGACGTGCGCCAGTTCACGACCTCCAGGCTGACCACGCCGTGCCCGAAGGTGTACATCGCGCCTGCCAGTCCGGCCAGCCCGGCACTGAGCAGGAACGCCGTGAACTTGAAGCGCGCGGGGTTGTACCCGACGCTCTGCGCGCGCTGCTCGCTGTCACGCACGGCCTGCTGCGCCTGCCCGAAGGGACTGCGGACCGCGCGGTACGCCACGCCGAAGCCCAGCGTGAACAGCGCGAGGCACACGTAGTACCGCACCTGCGCGTCACTGAAGTCCAGGCCCAGGAAGCTGGGCCGCGCGAAGCCCTGCAGGCCATTCTCGCCGCCGGTCAGGTCCGTCCACTGCAGCGCCAGGAACGACACCATCTGCGCGAACGCCAGTGTGATCATGCTGAAGTAGATGCCGCTGGACCGCACGCTGAGGTACGCGACCGGCACCGCCAGCGCCAGCGCACTCAGCGTGCCGCCCGCGATGGCCACCGGGACGCTCTGCCCGTGCCCCAGCAGGTACGCGGTCAGGTACGCGCTGGTACCCCAGAAGGCCGCGTGCCCGAACGACAGCAGCCCGCTGAACCCGAACAGCAGGTCGAACGCCACCGCGAACAGGCCCCACGCCAGGATGTCCAGCGCCAGCACCGGGTAGATCAGGTGCGGCAGCGCCAGCAGGATGATGCCCAGGCCGATCAGCCACGCGGCGCGGGTCACGCGGGCCGGATCGCGCGTGGCCCCCAGTTTCGAGACGGCGCTCACCGTGCCCCCTCAGGCAGGCCGAACAGCCCACTGGGCCGCACCAGCAGCACCAGCGCCATCAGGATGAACACCAGCGTGTTCGCGATCGGCGGGTACACCGCCGCGCCCACCGCCGCGAGCACCCCCACCGCGAAACCGGTCACGACCGACCCCAGGATGCTGCCCATCCCGCCGATCACGACCACCGCGAACGTCGTGATGATCAGCTCGGCACCCATGTACGGCTCGACCGAGTAGATCGGCGCGGCCAGCACGCCTGCCAGTCCCGCCAGGGCCGCGCCCACCGCGAACACGCCGGTCACCCAGCCGCTCACGTTGATGCCGAATGCCCGCGTCACGACCGGGTTCTCCGTGCTGGCGCGGATGATCGCGCCCACGCGCGTCTTCTCGATCACGAACCACGTGACCAAGCACACGACCAGCGACAGGGCGATCACGAACAGGCGGTACTTCGGGAACACCACGAAGCCCAGGTTCACCACGCCCGACAGCACCTCGGGCGGCGAGTACGGCGCGCTGGACACCGCGAAGCGGCTCAGCATGACCTGCTTCACCAGATCCTGCGTGAGCAACGTCAGGCCGAACGTCAGCAGCAGGTTGTAACTGGGTTCCAGCCCGTACAGCCGCGACAGCAGCCCACGTTCCAGCACCACGCCCAGCAGGCCCACGAGCAGCGGCGCCAGGATCAGCGACGGCCAGAACCCCAGGCCCAGCAGCTGCCCCAGCGCGAACGCCGCGAACGCGCCCAGCATGTACAGCGCGCCATGCATGAAATTCACGATCCGCAGCATCCCGAAGATCACCGCGAGACCCAGCGACAGCAGCGCGTAGAACGCGCCGTTCACCAGACCGTTGAACACCTGAATCAAGAGTAACTGTGTATTCATAAGCGTCTGAGGGTCGAAGAGTCTGAGGGTCGAAGAGTCCAGAGGCGGGCCGACACGGTGTGGGACGCGCCCCTGGACGGTGAGACCCTCTGACCCTTAGACCACCCTCCTCATACGGATTCCGTCTGTTTCGTCGACACCCCGGAAGGGCACCGGGGTGCCGACTCCACGCCCGGAACCCGCCCTGCTCCTGCTCGCTCTGCTGCGCAGCTCTCCGAGTCCGCTCGGGTTGAACGGCTCTGCAAACCGTTCAACCGGAGTCCGTATCACATGCGGCACTTGTTCTCGCTCAGGGGCATGAAGGCCTTCGCGGCGGGAATGGTGTTCAGGCGCTTGTAGATGTCCCCGGCTTCCTTGGATTCGCTCTTGCCCTTGACCTGCACGACCTGCACGTCGAGCAGGACGCGGTGGTCCTGCGGGCGGATCGTGGCGTTGCGCGCGAAGAAGTCGTCGAAGGAGTGACCTTCGAGCGCCCTGACGACCGCGTCGCTGTTGTCGCTCCTGGCGCGCGCCACGGCGTTCAGGTACTGCAGGGTCGCAGAGTACACGCCGGCCTGCGCCCAGGTGGGTTTCTTCCCGAAGGTCTTCTCGAAGCGCCCGGCCCACTGGCGGGAACGCGCGTCGAAGTTCCAGAACCACGGCACGGTGGCGATCGCACCCGCGAAGGCGTCCTGACCCAGCGCGGCCACGTCCGTTTCGAACAGCAGGCCGATGCCCAGCCCGATGCCCTGTTTCTTCAGGCCGAACTCGTTGTACTGCTTGACGACGTTCACGAGGTCGTTCCCGGCCTGCATGGTCCCGAAGATCTTTGGGCGCACGCTCTGCGCTTTCAGCAGGTACGAGCTGAAGTCGGTGTTCGGAAAGGGTGTGGCGTCGCTGGGCGCGGCCAGTTTCCCGCCGTTCTCCTGCACGGCCGACACCATCTGGCGGTTCAGGTCCTGCCCGAACGCGTAGTTGGGGTAGATGATGTACCAGCTGCTCCCGCCGCGTTTCGTGACGGCGGTGCCGGTGCCGTTGGCGAGCATGTAGTTGTCGTACGCGTAGTGGAAGGTGTACTTGTTGCACTTCTCGTTCGTGAGGGCGGTGGTGGCGCCGGTGACGACCATGGCGACCGTCTTCTTCTGCCGGGCGACCTCGGTGGCGGCCAGCGCGGCGCTGCTGGTCGGCATGTCGACCAGCATGTCCACGTTCTGCCGGTCGATCATCTCGGCGGCCTTGTTCCCGGCGACGTCGGCCTTGTTCTGGTGGTCCACGCCGATGACGCTGACCTTCCCAGCGTACGCGCGGTTGGCTTTCATGAAGTCCTCGGCGGCCATCTGCGCGGCCTTCACGCTGCCCTGCCCGGACAGCTCGGAGTACACGCCGGACAGGTCGGTCAGGACGCCCACCTTGATGCTCCCGTCGGACAGGGACTGGGCCGAGGCGGCGGGCGCCAGAAGCAGGGCGGTCAGGGCCAGGATGGCGGTGCGGGTCTTGTTCATGGGACAACCTCCAGAGGAGTGAATGGGGCACGGAATGGGGGATAGGAACGCGGGTTTACACGCTGAGGTACCGCAGCAGGTCCTCCCGGCGGGCGTCCACCTGATCGCGCGGCACCTCGTCCACGATCTGACCGTCCACGAACACGTAGTGCCGGTCCGCGAGACGCGACGCGAACTTCAGGTTCTGCTCGACCAGCAGCACCGCCATGCCGCTCTGGCGCAGCGTGTCGATGATCTCGCCGATACGCTGCACGATCACGGGCGCCAGGCCCTCGCTGGGCTCGTCCAGCAGCAGCAGCTTCGGCCCGGCGCGCAGCACGCGCACCATCGCCAGCATCTGCTGCTCGCCGCCCGAGAGCTTGCTGCCCGGGTGATGCCCCCGCTCGCGCAGCACGGGGAACGCGTCGTAGATGCGTTCGGTGCTCCAGCCTCCGGGGCGGCTGGGCGGCAGTTCGAGGTTCTCGCGGACGGTCAGGGTGCTGAGGATCGCGCGTTCCTCCGGCACCCACGCCAGGCCCTGCGCCGCCACGCGGTTGCTGGGCAGGCGGCTGATGTCCTGCCCGCCGAACGTGATCTGCCCCGTGCGGCTGCGCAGCACGCCCATCACGCTTTTCAGGGTGGTGGTCTTCCCGGCGCCGTTGCGGCCGATCAGGCTGACGACCTCGCCCGGGTTCACGTGCAGGTTCACGCCGCGCAGCACGTGACTCTGCCCGTAGTACGCGTTCAGGTCCTGCACCGAGAGCAGCGGCGTCATACGAACTCCGATGGGATGGGTTGGTAAAACCCATTCCATCCGAGCAGAGCGAGAAGGAGCGAAGCGGGTTCCAGACGTGGAGTGGACAGATCGGTGGTGTGCCGATCTGGCAACGAAACAGACGGAACCCGCTTCACGCGTGTCCCCCGTCGTCGCCGAGGTACGCCTCGATGACGCGTGGGTCGCGCCGCACGTCCTCGTAACGGCCACTGGCGAGCACCGACCCGTACTGCAACACTGTGATGCGGTCGGCGAGTTCCGCCACGACGCTCATGTTGTGTTCCACCAGCACCACCGTCCGCCCGCGCGCCACCTGCCGCACCAGCGCGATCACCCGCGCGATCCCCTCCGAACCCATGCCGGAGGTCGGTTCGTCCAGCAGCAGCACGCGCGGGTCCTGCGTCATGGAGATCCCGATCTCCAGCTGCCGCTTCTCGCCGTGGCTCAGGTCCGCCGCCAGCCGGTCCGGCATGCCGCCCAGGCCCACGTCCGCGAGGATCGCGTCCGCCCGTTCGCCCAGCGACTCCAGGCGCGACAGCGGCACCCAGAACCGGTGCGGGAGCGGCGTGGGCGACTGCAGGGCCACCAGCACGTTCTCCCGCACACTCAGGGTGGGAAACACCGAACTGATCTGAAACGACCGCGACAGCCCCCGGCGCACGATCTCGTAGGGCCGCAGCGTGTCCACCCGCTCGCCGAAGAGGCGCACCTCGCCCGCCGTGGGTTTCAGGAAGCCCGACAGCAGGTTGAACAGCGTGGTCTTCCCGGCCCCGTTCGGTCCGATGATCGCGTGAATCTCCCCGTCGTGAATCTGCAGGTTCACGTCGTTCGTGGCGCGGAACCCCCGGAAATCCTTGACCAGCCCGCGCGCCTCCAGCGCAACGGCCGGTGCGGGGGCCGCCCTGTCCATGTGAACCGACGTCGCCGTCACGGCGCGCCGGATGCCTCGTGTCGCATCACTCCTCCCCCCATGTTGTGTGGTCTGGGAGGAGCCTAGCGGGCGCGCGTCACGCTGTCGTTACAGTTTGACCGGCACGGACCGGACGGGTCATACGGATTCCGTTTGTTTCGTTAACAGATCGGAACACCACCGATCTGCCAACTCCACGCCCGGAACCCGTTTCTCTCCTGCTCGCTCTGCACCGCAGCTCTGCGAGTCCGCTCGGGTTGAAAGATTTTGCAAACCTTTCAACCGGAGTCCGTATCAGGCGGGGCCGGGGCGGCCCAGGGTGCGGCGCACCTCGCGCAGCTCCTCTGGTCCGGCCAGCACGAGCACCTGATCCCCGCCGCGCAGGTCGGTCGCGCCGCGCGGAATGAGGTACTCCCCGGCGCGGTTGATCAGGATCACCAGCGCCTCGGGCGGCAGGTGCAGGTCCACGATCCGCTGCCCGTCGGCGGCGCTGCCCGGCACGACCTCCACCTCGACCATGTTGTTGCGGTCGTGTCCGGTGGGCGTGTACGTGATCGGGGACGCCGCGTTCACCGGCAGGGCCTCGCGCACGTGCAGGAACCGCGCTACCAGCGTCAGGGTGGTGCCCTGCAGCAGCACGCTGACGAGCACGATGAAGAACACGATGTTGAACAGCGTCTGCGCCTGCGGTACGCCCGCCAGCAGCGGGAAGGTCGCCAGGACGATCGGGACCGCGCCGCGCAGGCCCACCCACGCCACCATGCTCTTCTCGTTCAGTGGCATCTTCGCGCGGGCCAGCGCCAGGTACACGCTGACCGGCCGCGCCAGGAACACCAGTACGAGCGCGCACGCGATCGCCAGGCCCGCCGTGGGCAGCAGTTCGTGCGGGTTCACGAGAAGCCCCAGCGTGAGGAACATCGCCACCTGCATCAGCCAAGACAGCCCGTCGTGGAAGCCGATCAGGGACCGCTTGTGGATGAAGTCCGCGTTGCCCAGGATCACGCCCGCGATGTAGATCGCCAGGAAGCCGCTGCCGCCCGCGACCGCCGTGCCCGCGAAAATCGTCAGGGCCAGCGCCAGGGACAGCACCGAGTACAGGCCCTCGAACTGCAGCTGCAGGCGGTTCAGGACCCACAGCGCCGCGCGGCCCAGCACCACCCCGAACACCGCGCCCAGCAGCATCTGCTTCAGGAACAGCGGCACGATGCTCAGCACGCCCAGCCCCGGATTCGCGATCAGTTCCAGCAGGCCCACCGTCAGGAAGACCGCCATCGGGTCGTTCCCGCCGGACTCGAACTCCAGCAGCGGCGCCACGTCACCCTTCAGGCCCAGCTGCCGCTCCTTGAGAACGCTGAACACCGCGCTGGCGTCCGTGCTGCTGACCACCGCGCCCAGCAGCCACGCCGTCAGCCACGGAAAGCCGAACGCGTAGTGCACGAACGCCGCCATGATCCCGGCGGTGCCCAGCACCCCCACCGTCGCCAGACTCAGGCCGCGGCGCACCACGGGCCGCGTGTGCGCCCAGTTCGTGTCCAGGCCCCCCTGGAACAGGATGAAGCATAGCGCCACCGTCCCGATCGCCTGCGCCAGCCGGTAATCCTGAAACTGGATGCCCAGCCCGTCGGACCCGGCCAGCATGCCCACCCCCAGGAACAGCAGCAGGCCCGGGATGCCCAGGCGCCCCCCGATGCGGCTCATGAGCAGGCTGCCCAGCAGCAGCACCCCGGCAATCAGCAGGAACAGTTCGGCGTGCACTTCACCCATGCGGTCTCCAGATCATGTGGGTCATCTTTTCATGCGCCTGGACACGCAAAACAGGACCGGCCGCCCAGAAGCGGGCCGCCGGTCAGGAATGTGAAGCTTAAATGAAGATCAGAGGTCCTTCGCCAGCCAGCGCACGATGTTCTTGCCCATCGCCGCGTTGCTGAGGTTCGGCCAGTTGTTGTACGTGCCGGTGCTGCCATCCGAGTACGTGTTGTCCCCGAAGGTGCTGCTGTCGCCCCACATCGCCACGCGGCCCGACCCGACGCTGTTGACCGCGAGGTACGTCTTGCCGCCCGTGCCCATCAGCGCCGTGCCCGAGAGGACGTCCACGCTGGTGCCCACGTACACCCCGGCGCTGCTCACGCCGTTCAGGATCGGGTGGGTGGTCAGGGGCGTGGCCGTGAGGACCGGGTCGCTGAAGCTGGAGTTGAACGACGCGTTCAGCCCGAAGATCACGTCGCTGTTCAGGCTCGCCTGCAGGCTCGTGCTGACGCTGGCGGGCGTGCTGCCGTCCCAGCCGTCGAACACTTCCGGGCTGTCCCAGCCGCTGTTGTTGCGGTCACTGACGCGGTGATCGGTGATCATGAACACCCCACCGCCGTTCTGCACGAACGACTGGATCGCGGCGCGCTCGGCGTCACTGAAGGGGTTCTGCGGCTCGGGAATGACCAGCACCGACGCGCCCGACAGGCTGGTCGAGGTGATGCTCGTGCCGGTCACGCTGCTCACCGTGTACCCCAGGCCGCGCAGGGCATTGGCGTAATCGCTGTACGCCCCGTCGATGCGCCAGTCGGCATTCCCGGCGTCCTCGGCCTTCGTCAGGTCGAACAGCACCTTCTTCGTCGTGCCGCCACCGCCGCCGGTCCCGCCCCCGTTCGACGCGCCGGGCGTGCTGACCTGCACCTTGAAGTCCACGCTGTTCGCGTTCGTGTCCGACCCGTCCGGCACGCGCGCCAGGGCGCTGCCCGCGCCGGTCGTGGCGGCCGCGGTGCCCTCACCCTTGTTGCTGGTCGGCGTGCCGTACGCCACCGCGTCGATGATCGTGGTGCTCTTCAGCAGACGCAGGCTGCCCGCGCCGTTGTTCAGGTCCGCGCCCGCATTCACCAGATTCCGGCTCGCCACGGTCGTGTCCTGCGCCACCACGAAGTACCCGCTCGCCGGGATCGTCCCGGACAGGGTGATCGTCCGGTACTGCGTGCCCGCCGTGTCGAATGCCGCCAGCGTGTACCCGCTCAGGGACTTGCCCGCCGGGCCCTTCAGTTCGATGAACGTCCCCACGTCCGTGCTGGGCGAGTCGTAGTACAGCTCGTTGATGACCGGCTCACCCGCCGCCGCCAGGGCAGACAGGGACGGAGCAGCAGCAGGCATGCGACCACAGGAGGACAACGCAAGGGAAACGGAGGCCAGCAGCACGAAGCCGCGCCGGACAGTTGAATTGGACATCGAGATACCATTCTTCGCTCAGATGTCAAGCAGATGTCAACACCACCGGGTCACCTCCCCCCCACAGCCAACCCAGTCCAAACTCATCACCCCACGAACCTGCTACCCTGAACCCCATGACGCCCCGGACCGGTACACCTTCGCCGTTTACCCACACCGGGGTCACGCTCGCCTGAACCTCAGGCCGCAGCGAGTCACCCCGCCCGCACCCGCGAGGCGGGGCTTTTCATTGCCAGACTGTTCATTCCCCCACCGGAGGACCCATGCAGCACGAAGCCATCCCCGAAATCCAGGCGGCCACCACCCTCGAAGCCCTGCAAGCCGTCAAGACCAAATACGTCGGCAAGAGCGGCCTCGTCACCCGCGAACTCGGCACCCTCGGAAAACTCCCCCCCGAGGAACGCAAGACCCGCGGCGCCGAAATCAACGCCGTCCGGCAGGCCATCCAGGACGCCCTCGACACCCGCGAAACCACCCTGAAACGCGAAGCCCTCGACGCCCAGCTGGCCAGCGAAGCCATCGACGTCACCCTCCCCGGCCTCCCCCTCCCCAGTGGCGGCCTGCACCCCATCAACCGCGTGTACGACGACCTGACCGGCATCTACGAACGCCTCGGGTACACCGTCGTTGAGGGGCCCGAAGTCGAGGACGAACACCACAACTTCGAAGCCCTGAACGTCCCCTGGTACCACCCCGCCCGCGACCTCCAGGACACCTTCTGGCTCGAGGACGGCCGCCTGCTGCGCACCCACACCAGCCCCATGCAGATCCGCTACATGGTCGACCACGAACCCGACCTCAAGATCGTCGTGCGCGGCAAGGTCTACCGCTACGAAGCCACCGACGCCACCCACGAAAGCATGTTCCACCAGCTCGAAGGCCTCGTCGTCGGCGACCACATCAACATGGCCGACCTGAAAGGCACCATCGCCGAAATGGCCCGCGGCCTCTACGGCCCCCGCGCCAAAGTTCGCTTCCAACCCAGCTACTACCCCTTCGTCGAACCCGGCGCGGACTTCGCCGTGTACTGGGACAACCCCCGCGGCGAAAGCAAATGGCTCGAACTCGGCGGGTGCGGCATGGTCCACCCCAACGTCTTCAAAGCCGTCGACGACCTCCGCGAAGCGCAGGGCAAGGAGCGCGTGTACGAAGGCAAGACCGGGTTCGCATTCGGCCTCGGCCCGGAACGCATCGCCATGCTCAAGTACAAAATCCCCGACATCCGCTACTTCTACGCCAACGATCCCCGCGTCATCGGACAGTTCCGGGGAGAACTGGAGTGAGGGCCCGCGCCGTCGCCATCATCCTGAATGACAGGGCCGAGGTGCTCCTCATGCTCCGCCGCAAGCAGGGGCGCGCGTACGCCACGCTGCCCGGCGGCGGCATCGAAGACGGCGAGACGCCCACCCAGGCCTGCGTGCGCGAGGTGCTGGAGGAAGTGAACCTGACCGTCACCGTCGGCCCGCCCCTCCTCGTGCTGGAGAACATCGGCAACCTTGAACACTACTTCCAGGCGCACGTGCAGTCCGGCGAGATGCGCCTCGGCGACGGCCCCGAAGCGATCCGCAGCAGCGACGAGAACTGGTACTCGCCGCAGTGGGTGCCCCTCACGGACCTGGAAAGCGTGAACCTCGTGCCCGAACAGGCGCGGGAACTGGTGCGCGAGGTGGCCGCGCAATGAACTGCCCGCTTTTCCTCTCCCCCTTCAGGGGGGAGATGTCCCGGAGGGACAGAGGGGGTGAGCCGAGCCGTCACCCAGGCGCGGTAAATCGTCCACGGTCTCGTCGTGATGCCGGTTCGGTTCACCCCCTCCCCAGCCCTCCCCCCTCAAGGGGGAGGGGGCTAAAGGTCCTTTCTGGCTTCCAGGACTTGTTGGATTCGTTCGAGGACACCGGGGAGGTTGCTGCGTATTTCGTTGTTCCAGAACCGCAGGGTCTGGAAGCCGTGGTCGAGCATGTCGGCGTCTCGTTCCCGGTCCGTATCGCTGTTCAGGTGTTGGCTGCCGTCGAGTTCGATGACGAGGGTGCGTTCGTAGCAGACGAAGTCCGCGACGTACCGTCCCATGGGTTCCTGTCTGCGGAACGTCACGCCGAGTTGTCTGCGGCGCAGGTGCTGCCACAACAGGATTTCTTCGGGGGTCATGCGTCTGCGCAGCATGCGGGCTACGTCGGTGGATGGACTGTGTCGTTTGGGCGGCACGTCTCAGCGTAAATGTTTACCCCTCTCCCCTTCAGGGGGGAGATGTCGCCGGAGGCGACAGAGGGGGAGGAGAGGTACTCAATGAAAATTCCGTATTCGTGGTTGAAGGAACTGGTGCCGGGTCTGCCGGTGGTGTCGGAGCTGGAGCCGATCTTCGCGCAGCTGGGTCTGCCGTTGGAGGGCGTGGAGGAGGTCGCCGCGCCGCCTGCGGGGGTGCTGCTGGTGGCGGTGAAGGCGGCCGAGGCGATGCCGGGCACGCAGTTGACGCGCCTGACGCTGGATGTCGGTGAGCATGGCGAGCGGGTGATCGCGTCGGGTGCGGGGAACGCGGTGGGTCTTCCGGCCGGGACGATGCTGGCGCTGGTGTCGCCGGGCACCGAACTGGGTGGCATGACGTACGGCGTGCGGGCATTGCAGGGCGTGGAGTCTTGGGGCATGGCGGCCAGCGCGAAGGAGCTGGGCCTGGGTGAGAGCAGCGCGGGCCTGATGCTGTTCCCGGCGAACACCGCGAAGCCCGGCACGCCCATGCGCGAGCTGTGGGCGGCGGATCACGTGCTGGACGTGGAGGTCACCCCGAACCGCGCGGACGTGCTGAGTGCGCTGGGGGTGGCGCGGGATCTGGCGGCGTTCCTGAAGCTGGATCTGGTGGAACCGGCGGCGGGGCCGGAGGCGGTGGGGGAGGGCGAGATCCGCGTGTCCCTGCCCGAGAAGGGCATCCGCATCGAGCGTGACCCGACGCAGAAGCTGCGCTTCGGCTGCGACCGCTTCGTGGCCCGCACCGTCAGCGGCCTGCGGAACGGCCCGGCGCCGCTGTGGATGCAGCGCCGCGTGAGCCTGTCCGGCATGCGCTCCATCGACCTGATCGTGGATACCAGCAACTACGTGATGCTGGAACTGGGCCAGCCGACGGCGCTGTACGACCGGCGGGACGTGCGTGGCGATCAGATCCTCGTGGCGTTCGGGCTGCGGCAGGGCGAGCGGGTGCGTGACCTGATGGGCGGCGAGCACGAGGTCGGCCCGGAGGACCTGCTGATCCTCGACGGCGCGCAGCCCGAGGTGTCCACTGTCGCGGAGGCGTTCGAGACGGCCGGGCAGCCCAAACTGGGTGACACGGTGCTGGGCATCGCGGGCATCATGGGCGGCGATCACGGGCACGTGCGGGCCGACACGACGGACGTGGTGATCGAGGTGGCGCACTTCGACCCGGTGCTGCTGCGCCGCACGAGCACCCGCCTGGGCCTGAAGACGGACGCCGTGTACCGCTACGAGCGTGGCGTGGACCCCCTGCTGCCCGAACGCGCGGCGGCCCGACTGGTGGGCCTGCTGGGCGACGCGGGTGGGCAGGTGCACCCCGGCGCGACCATCGTGGGCGACCCGGAGATCCCTGGGCGGATCGAGGCGACGGGTGAGCAGATCCGCGCGCTGCTGGGCATGCCCGTGGACACCGACGAGATGCGCGGCATCCTCAGCCGCCTCGGGTGCGTCGTGGAGGGTGAGGGGGACGCGCTGAGTGTCGTGCCGCCCTCATGGCGGGTGGACATGGCGATCTGGCAGGACCTCGCCGAGGAGGTCGCGCGCCTGCACGGCTTCGTGCACCTGCCCGAGAGTCTCCCCACCCTGCGCGTCCACGAGAGCAACGTCGGCGCCGAGCGGGAAGGCGTGGCCCGCGCGACGCTGCGCCACACCCTGGCCGGACTGGGCGCGCAGGAGGTCGTCACGTACACCTTCACCAGCGACGAGGAAGCGCAGAAGGCCCGCACCGAGCGGCCCGGCGTGCGCCTGCGCAACCCCCTGACCGCCGACCGCACCGGGCTGCGCACCGCGCTGTACCCCAGCCTCGTGAAGGCCGCGCAGGCCCACGCGAAGGGCGACCGCGTGCTGATCTTCGAGATGGGCCGCATCTTCCCCGCCAGCGGCGAGACCGAACGGGTGGGCCTGCTGATGCGCGGCCCGCTCGCGCCCCGCACCGATCAGGCGGGCGTCGCCGGGGACTTCCGCGCGTTCAAGGGCCTCGTGGAATCCCTGGCGGGCACCCTGGGCGCCAGCTTCGAACTGCGTCAGCTGCGCGGCGACGCCGTCCCCAGCGCCCTGCACCCCGGCATCGCGGGCGAGGTCGTCTGGAACGGCCACAGCGTCGGCTGGCTCGGCGCGCTGCACCCCGAGATCGCCCAGGCGTTCGGCCTCAAGGGCGACACCTTCCTCATGGAGGCCGCGCTGCCCCTGCCGGGCCGCGAGTGGGCGTTCCGCGACCCCAGCCGCGCGCCCGCCGCGTGGCGCGACCTCGCCGTCATCACCCCCACTGGCGTCAGCTACGGCGAGATCGCCGCCCTGCTGCGCGAACACGGCGGCACCCTGCTGGAAAGCGTGGAACCCTTCGACGTGTTCACCGGCGAGCAGATCGGCGCGGGCAACCGCTCCGTCGCCGTGCGCCTCGTCTTCCGCGGCGACAAGACCCTCACCGACGCTGAAGTCGATCCCGTCATGGACGCCCTCATGAGCGCCGTCCGCGCGCAGGGCTGGAACATCCGCGAGAAGTGACGTTCACTCCCTCTCCCCTCGTGGGAGAGGGTCGGGGTGAGGGGGCGTGTGATCCACTCGACCTGATCAGGGAGGCCAGGGCCATGCGCTCTGGCCTCCTCTGATCACTGGTCGGGGGCGTCCCCGTGCGTGCGCCACCAGCGGAGGTTGGCGCGGATCAGTTCGCCGCTCAGTTCGTTTTCGGGGGGGAGGTCGTCGGGGCTGAACCAGCCGACCTCCAGCACCTCGCCGGGCTGGGGGGTGAGGGTGCCGGTGATGCCGTGGGCGCGGTACAGGACCGACACGAAGTCCACGACGTGTCCGTTCGGGTACGTGAAGCGGTACTCGGGTCCGGCGAACAGGTGCAGCGGGTCCAGGTGGGCGGCGTGCAGGCCGGTTTCCTCGAACAGTTCCCGAGCGGCAGTCTGGGCGAAGGTCTCGCCGGGTTCCAGGCTGCCGCCGGGGAGCGTCCACAGGCGGGTGTGCCCGTGCCGCAGCAGCAGGAGGCGGCCCTGGTCGTCGGTGACGAGGACGTTCGAGCCGGGCGCGAACCAGGGGCGCGGGCCGATCACGCGCCGCAAGTCCATCAGGAAATTGCCGACCGGTGGCGCGGGAGGCGTGGGGGCCAGCGGCAGGGGTGGGAGGCCCGCGCGGGCGCGCAGGACGTTCAGGCTGGCGCGGTTGGCGTTGTTGCTCAGGGCGGGCAGGGCGTCCAGCGGGAACCAGCGCAGCTCCAGCGTCTCGCCGCTGTCGTCCGGCGCGGCCCCTGCCAGCGCGGCGGCGGGGAGCGTGCCGTGGGCGCGCATCCCGATGATGTAGATCTCGTGCCCGTTCGGGTAGCGGTGGAACAGCTCCGGGCCGTCCTGAAGCCCCTCGGGCAGTGGCAGCAGCGTCAGGTTCGGGCAGTCCAGGCCGGTCTCCTCCAGCAGTTCGCGGCGGGCGCCGGTCAGGAAGTCCTCGCCGGGTTCCAGCGCGCCGCCCGGTTCGCCCCACAGGCCGTCGTCGCCGCGGCGTTGCATCAGCACCCGGCCGTGCTCGTCCTGGAGCAGGACTCCGGCGGACGCGGCCATCAGGGGGCGGTTGCCCCATACCTCACGCAGTTGCATCAGGGTCATCGGGCCTTACGGTACCCTGGCCCGTGATGAGGACCGATGCTGCGCCGCTGCGCGTGCTGTTCGTGACCGACGCGCCCGCCGTGGGCGGCAGCGAGGTCTACATGCGCGAGATCATTCCCCCCATGCGCGCCCACGGGGTGCACGCCGAGGTCGCCATGCCGGACGTGCCGGGCACCGCCGACTTCCGCGCGCAGCTGCAGGAACGCGGCATTCCCGTGCATGCCTACCGCACCCTGGACGAGGTCGCCCGTGTGGAGCGTGCGGGTCGGGGCTTCGACCTGACGATCCTGAGCAGCTGGAATCCGCGCGGGTACCGCAAGTACTACCGCGCGCTGCGCGGGCCGTTCGTGTCGCTGGTGCACGATCAGCTGATGCTGCACATTCCGGGCCTGCCGCAGGGCGTGTACCGCGCGTGCTACGAGTGGTTGCAGGCGGGGGACATCCGCGGCGCGCAGCATGTCGTCACGGTGTCCGAGTGGGGCGCCGAGTACCTGCGCCGCCACCACCGCATGACGCAGGTGCACGCGGTGCCGAACGGCGTGGATACCGTGAAGTTCCGCCCCGGCGACCCGCAGGAACGCGCCGCGCTGCGGGAGCGCCTGGGATTCACAGGGTTCACCGTGCTGAACCCGGCCCGCATGAGCATCGAGAAGAACCACCCGGCAGTCATCGCCACGGCGTGGCAGGCGCCGGAACTGCACTTCGTGCTGGTGGGCACCGGGTACCTGGAACCCGCCCTGAAACGCACGGCGCCGCGCAACGTGACGTTCCTGGGTAAACGGCACGACATGCCGGACCTGTACCGCGCGGCGGACGTGGTGCTGCAACCCACCATCGCGGAGAACCAGTCCCTGGCGACCCTGGAGGCCCTGGCGAGCGGCACGCCGGTCGTCACGAACGACATTCCCGCGCAGCGCGAACTGATCCGCATGGGCCAGGAGGGGCTGCTCGTGCGTGGCGGCGCGCCCGGCTACGCGGCGGCCCTGCGGGCGCTGGCGGCCCACCCGGACGCCCTGCGCCGCATGGGGATTGCGGCGCGCCAGAGCGTGCTGGACGGGCACACGCTGGACGGGAACGCCCGGCACCTCGCCACGCTGCTGACCCAGTTGGCCGGGCGCTGACCGGCCGGGCGGGCGCTGGCCCCCGGCGGGTGAACCTGTGCCCGCTCACACCTGACCCTGGGCGCGGCTGTTATGCTGCTGTGCTTGAGGCGAGGCCCCCACGGGTGGCCCGCGCGTGCAGGTGCAGTGATGCAGGTGAGGGGCCGCCACAGCGTCCCGAAAAGGGGTGAAGTGACGTGACGGCAGCCGAACAGATTCAGGATCAGGTGTTTCCCGCGCCCATCAAGACCGTGGAGGCGGGCAGCGCCGCCGAACGTGCGGGCGTGCGCCCCGGCGACGTGCTGCTGCGCGTGAACGGGCAGGCGGTCACGGACGTCCTCGCGTACCGCCACCTGCTCTCGCAGGGCCGGGCGACGCTGGAGATCGCCCGCCCGCAGGAGGCCCCGCGCGTCATGACCGGCGTGCCCGGCACCGCGCAGGACCACCACCGCCTCTTCCTGACGGCGGCGCCCAGCCTGGACGACACGTTCACGTTCAGCGTCGAGTGGGAGGACCCGGGCCTGGAGTTCGAGGAGGTGCTGTTCGACGGCATCAAGAAGTGCGCGAACAAGTGCGATTTCTGCTACGTGCACCAGATGCCCCGCGGCTTCCGCAAGAGCCTGTACATCATGGACGACGACTACCGCCTGTCGTTCCTGTACGGCTCGTTCGTGACGCTGACGAACCTCTCCGAGAACGACATCCGACGGATCGAGGACGAGAACCTCTCGCCGCTGTACGTGTCGGTCCACACCGCGAACCAGGACCTGCGCCAGGACATGATGAAGTGGTGGCGCCTGAAGGTGAAGGACCCCCAGGCCGTGCAGATCCGCAGCATGATCGAGCGCCTGGAACAGATCGACCTGTACACGCAGATCGTGCTCGTGCCCGAACGCAACGACCGCGAGAACCTCGACGAGACCGTCGAGTACCTGTCGAGCCGTCCGAACGTGATCAGCGCGGCGGTCGTGCCGATCGGCCTGACCAGCCACCGCACGAACCTCCCGGACGTGCGGGTGTTCTCCCGCGAGGAAGCGCAGGACACCCTGCGGCGCCTGAACGTGTGGCGTAAGCAGTTCCTCGCCGAGCGCGGCACCCGCTTCGTGTTCCCGTCGGACGAGCTGTACCTGCTGGCCGGGGAGCCGCTGCCCAGCGAGGAGGAGTACGAGGGGTTCCCCATGCTGGAAAACGGCGTGGGCATGATCCGCGACTTCCTCACCGAGGGCGTCCCGGAGCTGCCCGCCGCGCTGCCCGAACCCCGGCGCGTGATCCTGGGCACCGGCACGCTGTTCGCCGAGTCCCTGGACCGCGCCGTGGAACCACTGCGCGCCATCAGGAACCTCAGCATCGAGGTGCGCGCCGTCGAGAACAAGACCTTCGGCAAGGTCACGACCGTCGCGGGGCTCCTCACGGGCCGCTGCTTCCGGCACGCCGTGAAGCCCGGCGAGGCCGACCTGCTGATCGTGCCGCCCACCACCTTGCGGTACGGCACGGAACTGATGCTGGACGACGTGAGCCTGGACGAACTGCGCGCCGAACTGCGCATGGACATCCGCTCGGGCGGGTCCACGCTGGGTGAACTGACCCGCGTGATCCTCCAGGGCGCGCAGAGCAGCGGGCCGCAGTTCGGCATGAGCGCCCACGCCGTCAAGGACACCGCCGAACCCATCTCGGTGCAGGTCGCCGAGCAGAACATGCGCGGGCAGGCGTAAGGCCACCACCCGCTGCGCCGACCGGCCCGCGCCCCTGAAGAGGGTGACGGGCCGGTCCTGCGTCCGGGGCGGCGCGTGGTCTGCCCCTCCACCCGGCGGGGGAGGGGGGTATGCCCCCACCGCCCCGGATGGTGTGGGCGGATACGGAATTTGACGTGCTGCTAGCAAGTTCTTGATATCCAGTCCCGTAAAAATTCCACAAATGGAAAATCTGTCTAGATGTATTCATGAGGGGAGGATTGCTGAACGCTGAACGACCTGACACACTCCGGCCATGCTGAGTGGATTCAGAGACTTCATCATGCGCGGCAACATCGTGGACCTCGCTATCGCCGTCGCGACGGGTGCAGCCTTCACCGCACTGGTGGGCGCCTTCTCGACAGCCTTCATCAACCCGCTGATCAAGCTGGCGACCGGCGGCGGCGCCATCGGCGGCAAGTTCGTGATCAACGGCGTGGAATTCGACTACGGCCTGTTCATCACGGCGCTCATCACCTTCCTGATCACCATGCTCGTCCTGTACGTCGTGGTCGTCACGCCCTACAACCGCTTCCGCGAGCGCCTGGCCAAACCCGCCGCACCGGTCGTCGTGGAACCCACCGCCCAGGAAAAACTGCTGGCCGAGATCCGCGACGAACTGCGCCGCCGCTGAAACCCACACTGCGGCAGGCAGGAGGTCCCCCGGTGCCCAACGGCTCGGGGGACCTCCTGTCTGCCGTGGGCGTCGCCGGGTTATTTCAGGAGATCCAGGGTCGCGCCGTACAGCCCGACGAACGCGTCCTCCTGCAGGGGGACCGGGGCGTTCCAGGTGGCACTCACGCAGTACGTGCGTCCGGTCAGGGTGGTGACCTGCGTGGTCAGGTTCAGCACGCCGGGCTCGCTGCCGCCCTTGTAACTGACGCTGCGGAAGCGGGCGGGGTCGGCCACGCCGGGGTTCAGTTGCGTCTCCTTCAGGGCCGCCACGTCGTTCATCAGGCGGCACAGTGTGGCGGGCGTGGCGAACCACTCCACGTCCCGCGCCAGGGGGCCGCCCGCGAAGTCGGCGGCGGCGGGCAGCGGCGCCACGCGGGCACGGTCCAGCACTGCGCGGCGCGCGGGCACGTTCAGGGTTGCGGCGCGGTACTCGGCGAGCAGCGCGGCGTTCGCGGGGTTCTTCAGCGCGAAGGCCTCGCGGGTGTTCAGGAAGGGCCGCTGGCCGAAGCGGGCCTCCACGCCCGCGCGGCCCACCACGCCCAGCAGCAGGTCGGTGGCGGTGTTGTCACTCTGCGCGATCATCCGCGCCGCCAGGTCCCGCAGCGTGTAGCGGCTGCTCGTGGGGGCGTCCTGCAGGGTCCCGCTGGGCAGGCTGCGGTCAGCGTCGGTCAGGGTCACCTCGTCCGTCCACTGCCGCTGACCGGCGTTGACCTGTGCTTGCAGTTCGGCCAGGATCGCCAGCTTGAACGTGGAGCCGACCGCCAGGGGCCGCGTGACGTTCAGCGCGGCGGCGGGCGTGGGCGCACCGACCTCCTGCACGAGCAGGCTGACCTGACCGGGCAGGGCCGCGAAGGCCGCGCGGGCCTCGTCCAGCGACGTGAAGACCGGCGGGGGCGGCGTGAGCAGCAGTCCCGTCACGCGGCCCTGGTCGTCCAGCGAGAACTGCGTGACGTTCAGCTGCCCCCGCTCGAAGATCAGGGCCGCCATCTGCGCGCCGATCTGCACGTCCTTCAGGGCGCCGAACTGCGCCGTGACGTCGTCCAGCAGGGCGCGCAGTTGCGCTTCCGGCACGGCCGCCAGGAAGTCCGGCGCGAACATCGAGACGTCCAGCGGGCCGCTGAAGATGCGGGTCAGCACCTCGCGCGGCGAGCCCTCCCCGGACGCCGTCGCCATGAGCGGCACGAAGCGCAGACCCATGAAGCGCCCCTGGTCGTCCAGCGCCGCCAGCACGTTCAGTTCACCGCGTTCGAACACTGCCACGAGCAGGTCGCCGCGCGTCTCGGTCCGCACGAACGCACCCAGCTGGGCGGTCAGGCCGTCCAGCGCCGCCTGGAGGCCGTCGGCGGGCAGGGCCGCCAGGAAGGACGGCGCCAGCCACCCGGACTGCACGGGGCCGCTGAACAGGCGCGTCACGGCGTCCGGCAGGCTGGACGGCATCTGGGTGGGTGTCTGGGCCTGCGCGGGCAGGGTGGCGGTCAGGCCGATCAGGGCAGCGGTGAGGGGGCGCATGTCAGGCACTACGCCAGTGGGCGGGTGCGGGTTCCGGGGGTGGCGACTCTATACTTCTGGGCATGATTGACGCGGCCCAGATCGACCACCTCGCGCAGCTCGCGCGGCTGCACCTGAATGCGGAGGAACGCGCGGCCATGCAGGCCGACCTGACCCGCGTGCTCGGCTACTTCGAGCAGCTCAGCGAGGTGGACACCGACGGCGTGCAGGAGATGCAGCGCCCCGTGAACCTCGTGAACGTCCTGCGCGACGACGTCGCCGGTGAGGTGTTCCCCGTGGCGACCGTCACCGCGCTGGCGCCCGAGAGCATGCCCGACGGCCACATCCGCGTGCCCCGCACCGTGGAGACCGACTGATGTTGGACCTCAAGTTCATCCGTGAGAACGCCGGGGCGGTGAAGCACGCCGTGGACGTCAAGGGCGTGAACCTCGACATCGACGAACTGCTGCGCCTCGACCGCGAACTGGTGGACCTCAAGCAGCGCGTGGAGGCCATGCAGGCCGAACGCAACGCCAACGCGAAACTGGTCCCGAAGGCGACGCCCGAGGAGCGCCCCACCCTGATTCAGCGCGGCAAGGACCTCGCCGAGGAGATCAAGGCGCTCGACCCGGCCCTGCGCGCGCACGAGGACAACCTGAAGCAACTGCTGCTGCGCGTGCCGAACATCCCGCACGCCTCTGTGCCGGTCGGGCGGGACGACAGTGAGAACGTCGAACTGCGCCGCGAGGGTCAACTGCCCACCTTCGACTTCACGCCGCTGGACCACGTGGACCTGCTGGAAAAGCAGGGCTGGAGCGACCCCGAGCGGGTGGCGCGCGTGTCCGGCAGCCGCAGCTACCTCCTGAAGGGCGAGGCGGTCATGCTGGAAATGGCGGTCCTGATGTTCGCCATGGACTTCCTGTCCGGCCGGGGCTTCACGCCGCTGTCCACCACCGCCCTGGCGCGCCCCGAGGCGTTCGTCGGCAGCGGGCACTTCCCCGGCGGGGAAGACCAGGTGTACAAGATCGAGGGTGACGAACTGATGCTCGCCGGGACCGCCGAGGTCCCCGTGAACAGCCTGTACGCCGGGGAACAGCTCAGCCTGGAGGGGTTGCCGATCGCTTACGCCGCGATCAGCGCCGCGTTCCGCAGCGAGGCCGGCAGCGCCGGGCGGGACGTGCGCGGATTGATCCGCGTGCACGAGTTCCGCAAGGTCGAGCAGTACGTCCTGTGCCGCGCCGACGAGCCCGAAGCCCTGGACTGGTTCGGGAAGATCCTCGGGAACGCCGAGGCGCTCCTCGCGGCGCTGGAACTCCCGTACCGCGTCGTGCAGAACTGCACGGGCGACATGGGCGCCGGGAAGGTCCTGATGTACGACATCGAAACCTGGGTGCCCAGCGAGGAGAAGTACCGCGAAACGCACTCCTGCTCGTACCTGGGCGACTGGCAGGCCCGCCGCACCGGCCTGCGCTACCGCGACGAGCACGGCAAACTCGTGTACGCGCACACCCTGAACAACACCGGCATCGCCGCGCCGCGCATCCTCGTGCCCCTGCTGGAAAACCACCAGCAGGCCGACGGGACCATCCGCGTCCCTGAAGCGCTGCGCCCCTACCTGGGCGGCAAGGCCGTGCTGGGCCAGCCCGTCCGCTGAACAAAGCAGGGGAGAGGGGGGCCGCGCTGACCTGCGGCCCCCCTCTTCATGTTGGGCCGCTACCCTGTCGGTATGAACGCTGCCGGTCTGAACCTCCTGCGCGCCGCCCTGCTGCCGCTCCTCCTGACCGCCGCGCAGGCCGGGGGCGCGCCGGAACCCGCCTGGATCGGCCGCGCGGTGGACGTGCCCGCCACGCCGCTGTGCCGGGCGATGCGCTGCACCCTCCACACCGTCCGCGAGAACACGCCGGACACCCTGGGCGGACAGGACGGCCAGCAGCGCACATACCGCACCGCGAGCGGCTGGCAGCTGGAGGTGGACGTCCGCCCCGGCGGCCAGGTCAGCGGCGCGCGCCTTCTACGCCCCGGCGCCCCGCGCGGCACGCGCCTGACCGACGCGCAGACCCGCGAGGCCGCCGCGTTCCTGACCGCCCTGACCGGACGGGGCTTCCGACCACAGGCCGTGCAGGACTGCCTCACCGCCGGGCTGGCCGCGCAGGACCGGGACTTCGACGCCTACGGCCCCAACGAGCCCCTGAGCCGCTGGAGCACGCCCGCCGGGTGGCCGTTCCGGGCGCGCTGCGGCGTGGCGGGCGCAGGCCCGCTGGGCGTGTGGGCCGGGTGGATGCAGGGCTGATCCGGATTCCGTCTGTTTCGTTGACAACCCGGAAGGACACCGGGTTGTCAACTCCACGTCCGGAACCCGCTTCTCTCCCGCTCGCTTCGTTCGGGTTGAACGTTGTTGCAACCCGTTCAACCGGAGTGCGTATGACCGCGCCGGGCCGCGCGGCGTACACTGCCCGCATGACCAAACCGCTGCTGGACCCGGCTGCCCTGGCCCCCATGGGCGCCACGCCCGAGGACGTCCGCGCCCGTCTGGACCGCGAACTCGATCTGTTCCACGCGCACCTGCGCACCCGTCAGGGCGACTGGACCCACACTCAGCCGGGGCGCGACTGGAGCCCCGCGCAGGAGGCCGAGCACGTCCTGAAGATCAACGACTCCATCGCGCGCGGCGTCGGCCTGCTGCTGTCCAAACGGGAACTGCGCCCCATGCCGCAGACGCCCGGTGAACTCACGCCCGACGGCCGCCGCGTCGCCCCGCCCCACACCCAGCCCGGCGCTGCGGGCCTCGCGTGGGACGACCTGGACGCCACCTGGACGCACAGCCGCGCGGGCCTGAGCATCGTCACGGGCGCGCTGCGCGCCACGCCCGGCCGGACCCTCTGGCACCCGTTCTTCGGGGAACTCGACGCGCTGGACTGGACGCGCATGGTCGCCGCGCACCTGTACCAGCACCGCAGGGCCCTGGAACGGAGCGCGCAGCCGTGACCGCGCCCACCTCCCGCACGGACAAGGGCACGCGCGGGTTCGATATCGACCTGCACGTCACCTTCACCCGCCCGCTGCCCGAAGCGCAGGCCCGCGCCGCGCTGCTGGCCCTGCCGGGCTTCACGGTGGACCTGTACCGCCCACACCCCAACCCCACCGGCCAGACCCCCACCCAGACCCCGGAGGAGGTGCCGGGCGTGCCGTCCGCGCGCCTGACCGGTCCCCTGAGCGACCCGGACGCTGTTCGCGCCGGACTCGCCGCGCTGCTGGGCGGGGACGCCCGCTACGTCGAGGTCGGTCTGCGCGGCTTCCTGCGCAGCGCCCAGGGGCAGACCGAATGGATGCCCTGGCGCCGCAACGTCGTCCTGCCGCGCGCCGACGTCGCCCGCGTGACCTTCGAGGAGAGCATCCGCTTCGTGCTGGAATGACATCGACTCCGGTGGAATGGTTCCTGCCAACCATTCCACCCGAGCGGAGCGAGTAGGAGAGAAAGGGGGTCCGGGAGTGGAGTGGGGGATCGGTGTTGTTCCGATCCCTCCACGAAACGGACGGGCTCCCTCTCATGCATGACCCGGAGGCTGAAGCTCAGCTGCCGGGGCGCAGGGGCAGGGTCCGCAGGCGCTGGCCGGTCAGGGTGAACACCGCGTTCGCCACGGCCGCCGCCGCCGGGCCCATCACGGGTTCGCCCAGGCCCTGCGGGTCCTCGCCGCTCTCGATCAGGAGCACCTCGACCTCCGGCGCGTCCCGCAGGGGCAGGAGGCGGTACCGGTCGAAGTTCGACTCGACTACCCGCCCGTCCTGAATGGTCAGCTCCTCGTGCAGCGCGGAACTCAGGGCCATCATCACCGACCCCTGGATCTGCAGCCGCGCGCCGTCCGGGTTCACGACCAGTCCGGGGTCCACGGCGACCGTCACGCGGTGCACCCGCACCCGCCCATCTTCTACCGAGACCTCCGCGACCAGCGCCGAGGCGGTGTTCAGGTCCAGGCAGCACGCCACGCCGCGTGCCCGGCCCGCCGCGACGGGCGTGCCCCACCCGGCCGCCCGCGCAGCGCGGTCCAGCACGGTCCGCAGGCGACCCCCGTCCCCGCCTGACCCCAGGTGCCGCAGCCGGAACGCCAGCGGGTCCACCTGCGCGGCGTGCGCGAGTTCGTCCATGAAGCTCTCCAGCGCGAACGTGTTCGGCAGGACGCCCAGGCCGCGCCAGTACCCGGTCGGGACGGGCAGCGCCTCGCGGCGGTTCACGACCCGGTACGCCGGGAGGTCGTACGGCAGGAACTGCCCCAGCAGGCCGCCCGGATCGAAGCCCAGCGCGTCCCGCACGAACTCCGGCATGCCGGTCTGCCCCCAGATGATGTCGCCGCCCGCCGTGAACTGCTCGACGCCCCGCACCCGCCCGTCCGCGCCCACACTGCCCCGCAGAACGTGATGGGTGGGCGGCCGGTAGAAGGCGTGCTGGAGGTCCTCCTCGCGCGTCCAGCCGACATGCACGGGCTTCCCGACCGCCGCCGAGAGCCGCGCGGCCTCCAGCGCCGCGTGCTGCCCCGCCTTGCGCCCGAAGCCCCCGCCCAGCTGCGTCGGGTGCACCAGCACCTCGCGGTCCTTGCCGAACACGCCGCGCAGGTCGTCGACGATCTTCTGCGGGTACTGCGTGGACGCCCACACCTCGATCCGCCCGCCCGCCTGCACGTCCGCCAGGGCCGCCAGGGGTTCCAGGTGCGCGTGCGCGGCCAGCGGCGTGCGGTACTCGGCCCGCACCACCGTGCCCCCATCCAGGGCCGCGCGGACGTTTCCGCGCCGCCGCAGCACCGACCCCGACCCCGCCTGAATCTGCGCGTCCAGGTCGGCGCTGCTGGCGGTCGTGCCGCCCTCCCAGCGCAGGTCCAGGGAAGGCAACGCCGCGCGGGCCTGCGTGCGCGTCCGCGCGACCACGCCCGCGAACCCCGCCCCGACATCAATCACGACCCGCTCCACGCCCGGCTGCCGCCCCGCCGCGCCCGCCGACGCCGACACCAGCCGCGCCCCGAACCTCGGCGGGCGCGCCACCGCGCCGAACAGCATGCCCGGCAGGCGCGCGTCGTACCCGTACGTCGCCGTGCCGAGCACCTTGTCCCGGAAGTCCGTGCGCGGCATGGCCCGCCCGATCCGCTTGAAGTCCCGCCGCGCCTTCAGCACGGGCGCGGCCTCCGGAATCACCCACTCGCCCTGCTTGCCCGCCACGACCTGCGCGTACCCGATGCGCTCGCGCGAACCCGCCACGAAGAACGACCCACCCGCCGCCGTCAACCGCGCCGCCGGAACGCCCAGCTGCCGCGCCGCCTCCTCCCGCAGGAGTTCGCGCAGGGTCGCCGCCGCCTCACGCAGCGGACGGTACAGCGCCTTCACACTGGTCGACCCGAACGTGAACATCGTCCCGCCCGCGTAGCCGCGCGCCGTGTCCGCCTGCCGCACCGTCAGCTGCTCCGGCGTGACCTCCAGCTCCTCCGCCGCGATCTGCGCCAGCGCCGTGTGAATGCCCTGCCCCATCTCGACCTTCGGGACGAAGAACGTCACCCCGGCGGGCGTCACCTCGAACCACAGGTCCGGGTCGCGCGGCGCGTCCTGCGGGCCGGTGCCGTTCTCCTCGATGAACTCCACCAGCGCCGGGCGGCCCGCGTTCAGCGCCAGCGGCGCCCCCACGATCAGCACCCCCGCGCCGCTGCCCAGGCCGATCAGGACCCGGCGGCGCGTGACGGGCTTCACAGGCCCTCCGGTTGAACGGGTGTCGTGCACCGTTCAACCCGAGCGGAGGCGACTCGCAGAGCTGCCCCGCAGAGAAGGAGAGATACGGGTTCCGGGCGTGGAGCCGGCAGATCGGTGGTGTTCCGATCTGCGGGCGGAACAGACGGAACCCGTATCACAGGCCCCCTCGTTTCAGTTCCGCCGCGCGGGCGACCGCCCGGCGGATCGAGTTGTACCCGCCGCAGCGGCAGAGGTTGATGCCTGCCGCCTCCTCGATCTGCGCGGGCGTGGGGTCCGTGGTGCGCTCCAGCAGGGCCGCCGCCGACATCAGGTGCCCGGGCAGGCACCACCCGCACTGCAACGGGTTTTCCAGGAACGCCTGCTGCACCGGATGCAGCCGCTCGCCGCGCGCGAGGCCCTCGACGGTCGTGACCTCGCGTCCCGCCGCTGCGCTCGCTGGGGTCAGGCACGCGCGGGTGACCTGTCCGCCGATCAGGACCGTGCAGCTGCCGCACGCGCCGATCCCGCAGCCGTAGTGCGTGCCGGTCAGGCCCAGTTCGTCGCGCAGCACCCACACCAGCATCTCGTCGGGGTGCGTGACCTCGCGGCGCTGGCCGTTCACGGTCAGTTGCACGCCGACCCCTGTTCACCGTTGTTCATGAAGCCAGCTTAATCAGGTGGCCGCCGCGCGACTGCACGCCGGACCGCCATCATCTGCCGCCCGGCAGTCAGCCCAGGGCCCAGCCCAGCGCCGCGCAGAGCGGCACGACCACCCACGCGGGCACCCGGCCCGCCGTCAGCGCCGCGTACGCCAGCAGCGCGCCCGCCAGATCGGCCGGGCCGCGCACCGCGCCCGTGAACACTGGCGTGTACAGCGCCGCCAGCAGCAGGCCCACCACGCCCGCGTTCACGCCCGCCAGCGCGGCCCGCGCGCCGCTGCGGCCACTGAGCGCGGACCAGAACGGCAGCGCCCCCAGCATGAGCAGCGCGCCCGGCAGGAAGATCCCCAGCGTGCCCAGCAGCGCCCCCAGGCCAGTCCCTAGGCCCAGGGCGGGCGCGGCGGCGGCCCCCAGGTACGACGCGAACGTGAACAGCGGCCCCGGCATGGCGTTCGCCGCGCCGTACCCCGCCACGAACACCCCGTGCGGCAGCAGCCCCGGCACGAACGCGGGTTCCAGCAGCGGCAGCACCACGTGCCCCCCGCCGAACACCAGTGCGCCCGCCCGGAACGTCGCCCACAGCAGCGCCCACCCGCCCCCCAGTGCCGACAGGCCCGCGAGGGTGACGGCCAGCGCCGCGCCCAGCGCCAGCAGCGCACCCCCCGCCCGGCGCGACACCGGCACGCGCAGCGTCTGCCCCACGGCGACTGGCGCCGTCAGGACCCGCCAGCCGATCAGCGCGCACAGCCCCAGCACCCCCAGCGTGCCCCACCCGCCCGCGCCCGCCCACCACGCGGGCAGCACCAGCAGCGCCGCCGCCGCGCCCAGCGCCAGCCCCGCCCGCATCCGGTCCGTCACCAGCGCGCCCCACATGCCCGCCACCGCCTGCGCCACGACCGCTGCGGCCGCCAGCTTCACGCCCTGCACCCACCCCGCCCCGTCCGCCGCGCCGCCCGCCAGCGTCCCGCCCAGCAGCGCCATGAGCAGCGCACTCGGCAGCGTGAAGCCCAGCCACGCCGCGCCCGCCCCCACCCACCCGGCCCGGTGCAGGCCCACCGCCAGCCCCACCTGTGAACTGCTCGGGCCCGGCAGGAAGTTCGCCACCGCCACCAGTTCCGCGTACTCCGCGTCACCCAGCCACGCGCGCCGCTCCACGAACTCCGCGCGGAAGAAGCCCAGGTGCGCGACCGGCCCCCCGAAACTCGACAGGCCCAGCCGCAGGAACACCGTGAAGACCTCAAGGGCGCGCATTCCCCCCAGCGTACCGGACCGCTTGTCAGGGCCACCTCCGGCTCTCCGGGCTGCTCCTCACGCGGGAATGCAGGAGAATGCCCGGCATGACCGTAGCCCCCGAGCCCGCCAAACGCCCCCGCGTGCCCAAGACCGTCTGGGACCTGATCTTCACGCTGGTGATCCCCATCATGATTCTCAGCCCGAACATTCTCGGCAGCGGCATCAGCGTCGCCGAGCAGGTGTTCGGCGGCGGCACCACCGGCAACGTCCGCGCGTACCTCCTCGCGGCGCTGATTCCCGTCGCGTACGTCCTGTGGGACCTCCTCGTGAACCGCAACGTCAGCCCCGTCGCATTGATCGGCGGGGCCGGCGCGATCTTCAGCGGCGCACTGGCCTTCTGGTACGTGGACGGCTTCTGGTACGCCATCAAGGACAGCGCCCGCTCGTACCTCGTGGGCCTGCTGTTCCTGATCAGCGCCGCCACCAGCGTCCCGCTGTTCCGCGTCTTCCTGGACGCGACCAGCATCGGCGAGAGCCCCGAGCACCGCGCCGCCACCCAGACCGCCATGCGCGACCCCGTCGTGAAACGCGGCCTGGTGCAGGGCACCGTCGTGTTCGCTGTGGTCGACCTGATCGGCGGCGTGGTGAACAGCGTCGTGAACTACCAGCGTGTCACCGCGAAGTTCGGCACGGACGACTTCAACGCCCAGATCGCCGCCGTGAACGCCATCATGCGCGTCCCGAGCCTGATCATCAGCCTCGTGGGCGTCGCCGGGGCCGTGTGGCTCCTGAACCGCGCCGTCACCGCCCGCTACGGCGCAGGCGCCAGCCTCTTCGAACCCGGCAAGCTGGCCGAACGCCTGCGCGAACGCGGCGAACCCGTCAGCTGAATGAACCCCATGGGCCGCGTCAGGGTAGGGTGCCCCGGCGCGGCCCTTCCACGTCCGGGGCCGGGGGGTGTTGACAGTTTCGGCAGTCGCCTATAAAGTAAGCGAGCCCTGAAACGCGCCCGAGCGCGGGCGAGAATACCAAAGGTGTGCCGAGGTGGCGGAATTGGTAGACGCACTAGTTTCAGGGACTAGCGCCGCGAGGCGTGTGGGTTCAAGTCCCATCTTCGGCACCACACAGAAGACCCCAGCAGAAATGCCGGGGTCTTCCTGTCTTGCATGGCGGTTCACAGGGCAGCGGAGGGGAGACCAGTCCGGCCTCCCCTCCGCTGCGGCGTTCCCTACCGGCGTTTGCGGCGGATGGCGTCCTCGTACACGGCTTCCAGCGCGGCGGCGCGGGTGGTCAGGTCGTACTGCGCGGCGCTGGCCCGCGCACCGGCCTGCAGCGCGGGCAGCCGGGCGGGCAGCAGGGTGTCCAGCAGCCCCTCTGCGAGCGCCTCGGGCGTGGCGGCGCGGACGGTGCCGTTCACGCCCTCCTGGATCAGGTCCAGCGCGGCGGGACTCTGCGCGGCGACCAGCGGCGCGCCCGCCGCGAGCGCCTCGATCATGCTCATCGGGAGCACCTCGCTGGTGCTGGCCGTGATGAACGCGTCGGCGGCCGCCAGCGCCTGCGGTACCCGCTCGTAGGGGACCGGGCCGGTGAAGGTCACGCCCTCGGGAGCCGACTGTTCCAGCGCGGCGCGGCTGGGGCCGTCCCCGACGACCAGCAGGCGCAGGTCCGGGCGGCTGGCGCGGGCGCGGTCGAAGGCGCGCAGCATGACGTCCAGGTTCTTCTCGGGGGCCAGTCGCCCCAGCGACACGACCAGCGGCGCGTCTGGCGACACGTGGTACTGCTCGCGGAACGCGGCGCCCGTCGCGGCGCGGAACGCGGCGAGGTCCACCGGGTTCGGCATCAGGTCCACCTGACCCTGGAAGCCGTACTCGCGCAGCATGTCCACCATCGCGCGGCCCGGCGCGAGCACCGCGTCCACCCGGCGCGCGAAGGCGCTCACGTGCGGGCGCAGCACCGCGCGGCCCACCCGCTTGGGCATCGGCGCGTAGTGCAGGTACTGGTCGTACTGCGTGTGCGCCGTGTACACGACAGGCGCCCCGGACAGCCGCGCCCACTTCAGGGCCAGCTGCCCCGCCAGGAACGGGTGCATGGTGTGCAGCACGTCCAGCCCGCGCAGCGGCAGCCGCGAGGTGAGCAGGGGGCCCGGCGCGAGCATCACGGGGTAGTCCGCCGGGGCGCCCAGCGCCCGCGCGCCCGCGAACGAGGAATTCAGGCGGTACACGCCGTCCTCGTGGGGCGGCATCAGCGGGTGGCGCGGCGCGAAGATCCGCACCTCGTGCCCACGCTCGCGCAGGCCCCGCGCGAACAGCGCCGTGCTGGTCGCCACCCCGTTCCGGGACGGCAGGTAGGTGGCAGTGACAATCCCGACGCGCACCCGCGCAGTGTAGCCCCCCCCGGCGCCCCCGCGCGAGCAGGCCCCGTATCCTGAAGCGGATGCAAGAGCCGCTCATCATTCCCTGCGTGGACATCCAGTCCGGCCGCGCCGTGCGCCTGTTCGAAGGCGACCCCGACCGCGAGACCGTCTACTTCAATTCGCCCCTGGACGCCGCCCGCCACTGGGTGAGCCTGGGTGCGGGCCTGGTGCACCTCGTGGACCTGGACGCCGCCACCGGACGCGGCGAGAACCGCGCCGTGATCGCCCAGATCACGCAGGAACTCGGCGTGCCCGTGGAGGTCGGCGGCGGCATCCGCAGCCGCGACGCCGCCGAGGACCTGCTGCGCCTGGGCGTGGACCGCGTCGTGATCGGCACGGCGGCCGTCAAGCAACCCGAACTCGTGCGGGAATTGATCGCCGCGCACGGCCCCGAGCGCGTGGTCGTCAGCCTGGACGCACGCGGACTGGAGGTCGCCACGCACGGCTGGGCGCAGGGCAGCGGCGTCATGGTCGCCGACCTGACCCCCACCCTGGCCGACGCGGGCCTGGAAACCCTGATCTTCACGGACGTCACCCGCGACGGCACCCTGCGCGGCCTGAACCGCGACCTGATGGCGCAGGTCCGCCGTCTCTGGACGAACACCCTGATCGTGGGCGGCGGCGTCGCGAACCTGGACGACGTGCGCCTGCTGCGTGAGGAGCGCATCGAGGGCGCCATCGTGGGCCGCGCCATCTACGAGGGCACCCTGCCGTTCCCCGCCACGCTGGACTGATCCGGATTCCGTCTGTTTCGTTGACAACCCGGGACAGCACCGGGTTGCCAACTCCACGCCCGGAACCCGTTTCGCTCCCGCTCGCTCCGCTCGGGTTGAAAGGTTTTGCAAACCTTTCAACCGGAGTCCATATGATCCGGACTCCGGTTGAATAGCGTATCAAGCCGTTCAATCCGAGCCGCTGCGTTACAGGTACACCTGTCCGCCCCGCGCGATCAGCGCGTCGAAGGCGTCCGGTAACTTCTCGATGCGGTTCCAGCGCAGGTCGAGTTTCCGCAACCCCGGCAGGTGCGCCAGTGCCTCCGGGAGGGTGGTCAGCCTGTTGGCGCGCAGGTCGAGGGTGTGCAGTGCGCTCAGGCCGCCCAGCGTATCCGGCAGGTGCGTCAGGGCGTTGAAGCGCAGGTTCAGCGTGGTCAGGCGCGACAGGTGCCCCAGCGAGTCCGGCAGCGCCGTCAATGCGTTGCCCTGCAGGTCCAGCACCTCCAGCGCCCCGCACCCGCCCAGGCTGGCGGGCAGAGCGGTCAGGCGGGCGTTCATGACGTGCAGTTCCCGCAGCGCACCCAGCGCCCCGACGCTGTCGGGCAGGGCCTCCAGCGGGTTGCCGTACAGCCGCAGCTCCGTCAGCGAGCGCAGGTCACCCAGCCAGTCCGGCAGGCGCGTCAGGGCGTTGTCCGTCACGTTCAGGTACGTCAGCGCGCCCAAATGCCGCATGGACTCCGGCAGTCCCGTCAGGCGGTTATGACTCATACGGACTCCGGTTGAAAGGTTTGCAAAAACTTTCAACCCGAGCGGATGCGAGTAGGAGCGAAACGGGTTCCGGGCGTGGAGTTTACAACCCGGTGATGTTCCGGGTTGTAAACGAAACAGACGGAATCCGTATCAGGTACAGGAACGCCAGCCGCTCCAGCCCGCCGAACACGTCCGGCAGGGCCGCCAGCGCGTTGTGCCCCAGGTCCAGCATCCGCAACTCGCGCAGGTCACCCAGCGCGTCCGGCAGCGCCGTGAAGCGGTTCGCGGACAGGTTCAGCGTCCGCACCCCGCCGCGCGTCCACACCCAGTCCGGCACGCCCGTCAGCGCATTGTCGTACACGCTCAGCGCCGTCAGGTCCGGCGCGGCCTCCCGCTCCGGCAACGCGCCCAGGCCCAGCCCGTCCAGATTCACGCGCCGCACCCCCGACCAGTCCGGCAGGTCCAGCAGCGCCGCCCCCCGAACTTCCGAGAGGTGCTGGTGGACGGGCATGGGGGCAGCAGACATGCCCGCAGCGTAGCGGCAGCGGGCACGGCGCGGGCATGCACTTGAGCTGCGGGCTCGGAGGACACCTGCTCATTCCTCACCGCCCACAGCTCGTGGCCCGGCTCAGTCCTTCTTGGGCAGGGCGAGGCCCATCTGCTGGTACATCTGGTACTGCGGGGCGCCGCCGAGCATGTTCTGGCCGCCGTCGACGGGCAGGATGACGCCCGTGACGTAGCTGGCGGCGTCAGACACGAGGAACAGGGCGGCGTTGGCGATGTCCTGCGGGATGCCGAAGCGGCCCAGGGGGACGGTGCCCATGAACTGGCGGCGGGTCTTCTCGTCGGGCGCGAGGCGGGCCATGCCTTCGGTGCCGTCGATGGGGCCGGGGATGATGGCGTTCACGCGGATGCCGCGCAGGCCCCATTCGACGGCGAGGGTGCGGGTCAGGGCGTCCACGCCGGCCTTCGCGGCGACGACGTGCGCCTGCATGGGCACGGGCACGCCGTACGCGCTGATGGAGAGGATGTTCCCGCCGGGGGTGGTCAGGTGGGGCGCGCAGGCCTTGATGGTGTGGTACGTGCCGAGCAGGTCGATCTCCACGACGGTCTTGAAGCCGTTGGGGCTGATGCCGTCCACCGGGGCGGGGAAGTTCCCGGCGGCGCCCGCCAGGACGATGTCGATGGGGCCGAAGGTCGCCACGGCCTGTTCGGCGGCGGCCTGCATGGCGGCGATGTCGCGCACGTCGGCGCTCACGCCGATGGCCTGCCCGCCGGCGTCCGTGATGCCCTGCGCGGCCGTCTGGGCTTTCTCGAGGTTGCGGCCCAGGATGGTGACCTTGCAGCCGTGCGCGGCGAAGCTCTGCGCGATGCCGAGGTTGATGCCGCTGCCGCCGCCGGTGATCAGGGCGTGCTTGCCCTGCAGCAGGTCGGGGCGGAAGGTGCTGTCGGCGGTGCCGGGCTGGAGGGTGCCGGGGTTCTGGCTCATGGTGGGGCTCCTTGAAGGGGTCTGAGGGGCGGAGGGTCTAAAGGTCTAAGCGGTCCAGGTCGAGGGTCTTTGACGCTTCGACCCTCGTCCCTCGACCCTATTTCAGTGCCTGCGCGAGGCCGCCTGCGGTCATGTGCTGGGCGTTCCAGCGGACGGCCTGGTCGAGGCTCTGCGCGTGGGGCAGGTGCGCGTGGAGGGTGCGTTTGGTGCCCTCGACCGCGCGGGGCGGCAGGGCGGCCAGCCCCGTGGCGAGGGCGTTCGCCCTCTCAAACAGGGCGTCGGGGGTGGGCAGGAGTTCGGTGATCAGACCCCAGCGTTCGGCGGTCTGGGCGTCGATGGGGTCGCCGGTCAGGGCGAGGTGCGCCGTGCGGCCGGTGCCGATCAGGTGCGGGAGGCGTTGCAGGCCGCCCAGGTCGGCGGTGATGCCCAGTTTGACCTCGGGGAGGCTGAAGCGGGCGTCTGCGCTGGCGATGCGGATGTCGCAGGCGCTGATGAGTTCCAGGCCCGCGCCGATGCACCAGCCGTGCACGGCGGCGATCACTGGGATGGGCAGCGCGGCGAACGCGTCGATGGCGGCGTGCATCTCGGCGACGACCGCCGCGAAGGCGTCGGGGTCGCCCAGGGTGGGGGCGATGACGGGGGCGCTGGCGCGGACGTCCAGTCCGGCGCTGAAGAGGTCCTGGCCGCGCAGGATCAGCGCGCGGGCGCCGCCCAGTTCGTTCAGGACGCGGGGGATTTCGGGCCAGAAGGTCGGGCCCATGCTGCCTTTCTTGCTGGTCAGGGTCAGCGTGGCGACCTCACCCGCGTGGGTGAGATTCACGTTCTGGAATGTCATGCGTTCACTGTACCCCGCCGAAGTGAACCGGGTTCAAAATTCGGGGCGGAGGAGGCTGGAGGTGACCGGGTGCGCGCAAGGGCGCGCCACGGCTGGTCTAGAATGCCCGGCAATGTCGGCCGTCACTGCCCCCGCCGAGTCCGCCCCGGTCCCCCCGGCGGGCGTCCCGGCGCGCGTGCCCAGCCTGCGGCAGGTGCTGCTGCGGCCCTTCATCCTGCCGTTCGCGCTGCTGCTGGGCGTCGGCGGCGTCGTCACGTACGGCGTGAACCGCAACGACGAGGCCCTGCAGCGCGTGGTGGACGCCCAGGCGCGCCTGCAGCTGATCTCGGACCTGACGACGCAGGTGTCCGTCATGGAAAACGGACAGCGGGGTTTCGTGATCACCGGGCAGCCCGCGTTCCTGGAACCCTACGAGAACGGCAAGCTGATCTTCCAGGCCGACGTGTTCGCCCTGCACGACCTGAGCGTCACGGACGTCCAGCGCACGAACCTCGCGCGCGTGCAGGCACTCGTGACCCGCTGGGACGAGGACGCCGCGCAGAAGGAGATCGCGGCCCGGCGTCTGTCCCTGCAGCAGGCCGCCGACCGCGTCGGTAACGGCGTGGGCCGCACGCTGCTGAACGACGCCCGCGACATCCTGAACGTCATGTACCGCAACGAGTCTGGCCGCCTGCACGACGCCACGCAGTCCAGTCAGGACCTGCTGGTCCGCGTGCAGTGGGTCACGGTGGGCGGGCTGCTGCTGGGCATCACGCTGCTGGCCCTCACCGCGTACCGCGTGACCCGCACCGTCCGCCGCACCGTCATGGACCTGAACGGCGCCGCGCAGGCCATCGCGCAGGGCGACTACGCCCGGCGCACGCCCCGCCTGCCCGTGCGGGAATTCGCGCAGCTGGGCGCGCAGTTCGACGCCATGGCGGGCGCCGTGCAGGACCGCGAGACGCAACTGCGCGCCGCCGCCGAGGAACTCAAGGCCAGCAACACGCACCTGGAGCGCAGCAACCGCGAACTCGAACAGTTCGCGTACGTCGCCAGTCACGACCTGCAGGAACCCCTGCGGACCATCGGCAGCTACACCGAACTGCTCGCCCGCCGCTACCAGGGGAAACTCGACGACCGCGCCGACCAGTACATCGCCTTCACGACCTCCGCCACGCTGCGCATGAAGACCCTGATCCAGGACCTGCTGGCGTACTCCCGCGTGCGCAAGGCCCCCCGCGCCGCGCAGGACGTGAACCTCGGCGACCTCGTCGGCGAGATCCTCGCGGACCTCGAGGTGCAGATCACTGGCAGTGACGCTCAGGTGGACGTCGGCCCGCTGCCCACCGTGAGCGGTAGTCCCGAACTGCTCCGGCACGCCCTGCAGAACCTCATCGGGAACGCCCTGAAATTCCAGCAGCCCGGCGTGCCCCCCCGCGTCCGCGTGACCGCCGAACGCGAGGCGCGCCGCTGGGTGATTCACGTGCAGGACAACGGCATCGGCATCGCGCCCGAGTACCACGAGCGGATCTTCGGGGTGTTCCAGCGCCTGCACGGCCTCGACGAGTACGCCGGGAGCGGCATCGGGCTGGCCGTGACGCGCAGCGCTGCCGAGCAGCTGGGCGGCGAGCTGTGGCTGGACAGCACCCCCGGTCAGGGCAGTACATTCCACCTGGCGCTGCCGCACGCCCCCACCGGAGACCCCACATGACCAGACCCGTCCAGATCCTGCTCGTCGAGGACAACCCCGCCGACGTGATGCTCACCCAGGAAGCCTTCGAGGAGGCGCACTTCCCGCACCACCTCAGCCACGCCCGCGACGGCGTGGACGCCCTGAACTTCCTGCGCCGCAGCGAGGACCACGCGGGCGCCCCGCGACCCGACGTGATCCTGATGGACCTGAACATGCCCCGCATGACCGGCCTGGAACTGCTCGACATCCTGAAAGAGGACGCCGAACTGCGCAGCATCCCTGTGATCGTCCTGACCACCAGCCGCGCCGAGAGCGACATCTGGCGCAGCTACAACCTGCACGCCAACGCGTACATTCCCAAGCCCGTGTCCATTGCGGAATTCGTGGAGGTCATCGAGACGCTCGGGAACTTCTGGTTCCACAAGGTCGCGCTGCCCCAGCCGCCCCGCCCCTGACCCAGCGCCCACGATCCAGCACTGACTATCCAGGGCTGACGACCCACGGCAGATGACACGGGGAAGTTGGCACGAAGGACACGAAGAAAGAGGAGGCCCCCGAGCAGTGCGCCGGGGGCCTCCGTCCGTGACGGGTTTACATCGTGGGGTTGTGGTCCATGCGGCGCGCGCCGCTGTCCACGATCTCGCCGCCGTGACGGGCGACGGCGTCCATCAGGACGTCCTGCGGCACGCTGTCATGCACGGCCACGACGCGGCCACCACTGTTGATGGTGCTGTCCATGCGGTCGTAGTACGTGTCGTCCACGTCGTAACGGTCCGTGACGCCGGTCTCGTCGACGCCCATCGCGCCGCCGGTCGCGCCGACTGCCGCGCCCACGCCGGAACCCAGCGCGGCCATGCCCAGGATCACGGGAAGGGCCAGGCCGCCCGTGGCGATGGTCGCGCCGGTCGCCAGGATGCCCGCAGCGGCGCCCACGACGGCGCCCACGCCCGTGCCCTTCACGGCGCCCGCACCGGCGTCCTCGGCGGTGCCGCCCACGCCGTCGCCTTCCATGGTCATGTGACCGGCGCCGTCCGTGGCGGGGGTGCCGTCGGCGCGGCGGGTGTAGGTGCTGGTGCCCATGGTGGGCGCGATGACGCCCTGGCCCTGAAGATCAGCAGTGAAGGCGTCGGCCGCAGCCACCGTCGGGAACAGAATATGTTTCATGAGATTCAGTCTTCCCCGCCGCCCCGCCGCCCCCATGAGAGGTCCCCCAACGCCCGTTGGGGTGCCCCTGACTGGACCCTGATCACTTCCTCATCGAACGCGCTGCCAGACAGCATGCGCGCAGGCCAGACCCCGAGCGATACCCAGTCGCCCCATCAGTGGAGGGAACGGCGAGTCGCGTTCAGGACGGAGTCGGTGGGTTGATGCCTGCGTGACTGGCTCGCACTCAGCCGCATGGGGCCCTGTGCAGCCGCTGCTCAGACTCGGGCGCCATACGGTGGCGTCTGGTGCTCCTCCATCCACGCGCCGTACCGTGAGGACGCCCATGACCCTCACCCCCGACGACTGGCTGCACGCCGCGTACCACCTCTTCGCGCAGGACGGCCCGGACGGCGTGCGGGTCGAGCGACTGGCCCGCACGCTGGGCGTCAGCAAGGGCAGCTTCTACTGGCACCACCGCGACCGTCAGGCGCTGCTGACCACGCTGCTGGACCGCTGGGAGACCCTCAACACCACCCTGATCGCGCACGCCGAGCAGGGCGGCCCCCCACGGGCCTGCGTGCAGCGCGTGCTGGACCACCTGTTCGACGGCGCGCCCACCTCGCTGCGCAGCGAGACGCAGTTCCTCGCCTGGAGCCGCACCGACCCGCAGGCCGCCGTCGTCACCGCCCGCGTGGAGGACCGCCGCGTGGCGTTCCTGACCCGCCAGCTGCGCCGCAGCGGCCTGAACGACCCCGACGCCGCTCAGCGCGCCGAACTGCTGTACGCCGCCCTGATCGGCCTGCTGGACCGCACAGGGCGGGACGCCATCGCTGACCCCACGCCGCTGCGCACGCACCTGCTGACCCTGATCCCGGAGGACGCATGACACCGTATTCCACCCTGGCTACCCTGATCCTGCTCGCCCTGGCCGCCGTGCACGTCTACTGGCTGTTCGGCGGGCGCGCCGGACTGACCGCCGCGCTGCCCAGCCGACCCGGCACGTCCGGCGGACCGCTGTTCACGCCGGGACCGGGCGCCACCGCCCTGGTCGCCGTGGCCCTGCTGAGCGGCGCCGCGCTGGTCCCGCTCGCCGCGACCTTCAACTGGGCGCGCTGGGCGACCCTGGCGGCTGGGGTCGCCTTCGGCCTGCGCGTGGTCGGGGACTTCCGGTACCTGGGGCTGTTCAAACGCGTGCGCGGCACCACCTTCGCCCGTTGGGACGACCGGCTGTACATCCCGCTGTGCGTGACCCTGAGTGGACTGCTGCTGCTCGCCGCGCGGCTCGCTTAATGGTGGCCCGGGTCAGCCGACCTGCTGCGTCTCGAACACCCGCGCGGGTTTCAGGAACTCGTCCTGCGCGGCGACGAGCTGAATCTCGCGGGTGCCCGCCAGATGAGTGCGCTGCAGCAGCGCGTACAGGGCGCTCATGGACAGGCTCAGGGCCTGCGCGGCGTCCCCACCGCGCAGGTAGTGCCCCAGGAACAGCGCCGCGATGGCGTCCCCCGTGCCGTTGCGCGGCGGGTCCAGCGGCAGCAGCGGCGTGCGGCACAGCCACGCGCCATCATCCGTGACGACCAGCGTCTCGATGCTCTCCTGCGGCGCGCCGCTGCGCACCAGACTGGTCACCACCACGATCCTCGGCCCGCCCGCACGCAGCCGTTCTCGCAGGGCGCGGGCGGCCTCCAGCGCGTGCTCCAGCGTGTCCACCGTGTGCCCGGTCAGGAGTTCCAGCTCGAACTGGTTCGGCGTGACGAGATCCGCCTCCGGAATCGCCTGCGCGGCGATCAGGTCCGGCAGTTCCGGGCGGACGAACACGCCGCGCCCCACGTCCCCCATGACCGGGTCGCAGGCGTACAGTGCGTCCGGGTTCGCCACGCGCACGCGCCGCACGGCGTCCACGACGGCCGCGACCGTGCCCTCGCTGCCCATGTACCCGCTGAGGACCGCGTGGCAGCCACCCAGCGCGCCGCGCGCCTCGATCCCGTCGATCAGGTCCGCGACCTGCTCGGGCGGGAAAAGCGCCCCCGTCCACGCGCCGTACCCGGTGTGGTTGCTGAACTGCACCGTGTGAATCGCCCAGACCTCGAACCCCAGGCGCTGCAGCGGGAACACGGCCGCTGCGTTCCCCACGTGCCCGTACGCCACCCACGACTGGATACTCAGGATGTTCTGCGGCAGGGTCGGCGGGGTGACAGCCGGAGCGGCGGGCGAGGCGTCCTTCATGCCGCCCAGCATACCCGCCGCCCCCGCGTGCGCCCGGACTACTCGGCCTTCAGGGTCAGCGGGCCGAACGCCCGGGCCCACACGTCCGCCTTCTCACGCGCGCCCTCCAGGTCCAGCGGCGTGGCGCCCTGCACGCTCAGCTGCCAGCCGTCGCGGGTGCGGGTCAGGCCGGTCACGCGCGCCGCGCCCGCATGCGAACGGTCCAGGCCGTCCGCGACCCGCAGGATGCCCACCCAGCGCGTCACGAGCGCCTGATCCGCCGCACTCAGCACCGCGAACTCCGGATGCGAGCCTTTCGGCGCACTCTTGCGGTGGTAGCGCGACAGCAGCGCCACCAGCTCGATCTCCCGCGGCGTGAACCCCCGCAACTCCGCGTGCCGGATCAGGTACGCCGAATGCTTGTGATGCGCGCTCTGCGCCACGATCTGTCCCACCTCGTGCAGCGCGCCCGCCGCCGTCAGCACGCTGCGCGCCTCACCTTCCGCGCCCAGGTCCACGCCCAGCGCCCGCAGGCGCGCCAGCAACTCACGGGCCAGGGCCGCCACCTGCCGCGAGTGCGACAGATTCGCTCCGAAGCGCTCCGCCATGCCCAGCACGCTGCGCTGCCGCGCACTGATCGACGAACTGTACGCCTCCAGCCGCGTCAGTTCCTCGATCAGCATGCCCTCACGCAGCGCACCCTCACTGACCGTGAACTCCTGCGCGCCCAGCACCACCAGCGCCGCGTGCAGCGTCGCCAGCCCCGCCACCACCGTGTCCGCCCGCCGCTCCAGGCCCGGCACCCGCGCCCGCGCCGCGCCCTTCAGGCCCCGCACTTGCTCCAGCAGCTCACCCAGCTCCGCGACACTCAGGCGCGTGCCGTTCACGCCACGCGCCTCCTCGCCCCGCCGCGCCAGGATCGCCTCGGCCGCCGCCTCCGCCGTGCCGCTCGACAGCACCACCCGCGTCCCCGGCCGCACCCGGAAACGCCCCACATGCGGCTCCAGCGCCTCCCGCACCGCCGCGTCCAGCGCCGCCAGTTCCCGCCGCCCCGGCGGATCCGACCGCAGGAACGCGTCCCGCATGCGGATCGCGCCCAGCGGCAGGCTCAGCACGTCCAGCGCCCGCGCCGCGTCCCCCCGCGCGAACTCCAGACTCCCCCCACCCAGATCCAGCAGCACGCTGTCCGCCCCCAGCTCCACCGCGTGCGCCGCACCCAGGTACGTGAGTTCCCCCTCACGCACCCCACTGATGATCACCGGATACACCCCGGTCCGCGCCAGCATCCGCGACGCGACCTCCGGCCCGTTCGGCGCCTCCCGCAACGCACTCGTCGCGCACACGTGAATCTCCGCCACGCCCGCCCCCGACGCCAGCGCCCGGAACCGCGTCAGGGCCGACGCCAGCCGGTCCTCCCCCTCCGGCGTCAGGTTCCCCGCCCCGTCCAGGCACTCGCCCAGTCGTGTGCGGTCCTTCAGGGCGTCCAGCACCCGGAACCCGCCCGCATCCCCACGTGCCGCCTCCGCGATCAGCAGGTGACTGGAATTGGTGCCCACATCCGCAACGGCGACCCTCATGGGGTGCAGCGTAGCGCAGCGCGCCTCAGGTGCGGGCGTCCCCCAGCCACAGGCGCTTGAAATCTATGCGGCCATACGCGTCCGGATGCACGTCCCGGATCAGCGGATGCACCGCGCGCCGCTTGACCCGGTGATGCGTGAGGTGCAGGTGATGCCCGCCCAGCAACCGCGCCTCCACGCGGGTCATCAGGGCCTCCAGCGCCGCCGCGTCGGGGGCCACGCGGTACCCGTCCAGCAGGGCGTCCACGTCGCGCAGCACGTCGGCAGGCAGCAGGCGGCGGAACAGCAACTCCGGCTGCCGCAGCGCCGACCAGAACGACAGGTGCTCGTCCCACCCGGCGATCTCACCCATGAACGCCAGATCCACGTCGTCCCCGGCGTCCGGCAGGGCGTCCAGCGGCGCCGGAACGACCTGCATGGATAGGCCCAGCCGGGCGGCCCGCGCGGCCAGCCAGTCGGCCTCCTGCCGCGCGCCGGGCAGATCCAGCACCCACACGCGCAGGGGCGGCCCGGCATACGCGGCCCGTTCCAGCAGGGCCTGCGCCCGCACCAGCGAGTGCCCACGCGGCGGGCGGCCCAGGCTGCGGCGCGGCAGGAACGACGTGGCAGGCAGCAACTGCTCGGCCCGGCCCGACTCCTGCCAGAACGCGCGGATGTCATGCAACTCGACCACCGCCGCGCGCAGCGCCGCCGACCGCGCCGCGGGCCGGTGGGCGTTCCAGATCAGGAAATGCACGCTGTTCTCCGGCACCCAGCGCTCGACCGGATCCTGGGCGGCGCCCGTCACGTCCAGGGTGGACGGCGCGTCCCCACGCAGCTCCGGCACCAGGAACACCTCCACCTCGTCGATCAGGGGCCGCCCCGCGAAGTGCGCGTCGAACGCCTCCAGCCGGAACCCGCCGTCCAGCGCGTACCAGCGGAACGCGCCCGTCCCGACCGGGCGGCGCTCGTCGAACGGCACGTCCCGCGGGAGGATCAACGCCTGCTCGTGCGCCAGCCGCCGCGGAAAGAACAGATCCGGCTGATCCAGCGTGACCTGCACCGTGAACGGCGTGGTCGCCTGCACGTCCAGCACGCCGCCCAGGTACCATGGCGCGCCGCGCCGCACCCGCTCCAACGTGAAGCACACGTCCTGCGCGTCCAGCGTCCGCCCGTGGTGGAAACTCACCCCCTTACGCAGGTGAAAGACCCAGGTGCGCCCGTCGTCCGGTGTACCCCAGTGGTGCGCGAGGTGGGGCCGCAGCGTCCCGGCCTGCGGGTCGAAGAGCAGCAGCGGGTCCAGCACCTGCGTGAGCAGATGCGCCTCCGCCGCCGAGTTCACCGTCAGCGGATCGAGACTCGTCAGGGGCCGCGTCACCACCGTCCGCAGGCGATCCGTGCCCGCCGGGCCCACCCCCAGCCCGAACGTGCCACGCACCGCGTCCGTCAGCACCCACGCCCGCGGAAACCCCAGCCGCGAGAGCCGCGCCAGATCCGCCGCCGCGCCCACCGCTGCCAGATGCGCCGTCAGGGCCGCCAGTTCCCCCTCCAGCGCCCCCGCAAACGCCACCCGCGACGTGTTCCCCCGCCCCCGCCCCGGCGTGTACGTCAACCGCCCGGCGGCATGCAGGCGCGCCAGTTGCCGCTTCGCCGTCCGGTCACTGCACGCCCACCACGCCTGCGCGTCCGCCAGCGTCACCCGGTGCCAGTCCCGCACGCCATCCCGCGCGTGCAGCGCCGCCCGCAACGACAGGTACGGCCAGTCCGGCACGGGCGAATCAGCAGGAAAAGGGGACACCACCACGCCACTATGCGTCTTTTTTCCCCTTTCCACCTGCGCGACCCTGAACGCATGTGGCGCAGCCTGCACCCCAACGTGAAAACCCGCATCACCACCTCCTTCCTCAGCCGCGTCGTCGGCAGCATGGTCTTCCCGCTCATGGCCATCTACTTCACCGCGCACCTCGGCGCCGCCCTCGCCGGGACCCTGCTGCTGACCTCAGGCGTCGTGCAGTTCCTCGCAGGCCTGTACGGCGGCGCGCTCGCCGACGCCCTCGGCCGCCGCCGCACCCTCCTCACCGGCGAAGCCCTCAAACTCCTCGCCTTCACCCTCATGCTCCTCGGCAACCTGCACGGCCCCAACCCCTGGATCACCTTCGCCGCCCTCCTCCTCGTGAACGTCTCCGGCGGCCTCATCAACCCCGCCGCCGAAGCCATGCTCGTCGACGTCAGCACCCCCGACACCCGCACCTTCATGTACGCCGTCAACTACTGGGCCGTGAACCTCAGCATCCTGATCGGCACCCTCATCGGCGGCTGGCTGTACCACGACCACTTCACGCTCCTGCTCGCCCTGCTCGTCGGCATGAGCGTCCTCACCGCCGCCCTCTGCACCGCCCTCATGACCGAAACGCGCGCCGCCAGCCCCACCGCCCGCACCGACCTCGGCCTCACACCCCTCCTGCGCAGCTACGCGCAGGTCGTCACCGACCGCCCCTTCCTCCTCTTCGTCCTCGGCGGCATCCTCATCCTCAGCATCGAATTCACCCGCACCAACCACATCGCCGTGCACCTCGCCCAGCACTTCCCCCACACCGACTGGCACGGCCTCACCCTCGACGGCATCCGCGCCGCGAGTGTCCTGACCGCCGTGAACACCCTCCTCATCGTCGCCCTCACCGCCCCCGCCGCCCGCTGGCTCACCGGCCGCGACCCCCACCGCCCCATGCACGCCGGCTTCGCCCTGTTCGCCCTCGGCTTCGCCGGACTGGCCACCAGCACCCACCTCCCCACCCTGATCGCCGCCACCGTCATCCTCAGCATCGGCGAACTGCTCTACGTCCCCACCCGACAGGCGCTCCTCGCCGACCTCATCCCCGAAGAACGCCGCGGCGCGTACCTCGCCACGCACGGGCAAGTGTTCACCATCAGCAAATGGATCGCCGCACTCGGCCTCCCCGTAGGCGCCGCCATCGGCGGGGCAGGCATGGCCGCCGTACTCCTCCTGCTCGGTGCGCTGGGCAGCCTGTTCACCGCGCTGGCGCTGCGTCCGGGAGTGGGGGGGAGGCTGGCTCGGGCTTGAACGGTGGAATGGTTGCGCCTGCGGCGGGCTGCCCCACCCCCCAGCCCCCTACCCCAGAGGGGCAGGGGGAGCAGTCGCTGCGCTCGGCAAGAGTTTTTACTTGTGCGGCGCGTTTGTGTCGGGCGGTGACGTGTCTGGCTTCGACGCCATCCTCCGCCCCCCTCGTAAGCCCGCGCGCTTCGCGCACGACGGCCGGTGGTGTTCTGCGGTGGCTGGCCGCGCAACGAGTCGAATCCTGCTGATCGACTTCAAAACCCGCTCTGGCAACAGCTCAAAAAGTAGAACCTTCCGGCCCGCACCAAGTTGGCTGGCCCCATCACCGTCGTGGCAACCGAGCCCGTCGTGCGCGCAGCGCGCGGGGCGAACGCGGCGAACCCGGAGGCATGCAGCCCCATACGTGGCCGACCCCGCCCCATACCCACTGACCACCTGTGAGAAATACCTGCCGAGCGCAGCGAAAACTCCCCCTGCCCCTCTGGGGTAGGGGGCTGGGGGGTGGGGAGGCCCGCCGCAGGCGCAGCCACACAACATCAAACTCGGCGTTACCCCCGCTTCAGCTGCCACTCCGTGAAACTGCTGTACGGCTTGAAGCCCAGTGCGACGTTGATGCCGAGCATGGGGGCGTTCTCGTTGGCGTTGTTCGTCTGCACCCAGCGGGCGCCGGGGCAGGCGTGCTGGACGTGGTCGAGCATGGCGGCTTTGACCCATTTGCCGAGGCCCTGTCCGCGGGCGGAGGGGCGGACGGCGGTGGCGCCCTGGTAGACGAGGGCGGCGCGCTCTTGCATCCAGAAGGTTTCGCTGTACGCGTCGAGTTGCCCGGTGCGCGTGTCCTCGATGGCGATCATGAAGCGGGTCTCGTTGGCTTCTTCGATCATGGCTTCCCAGGAGCGGATCATCTCGGGCGTGATCGTCCAGTCCTGCTGTTCGAGGTCGCCGCGGGGGGCGGTGTTCATGACCATCATCATGTCGGCGACGCGCTTCAGGTACTCGTCGGGGACGCGTTGCCAGAGGTGCAGGCGGAAGGGGTCGCCGTCGGGGCGGGTCTGCCAGCGGCTCAGGAGGTCGTGGTCGAGGGTGGTGAGGTCCAGGCGGCTTTGGCGCATGGTGAGCGCGGCGTGCGCGCCGTATGACTGCGCGAAGGCTTCCCCGGCGGGGCTGCGGCTGCTGGTGCCGAAGGTGAGGGTGTGGCGTCCGGCGGCGGCGGCCTGTTCGAGGAGCTGGCTCATGATGGCGCGGCCCAGGCCCTGGCGTCGGGCGGTGGGGTGCACGGTGAGGCGCAGGTGGGCCATGTGGGTGTTCTGTTCGGTGTCGTATTCGACGCTGCCCCAGGCCAGCGCCTGGTCGCCGTTCCACACGACGAGGTGGGATTTGCGTTCGGTGGGCAGCTGGTGGGTGAGGCCGAGTGCTTCGGTTTCGGGGAGGAGGGCCGGGTCGTCCGGGTGAGTGTGGTGGAAGGCGTCGGCGAGGAGGTGTCCGACGGCGAGGCGCTGCGCGGGGGTGGCGGCGTGCGGGTCGAAGGGGGTCACGGTGGGCCAGCCGGGTGCCGGTGTGGCCTGGGGTGCCGGGGTGGTCTGGGGTGCAGTGGAGGTCATGTCCGCAGTGTGCGCTCCGCCGGTCAGCGCGGCATGCGCCGGATGGCGGAGGGGGTGGGTAGGCCAGTTCGGCGCTTGCGGGGCGTTACGCTGCGGGGGTGTTCGCGCATGCCATCGGGTTTGACGACGCGCCCTTCGCGCACGGTTGGCGGGGCGACGTGCCGGTGATCGGGACCGTGTACGCCCGCACGACCCTGCATGGCGTCCTCAGTGGCCGGGTGAGGCGTGACGGGCGGAACAGCACGGGTGAACTGGCGCGACTGGTGAACCGGTCCCCGGAGCACCTTCAGCTGATCCTGTTGCAGGGCATCGCGCTGGCGGGCTTCAACGTCGTGGACCTGCACGCGCTGCACGCGCAGACGGGAAAACCCGTGCTGGTCGTCGCGCGGCGTGCCCCGGACCTGGACCGCATCCGCGCGGCGCTGACCCGTGTGCCGGGTGGGGCGCGCAAGTGGGCGCTGATCGGGGCGGCCGGGCCGATGGAATCCTGCGCGGGCGTGTTTGTGCAGCGGGCCGGGCTCACGCTGGCGCAGGCAGAAGCTGCCCTGGGGACGTTCACGGTCACGGGCCGCATTCCGGAGCCGCTGCGGGCCGCGCACCTGATCGCGCGTGGGGTCACGCAGGGGCACAGCCGGGGTGGGCGCGTCTGAAGGGTCCTCACATCTGACCCGGCTGGAACTTCACCGGGGGACTGGGGCGCGGGCTTGATCCCGGCACCTCGCGCAGGGCCGTGCGGGGGCCGGGGTGGGGACTTCACGCTTTCCTGAACTCTCAAGGCTTCCATCAGGTGTCGTCAGCCAGCCGTCACGCGGCCCCCTCAGACTTGTTCTCATGAAAAGCAACCTGACCGCCCTGCTCGCCCTCGGAACCGCCGCCGCCCTCAGCACCGCCGGTGCCCAGGCGAAGATCAGCGCCCAGAGCATCATCGTGAACCCCACCCAGCCTGACCTGAGCGTCAGTGTCCGCGTGAACAAGGACACGACGGGCAGCCAGAACCCCGCGTACCGCGTCGGCGAGGCCATCAGCGTCAGCACCACCGTGAACCGCGACGCGTACGTGTACCTGTTCAACGTGAACCCCGACGGCAGCGTCGATCAGGTCCTCCCCAACCGCCTCAGTGGCGAGAACTTCGTCAAGGCGAACACCACCACCACGTTCCCCGCACCCGGCGCGAACTTCACGTACAGCGTCGGCGGTCCCATCGGGCAGAACAAGGTCCTGGCCCTCGCCAGCCTGACCCCGCTGAACCTCACGCAGATCAGCGAGTTCAAGACCGCGCAGGACCAGTTCGCGACCGTCAGCACCAAGGGCGGTCAGGCGGGCCTCGCGCAGGCGCTGAGCATCGTCGTGAACCCCCTGCCGCAGAACAGCTGGGTCAGTGACACGGCCTTCTACACTGTCGCCGCGCAGACCCCCGTCAGCACCGGCAGCCTGTTCGTCGGCACGAACGTGAACAACGCCACCGTGATCCTGAACGGTCAGCGGCTGGGCGGCGCGAACGTCACGTACAGCAACCTCCGCGCCGGGACGTACCCCGTCCGCGTGCAGGCCCCCGGCTTCACCGACTTCACCACGACCGTGACCGTCCGCAGCGGCGGCACCACGAACCTGAACGTCGAGTTCGCCCGTCCCATCGCCGCCCCCGCCCCCACCAGCGGCAACGCCGTGCTGGACCTGATCGGCAACCTGCTCGGCGCGATCGCCGGGACCACCGTGCAGGACCCCGCCCGTAGCGCCTACGACCAGAAGGTCCGCGACCTGCAGAGCATGGGGTACACCCTGCAGCAGACCCGCCAGACCGGCACCGGGTACGTGGGTACGCTGGTGAAGGGCGCGACCACCGCGACCCTGACGGTGGACCGCGGCGCGAACCGCACCGTGCGCGTGAACGTCAGCGAGACCACCACCTACCAGTACTGATCCTCACAGGGAAGGGGGGCCGCACGTTCAAGGTGCGGCCCCCCTTCTCTGCCGCCGCTGGTCAGGCGTGCATCTGCCCGCGCAGGAACGTCATCAGGCCCCGGATATGCTCGCGGTCGAAGCGGAACTCCACGCCCGCCGCGCGGTACAGCTCGGGCACGCTGACGGTGCTGCCCAGGCGCAGGCTGGCGCGGTAGCGGTCCAGCGCGCCCGCCGGGTCCGCCTGAGCGGCGCGCCAGATGCCGGTCGCCGCGAGGTAACACATGGCGTACTCGATGTAGTAGAAGGGCACCTGAAATACGTGGTAGTACTGCCAGCCCTTCGCGCGGGCGCGTTCGTCCAGGCCGTCCCAGTTCACGAACGGGTGGAAGGTCCGGTCGAGTTCCAGCCACTTGGCGTCCAGCGCCTCGATGCTCACGTCCTCTGGGGCCTCGGCGTACAGCCAGTGCTGGAAGGCGTCCATCTGCGCCGCCCACGGCAGGAACGCGATCACACCCTCCAGCTGCTTCTGGCGGTAGCGGCCCAGTTCCTCGGGCGTGAAGGCGTGGCCGAGGTGGTCCAGGGTCAGGAACTCCATGGCCATGCTGGGAATCTCCACGAACTCGATGGGACTCCAGCGGTTCCACACGAGCGGCTGCGCGTCCCCGCTGTAGAAGCCGTGGAAGGCGTGCCCCATCTCGTGGAACAGCACGCGGACGTCCTCGGCGGTGCCGACCACGTTCATCAGCACGAAGGGCTCGTTGTGGGTGGGGAAGTACTGGCAGTACGCGTGCGTCATCTTGCCCGGGCGGGATTCGAGGTCCAGCAGGCCGCCGCCGCGCATCTGCCGGAAGCGGTCTCCCAGCCCGGGGTCCAGCGCGTCGAAGGACACCTGCGTCAGAGCCTCCAGCTGCGCGCCCGTCTGGAACGGGGCCAGGGGCGCGCGGCCCTGCGGGTCCAGGAGGTTGCTGCGGTTGTAATCCCAGGGCCGCACCGAGTCCAGGCCCAGCTGCGCGGCGATGTCCTCGGCCAGCTGCGCGGTCAGGGGCACGACCTCGTCCCGCACGGCCTCGTGGAACGCGGCGCAGTCGGCGGGGGTGTAGTCCACGCGGTCCAGCACCTTCCACTGGTAATCCCGGAAGTTCACCTCGTCCGCGTTGCGGGCCAGCTGCCAGCGGGTGCCGAGCAGGTCGCGCATCACGCCGTCCAGGTCCGCCGCCACCTGGAGGTTGCTGGCGGTCAGGGCGCGCCACGCCGCCTCGCGCGCCGCGCGGTCCGGGGTGTCCAGTCGCTGCTTGGCCTGGGGGATGGTCAGCGTCTCGCCGCCCAGCGTGACCTTCTGGTTGCCGGTGAGGACCGAGTAGCGGTTCTTCTGCTCCTCGTGCGTGACCTCCAGCGCCACGTTCGCCTCGCGGTACAGCGCCGCCTCGTCGCGCATGCGCCGGTACGCCAGCGCGAACTCCGCGTCCGGCACGTAGTCCGGCACGGCCAGCAGTTTCTGCTTCAGCGCCTGCTCGGCCCGCGCCGCCTCGGGCATCACCGCGCCCGTGAACGTCTGGTAGCGCGCCTGCACGTCCGGCTGATCGGTGTGCAGGTCCGCGTGCGTCGCCAGTTTCGCCGCGACGCTGTACAGTTCGCCGCTCAGGTCACTCCACGCGCGCAGCCACGCGGGGACGTCCGCCGCGCCCAGCGGGGCGCCCAGCAGCGCCTGCACGCGCGGCGCGTAGTGGTCCCAGCGGGTCAGGGCGTCCGGGACGGCCAGGGTGGCTTCAACGGCACTCAGGTCTGTGACGGTCATTTCCGCGAGTGTACCGCCGCGCGCCGGTCACCCGTTCACTCGCGCGGCGCGCGATTCGGCTTCCCCGGACGACCCCCGCCGCGCCCGGTGTCGGGCATCGCCTTGATCTCCGCTTCCGTCAGTCGGCGCAGCTCGGCGGCGGGCACGTCGGTCAGGACGCCCTGATCGGTCGTGACGTCCACCGTCCCGGCCAGCGGGTGCAGTTTCGTGACCTTCCCGCACGCGCCGCTGCCCTCGTGGCACACGCGGGCGTTCTTGCGCGGCAGGTCCTTCAGGAGATCCAGGTACTGGGTGTGCTCGAACTGCAGGCAGCACAGCAGCCGCCCGCATGGCCCGGACAGTTTCTCCGGGTTCAGTGGGAGCTGCTGGTCGCGCGCCATGCGGATACTGACCGGCGCGAAGTCCTGCAGGTGCGTCGAGGAGCAGTTCTCCCGGCCGCAGGCGCCCAGCGTGCCGATCATCTGCGCCTGCTCGCGCGGGCCGACCGCCGCGAAGTTCACGCGGGCGCGCGTGTGCCCGCGCAGCTCGCTGATCAATCCGGTCAGTTCGATGCGTTCCTCGGCGCTGTAGCTGACGGTCACGAGGCTCTCGTCGAGCGTGAACTCGACCGCCACGACCTTCACCGGGAGGTTGCGCTGCCGGGCGCGGGCGCGCAGCAGCCATTTGAGGTCCTCGCCGGTGCGGTGCAGGTCCTCCCAGCGGCTCACGTCCTCGGGGCTCGCGGCGCGCAGGACCGCGCCGTAGCGTTCCTGCGACTGGGGGGGCGTGGGTTCGCCGCGCACGGTGGCGACCTCGGGGCCGCGCTTGCCCTGCACGACCACGCGGGTGCCCACCGGGTGCGCGACCTCGCTCAGCATGGGGTGCAGGCGGGGACTGCGCTCGAAACGGATGGGCAGGACAACCATGACGCGCAGGATGTCACGCCACGCGGGGGGCCGTCGAGAGCCGATGCACAAAGCCCCCGCCGCGCGCGGGGCGGGGCAGGGGCCGGATGGGGGAGATCAGAGGATGCGCTGCCCGAGCAGGCTGGCGGCCATGCCCACCATGACCTCCGCCGTCTGGTTGCGGGTATCCAGGATCGGGTTGACCTCCACGATGTCCATGCTCGTCACGCGGCCCGACTCGGACAGCAGTTCCATCAGGAGGTGCCCCTCGCGGTACGTCAGGCCGCCGGGGACGGGCGTGCCCACGCCGGGGCACACGCTGGGGTCCAGAGCGTCCGCGTCGAAGGACACGTGCAGGCGCTCCGTACCGCTCAGGCGCTCCAGGGTCTCCTCGTGGATGCGGGTGATGCCCAGCTGGTCCACGTCCTTCATGGTGTAAGCCTTGATGCCCGCCTCGCGCAGCAGGTCGCGTTCATGGGGGTCCACGCTGCGGATGCCGATCATGACGATGTCCTCGGGGCGGACGTGCCAGCCGCCGCCCAGGCCGGTCAGGCGCGGGTCGCCCAGCCCGGTCAGGTGCGCGACCGGCATGCCGTGAATGTTGCCGCTGGGGCTGCTGCCCGGCGTGTTGTAGTCGGTGTGCGCGTCCACCCAGATCAGGCCCATGCGCGCGCCCGCCGGGTTGCCGCGCAGGGCGTTGCCGGTCACGGTGCCCATGCTGACGCTGTGGTCCCCGCCGATCGTCAGCGGGAAGGTGTCAGCGGGCAGCGCCGCCAGCCGGTCACGGGTGCCCTGGCAGGCGTCCAGGATGGATTCCAGGAACACCATGCCCCCTTCCTCCAGCTTGTCCACGCTCTCGGGCAGCGCCACGCGCACGTCGCCCAGGTCGGTCACGCTGTGGCCGAGGTCGCGCAGCGCGCGGGTCAGGTGGGCGTTGCGCAGCGCGGACGGGCCCATGTCCACGCCCCGGCGGCCCGCGCCGAGGTCCATCGGGATACCCAGGATCGAGAGGTTCATGCACTCCAGCCTAAGGGGTCCAGGGCGGTATGCCTCACGCCTGCAACATTATTTCCGCGCGGCGCGTCCAGATGAGACGCACTGAGTATTCAGCTGCATATTCATGCCGGGCAGTGGCCATGCGGCGCTGCTCAGGTGGCGTGTGCCCACAGGGTCAGCGGGCCGTCCTCGTCGCTGTGCCCGCTGCCGACCTGCCGGAAGCCCAGCTTCGACAGGACCCGCCCGCTGGCCGGATTGCCGGTCGCCGTCTCGGCGGTCACGACCCGCACGTCCTGCGCGTGCAGATGGGTCACGAGCGCGCCCACGCCCTCGGTCGCGAGGCCCTGTCCCCACACTGCCGGGTTGAAGCCGTACCCGATCTCCTGCGCCCCCTCCGGCGAGGGCGGCCCTTTCGTGCCCAGCATCCCGACCGCCTCCCCGGTGTCCCGGCGCACGGCGATGAACGACCCCGCCACCTCCGATTCATTCCCGACCAGTGCCGCCAGCATCCCCGGAAAGACAGGCAGCGGATCGCCCGGCCACTCCGGCTCGAACGTCACGTCCAGCGGCCCATCCGGCCCGGGCAGGGGCAGCGTGAACGCTTCGGCTTCCAGGCGGCGCGCGATCACCACGCGGGACAGGGGCAACAGAAGCAGGCGGGGCGTCTGGAGGACCGGCACGCCCGCACGCTAGCGCGACCCCTCTCCCCGGAGTGTCGCGCGGGGGTACACTCGTCCATCACGCGCAGTCCCCCCGGTCCGGCCGATTCGGACCACCCTCATCCTGACCATGACGCCGCCCGCCCTGCCCCCCCTGTCCCGCGCCCCGCTGGGGAAGCGCGTCATGGTGCTGGCCGATCACGTCCACCCGTTCGTGTACCGCTCGGCGTTCCCGCAGGGCGTGCCCCCGGTGGACGCGGTGCTGGCCGCCGGGGACCTGCCCGGCTACTACCTGGAGTTCCTGGCGACGAAACTCACGGTGCCGATCATCTACGTGCACGGCAACCACGAGAACGAGTACGTGAACGAGGGGGACGGCCGCATTCCCCCGCGCGGCGTGATCGCCGCGCACGGCCGCGTGGTCGAGGAAGCCGGGCTGCGCGTGGCGGGCTGGGGCGGCGTGCCCCGCTACCGCGGTGACGGCGAGGGGCAGTACACCCGCGCGCAGGCCCGCTGGGGGCTGGGGCGGCTGGCGTGGCAGGCGCGGCGTGGCGTGGACGTCCTGCTGACGCACGCGCCCCCCACCGGCCCGCACGCCGGGAGTGACTACGCGCACCGGGGCTGCCCGGACATCAACGCGTTCATGGGTCGCCGTCACCCCCGGCTGGTCGTGCACGGGCACATCCACGAGTACGAGGGCAAGAAACTGGAGTACCTGGACCCCGAGAGCGGCGCGCGGGTCATCAACGCGTACGGGTACCACATCGTGGACCTGTAGCTGCTGAATGAGTTTGTGTCGTCTGGAACAGTGTTCCCTCTGCGCCATTTTGCTTAAGGCCCGCTGTAGATCCGGCACATGCGGCGCTGACATTGGCGGGGCATACTTCGCCTCGGCCTGGTGAGGTCGCCCCTCACGGGGCGAGGGCCGAGAGGGAGACGCCCACCTCTTCACCAACGGGCGCGCGAGCAGGTCGCAGGCCATCCGGCCAGCGCGCGGCGGGTGCAAGCCCCGCAACCTGAACCAACCACAGCTTTTCCTGACCGCCCCGGACCCCACCTCCGGGGCGGCGGTCTGTTGCGACCCCGCACGCCACTGACAGTTGCTAGGCTGCCCGGTATGCGCCCCCTGCCGCTCCTGCTGGCCCCACTGCTGCTGGGTGCGGGCGTCGCCGGGGCCGCCCCCCTGACCGTGGAGGTGAGGTTCGACCTGCGCGGCGTCCTCGTGAACCGCGCCGCCCCCAGCGCCCTGACCCTGCACGCCCCGGGCCGCGCGCCGCTGCCGGTCCCGCTGCGTGGCCCGGCCAGCGTCACGCACCCGGAATCCTTCGGGCTGCTGCTGCCCGTCCGCGTGCCCCTGCCCGCCGCGCCCGCCGGGGAGCTGCGCCTGCGCGGCCCGCTGTTCGTGTGCGGCCTGCGTGAACGCGTGTGCCGCCGCGTGGACCTGAACCTCCCCGTGCCCGTCAGCGGGGGCGCGGCGCGCGTGACCGTCACGGACGCCGACCTCGCCCCGCACCGCAGCCTGTGGCCGGGCCGTTAGCATGACCGGATGACCAGTCAGGCCCCCAAGACGAACGCCCGGCACCTGCGCGACTTCCACGACGCCATCGGCGAGGACCGCCGCGACACCCCCACGCCCCCCGACCGCGCCCTGCTGACGCTGCGCCGCACCCTCATCCAGGAGGAAGCCGCCGAGGTGGACGCCGAATTCCAGACCCTCGCCGCCCGCCTGGACGCCGGGGAGACCCTGGCCGCGCACGACCTGACCGCCCTGGCGCACGAACTGGCCGACCTGCTGTACGTGACCTACGGCGCCTTCGACCGCCTGGGCCTGGATGCCGACGCCGTGTTCGCCGAGGTCCACCGCGCGAACCTCACCAAGGCCAGCGGACCGCGCCGCGCCGACGGCAAGATCCTCAAACCCGAAGGGTGGCAGCCCGCCGACGTCCGCTCGGTGATTGAACGGGCAGTGGGCGGTAGGTAGTGGGGAGTGGGCAGTAGGGAGTGGGAAAAGAGGAAGGGCACCGCCGATCTGGGGTGCCCTTCCTGCCTTTTCCACTCACCACTTCCTACTTCCCACTGCCTCCGTCAGAACGGCGGTTCGTCGTCTGTGCGGGTCGGGGAGGGGCGGGGCTGCGTGGGGGCCGGGCGGGTGGGGGCGGGGCGCGCGGCCTGGGCGGGGGCCTGCGTGGGCGTGCCTGGGCGGGCGCCGGGGGTGGCGTAGCGGTCCTGGCGGCGGCCGCCGCGGAAGATGGCGAGGGTCACGTACTCGAATTCGCCGTCGCTCTTCTCGCGGACGTGTTCGGGGTCGGTACTCTTCGCGCCGCGGCTGTATTTGACGGCGGCGGGGAGTTTCATCTTGCGGCTGTCGACCGCTTCGAGTTCGCGGCGGCGGTAGGCGTGCCCCTTGTGGATGACGAGCTCCTCGCCGTCGGGGCTGGTCCATTTGCGGGCGCCGATGAGGTGCCAGTCGAAGTCGGGTTCGTTTTCCAGCGGGAACTGGTAGCCGCCGCTGGGGATCTCGCCGCTGGTCCAGCCGAGGCGGCCGTACTGCCGCTGGGTGTCGAGGAGTGCCGAGGCGTTCTCGACGTCCACGGTGACTTTGGCGCCCAGGTCGGTGGTGAATTCAATATGTAACATCTGACCTCCTTATGTAAATAACATAACACGGTCCGGGGGTTCTGAACAGTGCCCGCTCAGCCCTCCCGGCGCAACACGTAGAAGGCCCGCTCGCCCTCCCGCGCCAGATCCACCACCGCGAACCCCCGCGCCAGCGCCCCACCCAGCACCTCCCGCAGCGCCAGCCGCCACGCCCGCCGCACCGGCTCCGGCAGAGCGTCCGCGCGCAGCGGCACCTCCGCCAGGAGTGTTGGCGCCAGCAGCGTCGGGGCCAGCAGGACCTCGCCCTCCAGCGGCAGAGGCGCGCCCGGCGCGTCTCCCCACGCCTCCAGGACCCGCAGCCCCTCCGGTCGCGGGGCCGGGCGTTCCACTGGGCCGCGCGCCAGATCCCACTCGATCAGCAGGCGGTCCGCCGGAAACGCCCCGGCGCGGTCCTCCTCCAGCGCGTACCAGTCCGGCAGGTACGTCCGCGCGGTCGCCCCCAACTTGCCCAGGTTCAGGCGGGCATTCCGGGTCACCAGCGGATCGAAAGTCCATGTCATGCGGGTCAGGCCCTGCTCCAGCGCCAGCCGCCGCTGCACGTCCTTCAGCGCCACCGCCAGCCCCGACCCCCGACACGCCGGGTCCACCGCCAGCAGGTGCGAGTGATGCCACACCACCCCGTCCCGCAGCGCCGGAAACCCGAACGCCAGCCCCACCGGCCGCTCCGGCTGCTCCAGCGGGTACGCGGCCAGCACGATCCCGCCCGTCACACTGCTGATCCGGAACAGCGTGCCCGGCGTCACCTCACGGTCGGCGTACCCCC
>NZ_SGWE01000004.1:3077500-3281798 GCF_013337115.1 Deinococcus sp. JMULE3
ACCTGCCCGACGGCAGCGGCCTGGGCCTGCTGCGGCACTGGCGCGCGCACGGCCTGACCACCGACGTCGCCCTGATCACCGCCGCCGACGACGAGGCCAGCGTCCGGCTGGCCCTCGCGCACGGCGCGTTCGACTACCTGATCAAACCCTTCACCGGCGCGCGCCTGCAGGACCTGCTGTCCCGCCACCGCGCCCGGCGCCTCCCGCCGCCCGGCGCGGCCCGCCTGGACCAGGGCCGCCTCGACCGGCTGCTCGGGCACGGCGCGCCGCAGGCCGCGACCCTGCCGCGCGGCATCGACCCGAACACCCTGGACCGCGTCGCGCAGGCCCTGACCGGCGCCCCGCAGGCCGTCACCGCCGAGGAGATCGGCGAGCAGGTGGGCCTGAGCCGCGTGACCGCGTGGCGGTACCTCGAACACCTCGTCCGCAGCGAGCAGGCCACGCTGGAACACCAGTACGGGAACGCCGGGCGACCCGTGAAACTGTACCGGGCGCGCACCCCCTGATCCGGGATGAAATTGATTTGCTTGCACCGTGATCGCGTTCCATTGTCCCCTCTCCCCCTGTGGGACTCGGAGAGCTGCGGAGCAGAGAGGGAGGGACTCGCAGAGCGGCGCAGCTGAGGAGCGAAGCGACGGAAGGGTGAGGGGGCCACCGGGCGACTCCGAATGACCTGGAATCACCTGAATCACGTATGACCCGGCGGGGACCGTGCCCGCACCACGGCCCGGCAGGCGCGGCAGCGACTACACTGTTCACCCGATGCGTTTCGCGCTGTTTCCTGCCCTGCTGCTCATGACCGCCTGCGCGCCCACCCTGACCGTGCAGTCCACCCGCACCCCAGCCCTGAACGTGCAGGGGGCCGCGCCTGACGTCGTGATTCTGTCCGTCGCGGGGCGCTGCGGCGTGCCGTGCGTCGCCCCGCGTGACAACTGGGCGTACCTGGGTTCGCGCGGCACCGTGGACCGCGTCGCGCAGGAATTCGAGGCGGCTGGCATGAGCGTCCAGGCTGCGAACTACGCCAGCAGTCCCCTGTCCGAATTCACCTCGGGCCTCACCGGAACGCCGCAGCGCGGGTACGCGGCGCTGTTGCACGACCTGGACGCCCTGCGCGCCACCTGGGGGGCCGACGCGCCCCGCCTCGTGCTGCTGGGGCACTCGCAGGGCGTCGCGTGGCTGCACCAGCTGACCCGCGACCGGCCCGACGTGCCCTTCGCCGCGCAGATCGACCTGGACGGCATCTGCCTGGGCTGGAAGACCGACTTCGGACCGCTGATCCGCACCACCGACCCGTTCTCCCCCCTGAGTGCCTGCGACACCCTGACCGTCGCCGGGCAGCGCGTGAACGGCAAGGACGTCGTGTGGCCGAACGTCGCGCGCGGCATCGAGGTGCAGAGCAAACGCCTCCCCAGGCGAGGCGCGGCCAACGGGTTCGCCGTGAACTACCTCTTCGAGGTGGAGGGCAACGTGCGCCTGGACGGCACCACGCGCGGCCTGACCCGCTTCGTGTCGCCCCGCGAGGACCACAGCGCCGTCACCTACCCCGGCAGCGACGCCATGACCTGGGTCGCCGGGCAGGTCCGCGCCCTGACGCAGGACTGGACGCAGGGCACGCACACGCCCTGAGCAGGCAGTGAACGTCAGTCCTGCAGCTGGAGGTCCGCCAGCCACGCCTGCGCCGCCTGCGCGTCCTGCACGGTCGCGCCGCGTTCTGGCGGGAACCACGCCAGCAGCGCCCTGAGGGCCGCGCCGCGCGGCGCTCCCTCGCTGAAGATCACCTTGTGATCCCCGTCATGCAGGTGCAGCAGGCCCACCGGGTCCCCCTCGCGCACCGTGCCCACCAGCAGCGGCTCGCCCAGCCACACGGCGTCCACCTCGGCATTGTCTGCCGGGTTCAGCGTGCCGGGCAGGCAGCCGTAATTCACGGGCGCCTCCCGCGCCTCGACCCGCAGGGGTTCCAGCCGACCGTCGCGCCACACGAAGCGTTCGCGTTGCCCCGCCGTCCACTCGACGACGCCACGCCACGCCCTCACGGTTTCACCTCGTACAGTTCCACCTGCCGCAGGACCGTCCCGCCGAAGGACAGCACCGCCCGGTACGCGCCCTTCTCGGGGGCGCGCAGGCTGAACGTCGCGGCCCGCTGCGTGTCGTCCAGGTACACGCTGTCCGTGCCGATGGCCTGGGAGCCGTTGAACCACGCGACACTCAGGAATCCGGGCGTGATCGGACCGTCCACCTGGGCGCGCAGCAGCAGCGTCTCGCCGTCGCGGGTCAGGGTCGCGCCGGTCACGCGCGCCGGGAGTTCCGGCTGGATCTGGCCGGGAATCAGCGGCACGAAGTTGTAGCGGCACCCCGCCAGGGCGGGGCACAGCAGCGCGAGCAGGAGCAGGGAACGCCTCACGCTGTCCATGCTACCCGCCCGCGCCGAGGGTACGTTCAGGGCAGTCGGTGCGCCTCAATGAAGTCGATGACGGCCTGCCGGGTGCCGCCCAGGAACGTCAGGGGGCGCGCCATGGCCGCGATGATCGTGATGTGCCCCAGTTTCGGCAGCACAGTCCGCGTGACGGGGATGCCCGCACGCTTCAGGGCCTCTTCCATGTTCAGGGCGTTCTGCGGGTACACCGTGTCGTCGTCCGCCGCGACGAGCAGCAGGTGGGGCGGCGCGTCGGCGCGCACGTGCCGGTCGGGCATGACCTCGTCCGGGGTGGCGCCGACCGGGAAGGCCTTCGCGCTGGAGAACTGCCGGAAGTCGTACGAGTACGGCCCGGCCACGCCGATCACGCCGCGGATCGCGCTGACCGGTACGTCCGCCTCGGCGAGCCAGCGGGCGTTGTCCACGACCTCCACGGCGTTGAAGCCCCCGGCCGAGTGGCCCATCACGAACACGTTCTGCGCGTTGCCGCCCAGCGCGACCGCCTTCTCACGCAGGACCTTCAGCGCCTGCGCGGCGTCCTGCACGTACGACGGGTAGCGGTTCGCCGGGGCGAGGCGGTAACTCATGACGGCCGTGACGTACCCGGCGCGCGCCAGGGACTCCCCGACGAACTTGTGCCCGTCCTTGTCGCCGTTTTCCCAGCTGCCACCGTGAATGAACAGCACCATGGGCGCGTTGCGGGCGCCCTGCGGGGCGTACACGTCCATCACGTTTCGGACGTCCGGGCCGTAGCGGACGTTGCTGGTCACGTCCAGTCCGGCGGTGGACACCACGCGGTTCAGGGTGTCCTGGGCGCCGTCGCGTGAGCAGGCACTCAGGGCGGCCATCAGGGTCAGGGCGCCCACGCCGATCAGGGCGGCGCGGCGCACGCGGCGGGACGGGGCAGAGGTTCCGGTCATCCATTCACCCTAGTGCGCGGCCCGGCCGCCGGCAGCGCGCCGCGCCACAGTCCAGAATTGAACTGCCGTTCATGCGCGGGCGTACACTCCGCCGCCGCGCGGGCACGCTACCCTGCGCGCATGCCCGCCCCCACCGAGCCCGCGCACACCGAGCCCGCGCACACCGACGCCCTGATCGTCGGCGCGGGGCCCGCCGCGCTGGCCCTGGCGGCCGAACTGCGCGCCCGGCACCACAGCGTCCGGATCGTGGCGCCGCACGCGCCGCAGGCCTTCCCCGCCACGTACGGCGCGTGGCTGGACGACCTGCCCGGCTGGGCGCAGGCCTGCGCCGCGCACGTCTGGACCGACGTGCGGGTATACACCGGCCCGCAGCCCACGCCGCTGCTGCGCCCCTACGCGCTGCTGGACAACACCCGGTTCCTGCACGCGCTGCTGGACCGAGCCGGACCCCTGGCCTGGACCGTGGGAACCGTCACGCACGCCGCGCCCGACCCGGACGGCTGGACCGTGCACACCCGCGAAGGGGAAGTGCTGAGGGCCCGCTTCGTGGTGGACGCCGCCGGGCACGCGGGCAGCCTGCGCCGACCCCGCCATCCCGGCGGCGCGGCCCTGCAGACCGCGTACGGCCTCACCGCCCGCTTCGAGCGGCCCCCCAGTGCGCCCGGCGGGGTGGTCTGGATGGACTACCGCGCCCCGCACGGTCCGGGCGACACCCCCACCTTCCTGTACGCCATGCACCTGGGCGGCGACACGTACTTCGTGGAGGAAACCAGCCTGATCGCCCGCCCCGCCCCCACCCGCGCGGCCCTGCGCGCGCGGCTGCACGAGCGCCTGCGCGCGCAGGGCACCCCGCCCGGCGAGATCCTGCATGAGGAATGGGTGGCGTTCCCCATGAACGCCGCCGCCCCCGACCCGCACGGTCCGCTGGCCTTCGGGGCCGCTGGGGGCATGGTCCACCCCATCAGTGGGTTTCAGGTGGCGGGCGCCCTGCACCGCGCCCCGCATGTCGCCGACGCGGCCTCAGCCGCCCTGCGCGCCGGACGCGACCCGCACGCGGCGGCCTGGGCGGCCCTGTGGCCCCCGGAGCGCCGCGCCGCACGCGAGGTTCACCTGCTGGGCGTGCAGGCCCTGCTGAACCTGCCCCCGGACCAGCTGGCCGGGTTCTTCCGGGCGTTCTTCGCGCTGCCGCCCGCCGCGTGGCACGCGTTCCTCGACCCGGACACGCCGCCCGGCGCACTGGCCCGCACGATGCTGCGCCTGTTCGCAGCGCTGCCAGGGCGCACCCGGCTGCCGCTGGCCCGCGCGGCCCTCGCCACGCCGGGGGTCAGCGGACGCGCGCTGCGCTCGGCCATGAACGCCCCTACAGCCTCCGCCCATCCGCACCCGGCCCCGGCGCGGCAGGCTGGAGGAATGAGCGACGATACGCGCAGAGAGAACGCCGTCCTGAACCACGAGGACCTGAACCAGACCGACACCATCCAGAGCGGCATGCAGGGCGCCACCGGGAACGCCGACGCGAACGGCCTCGACCCCGACGTGGACCTGGGCGAACGGGTCGAGGAACTGCGCGAGAACCTCCGCCCGCTGACCGAACAGAAGTAAACCTGCGCGCAGGAACAGGGGGGGCGGCCAGCAGTCGGGGCCGCCCCCCTGTGCGGCGCCCCTATACTCGCCGCATGTCCCTCCTCGACATGATCGGGCCCGTCATGATCGGCCCCAGCAGCAGCCACACCGCCGGGGCCTGCCGCCTGGGTCTGGTCGCGCACCACCTGCTCGGCGAACCGCCCCGCGCGGCCCGCATCGGCCTGCACGCCTCGTTCGCCAAGACCGGGCGCGGGCACGGCACGCACCTGGCGCTGATCGCGGGGTTGCTGGGCATGCGGCCCGACGACCAGCGCCTGCCCGCCGCGTTCGAGGAAGCGCAGGCGCAGGGCCTGACCTTCGAGTTCCACGACGCGGACCTGGGCGACGTGCACCCCAACACCGCGCTGATCGAGGTGAGCGGCGACACGCAGCGGGTCACGGTGCAGGGCAGCAGCACGGGCGGCGGCGTGATCCTCGTCACGCACGTGCAGGGCCTGGGCGTGAACTTCAGCGGCGCGAGCCCCACCCTGATCCTGCGCTACACCGACGCGGTCGGCATGATCGCCCGCATCGCCACGACCATCGCAGCGGACGGCGTGAACATCGCCACGCTGACCTGCACCCGCCAGACGCGCGGGGGTCAGGCGCTGCTGGCCGTGGAACTCGACCAGCCCCTGAGCCCCGAGGCGCAGGCGTTCCTGGCCCGCTGGGCCGACGTGAACTGGCTGCGGATGCTGCCGAAACTCATGGACGGCTGACCCGCTACGGGATCAGCCGCCCGGAGCCGGCGTCAGCGGTTGGCGTCCACCCGCGCGAGTTCCGCCGTGATCGCCGCGTCCAGCTGCGGGAACACTTCCGGCCAGGGCTGGTTCAGACTGGCCCCGGCGGCCGGGACGTGCCCGCCGCCGCCGAGCGTCACGGCGATGTTCTGCGCGCTGACGCCCGCGCGGGAGCGCAGGGACAGCTTCACGCGCTCCCCGAAGTCCTTGACCATCACGGCCAGCTGCGACCCCTCGGCGTTGCGGAGCATCCCGACGTAACTCTCGACGTCCTCCCAGGCGGCCCCGGCGCGCGCCAGCATCGCCTCGTCCACCCGGGCGAGGACCACGCGCCCGCCGTGCAGGAATTCCAGGCTGCCCAGCACCTCGCGCAGCAGCGTGTAGTACGTGCGGGGATTCTGGCCCAGCTGGTCACTGATCCAGCCCAGGCGGGCGCCCGCCTCGCGCAGCCGCGCGGCGGTCCGGAACGCGCCGGGCGTGACCGAATCGAACCGGAACGACCCGGTGTCCGTCACGAGGCCCAGCATCAGCGGCGTGGCGATCTCCTCGGTCCACCCGGCGCCCAGCAGGTCGATCAGGTCCGCGACCATCACGGCCGCCGCCGGTTGCGAGGGGTCCACGGCCAGTGCGTCGGCGCGGCGGGCGTTCGTGCCATGGTGGTCGACGTTCACGACCGGACCGCTGAACACGCTCAGGTCCGCGCCGCCCACCCGGACGTGATCGTTGTTGTCCACGTCCAGCACGGCCGCCAGCGCCCCGGCAGGCCACTCGGTCAGGCGCCCCTCGGTCAGTTCGCCGGGGCGGGGCATGAACGCCAGGAAGCGCGGGACCTGCATGGGCGCGATCACCTCGCGGCCCAGGCTGCGCAGGGCGCGCGTCAGGCCGAGCACGCTGCCCAGCGCGTCCCCGTCCGGATTCTCGTGCGAGAGGACCACGATCGGTCCGGAGTGGTCCAGTAGGGCGCGGGCGACCGCCGCGAGGTCGGAGGTGGGGGAGAGGTCCGTCATCCCTCAACTATAGGCGGCGCGGGCAATCCTGGCCGCCGCGCGCCCAACGAAGCGCGCCACCCGAGTCGAACCGGGTGGCGCATTCACACTGTCCGCTCAGCTGGCGGGCGTCTTGCGGCTGCGGGTGGTCTTGGCGGGCGCCGGGGCGGGCGCGGGCGCCGCCGCGGCGAGTTCCGGCACGATCGCCGAGAGGTCCTCGTGCGTGATCGGGCGTTCCTGCGCGCCGAAGCCGGTCGCGGCCAGCGCCCCGGCGGCGTTCGCGGCGCGCGCCGCCCCGCCGATCCCCGCCCCGGCCAGGATCGCGTGCGCGAACACGGCCGTGAAGGTGTCCCCGGCGCCGGTGGAATCCACGACCTTCCCGGCGGGCCGGTAGGCGTCCACGAGTTCGGTGTCGTCGGGCGTCCAGGTGATCGAGCCCATCTTGCCGACCTTCACCACGACCCGCCGCGCGCCGGCCTTGCCCAGCTGCGCCAGCGCCGCGCTGATCGAACTGGTGCCGGTCAGGGCCTGCAGTTCGTGCTGATTGAGCATCAGGTAGTCCGCGCCGACCACGTCGTCCAGCAGGGTGGTGCCCGCCTTGTTCACCGCGCCGGTCCCCAGGTCGATGAACACCGGGACCGGGGTCGTCGCGCCGCGCGCCGCCTCGATGGCCGCGAGGCTGTACTCGCGCTGCGGTCCCTCGGTCAGGGCGTACGCGTTGATGATCAGCGCGTCGGCGCCCTCGACGTCCTTCTTCCTGAACCCGGCGGGGTCCAGCTGGCGGTTGGCGGCCCCGTCGCTGATCATGGCGCGTTCGCCGTCGCGGGTCTGCATGACCGTGATGGTGCTGGTGATGAGCGTGGCGTCGCGCTGGATGGCGGCCTCGCTGACGCCGCTCTCGCGCACGCGGCTCAGGGCGTACTCCGCGAACGGATCGTCGCCGACGCGCGCGGCGAGGGTCACGGTGTGCCCCAGGCGGGCCAGGGTGACGCTCATGGTGCCGCCGGCCCCGCCGGGCTTCATGCTGGCCTGCTGCGGCGTGACTTCCTCGCCGGGTTCCGGCAGGCGTTCGAGGTGGTAGAGGTGATCGACGGTCACGTCACCGATGATGTAGAACTTCACAGGGGATTCCTCCGGGGAGCCTGTCTGGGCGGCCCTGAATAGTGACTGGGGGGTAATTCTTGCTCGCGGTTACCGTATCACGCCCAGTTTGACGGCCATGTCACGCAGGTCACCCAGGGACACGTCCTCGGCGCGGACGTCCGCGCGCAGCCCGGCGGCCTCCAGCGCCGCGTCGATCGCGTCGCCGTCCATGCCGGTCAGGCGCAGGTTGTTGCGCAGCGTCTTGCGGCGGTGGTGCAGCGCGGTCTCCACGAACGACAGGAATTCCTGCTCGGGCGCCGGGCGGGTCCGGTCGAAGTCCAGGCGGATCACGGCGCTCGTCACGTCCGGCGCGGGCAGGAAAGCGCCCTTGGGGACGTCGCGGACGTGCTGCACGCTGCCGTACAGCGCGGCGATGGCACTCAGGAACCCGTAGTTCTCCTCGCCGGGCCGCGCGGCGAGGCGCTGCCCGACCTCCTTCTGCACGAGCACCGTCGCGGACACGATCCCGGGCGCGCGCATGAAGCGCGACAGCAGCAGGCCCGTGATGTAGTACGGCAGGTTCGCGATCACCCGCGTGCCCGCGGGCAGCGTGGCGTAATCGAAGTCCAGCGCGTCGCCCCACACGACCTGCACGTCCAGGCCCTCCAGCGTCTCGGCCAGCACGGGCCGCAGCCGCTCGTCCTTTTCCAGCGTCGTGACCTGCGCGCCCCGGGACGCGATCTCGCGCGTCAGGACGCCCAGGCCCGGGCCGATCTCCAGCACGGGCACGCCGGGCGCGGCGCCGCCCGCCTCGGCGATGGCACGCAGGATGTTCCCGTCGATCAGGAAGTTCTGCCCGAGGCTCTTGGTGGGTTTCAGGCCGTGCCGGTCGAGCAGGTCCCGCACGCGCGCCGGGGAGTACAGTGGCGCGGCGCTCAGGTCCCGTTCCTCGTGGTCGGCGGGGCGCCGGTCGGAGGTGCGGCGGTCGGGGCCGCGCCGGTCGGACGGGCGGCGGTCGGAGGTGCGGGCGGGTCTGCGGGAGTCTCTGGGCATGCGGGGACGGCCCTCCGGGGCCAGGAAGTGAGGGGCAGCGTGTGGGCGGGACAACGGTGAGCGCCGCTGTGGGCGCGCCGGGAACACGTCAGTATACTCACGGGGTGAGTTTCCGTTCCGGGCTGTTCCTCTGCCGCGCCACCTGCCGGGGTCCGTCGTGACCGCCGACCTGACCACCGACCCCCAGGTCGTCCCGGACCCCGCCCCGGCCACGCTGGGCGACCTGATCCGCGCCGGGGCGTGGCGCCGCGCCGCCGCGACCGCCAGCGTGCTGGGCGAGAGTGCCGACCTCGTCGACGCCCTGCAGACGCTGCGGGTCGTGCAGGACGAGATCCGCGCCCGCCGGTACCCCGCCGCGCGCCAGCAGCTGGCCGCGTACGCCGCGGCCGCCGACTCGCTGACGCACCCGCTGGCGGCCGAGCTGCGCCTGTACGTCCACCCGGCGGACGTCATGCAGGCGCTGGACGCGCTGGAGGCGCAGCGCCGCGCCGACGATCCGGCCGCGCTGCGTGGGGCACTGGCGGGCGCGCTGGCACAGCCCATGACCCGCGCCGAGGCGCTGAACGCGCTGGGTGTCCTGCACGCCATGCTGGGCGACGAGGCGCAGGCCCGCGAGGCCCTGACCGCCGCGCGCGAGGCCGACCCCGGCCACTACCGCGCCCTGACGAACCTGGGCAACCTGGACATGGAGGCCGGCCGCTTCGCGCAGGCGGAAGCCATCTACCGCGAGGTGCTCACCCTGGAACCCGACTACGACGGCGGGCACCACAACCTCGGGGTGGCGGTGCGCCGCCAGGGGCGCGTGGCGGAGGGCGTGCGGCACATCCGCCACGGGCAGCGGCTGTCCATGAAACGCTCCCGCGAGGACACCCGCGCCGAGGCCAGGGAACAGCTGAGCCGCACGCCGGGCCTGAAGTACCTGCGCTTCGTGCTGCTCGCGGTCGCCGCGCTGGTCATCTTCCTCGTGCTGCGCGGCGCCGGCAGCTGAGCGGATCATGACCGGTGCGGTCCTCACCCCGGACGGTGTACGCGCCATCGACGCGCGCCTGGAACGCGCGGGCCTGCTCGACCCGGCCATGGAGATCGCCGGTCAGGCCGTCGCGCGGGCCGTGCAGGAACGCTGGCCGTCCGGGCGGGTCGTGCTGCTGGCGGGCGGCGGCGCGAACGGGGGGGACGCGCTGGTCGCCGCGCGGCACCTGCTCGCCGCGGGGCGGGAGGTGACGGTCCTGGCTCGACCGTCCACGCATCCCCTGACCCGCCTGAACCGCCGCCGTCTGCGCGCCGTGGGCGGCGAGGTCCGGCCCCTGACCCCGGCCGCGCTGGGCCGCGCCGCGCGGGACGCCGCCGTGCTCGTGGACGGCCTGCTCGGCACCGGGTTCCGCCCCCCCCTGCGGGGCGACCTGGCTCGCGTGATCGGCGCGCTGAACGCCGCCCGTGACCGCGGCCCGGACGTGCTCGCCATCGACCTGCCCAGCGGTCTGGACGCCACGCGCGCCGACCTGCCCGGCGAGGCGGTGCGCGCCGACGTGACCGTCACGTTCATCGGTCCGAAACCCGCCCAGCTGTTCGGGGATGCCGCCGCGCACGGCGGGACGCTGACCGTCGCGCCCCTCCCGGTGCCCACCGCGTGGGTTCAGGACGCGCAGGTCGCCGCCCGCCCGGACGACGCTGGCCTGGGCGCGCTGCTGCCGGTCCGGACCGCCGCCGCGCACAAGGGCACCGCCGGGCGCGTCTGGATCGTCGGCGGTCACCCCGGCACCCTGGGCGCCCCGGCCCTGGCCGGACTGGGCGCGCTGCGCGCCGGGGCGGGACTCGTCACGGTCCACTCGGCGGCGGACGTGCCGCTCGTCACGCCGGAACTGATGGCGCAACGCCACGCCGACCTGCACGCCTTCCTCACGGCGAATGACGTGCGCCCGGACGCCGTCGCTATCGGCATGGGCCTTGGCCCGGACGCCTCTGCGCTGGCGCGCGAGGTGCTGCGCTGGCAGGTGCCCACCGTCCTCGACGCCGACGCCCTCCAGCCTGAACTGGCAGGACACGGGCACGGCGCGTGCATCTGGACCCCTCACCCCGGCGAGGCCGCCCGGCTCCTGGGTGTCCCCACCTCCGAGGTCACCCGCGACCCGCTGGCTGCCGCCCGCGCCCTGCAGGAGCGGCTGGGCGGCGTGGTCGTGCTCAAGGGCGGCCCCAGCGTCGTCGCGCGCGCAGGCGAACTGAGCGTCTCACGCGGCGGGCATCCGGGCATGGCGAGCGCGGGCATGGGCGACACCCTCGGCGGCCTCCTGGCGGCGCTGCTCGGTCAGGGACTGGACCCCTGGGACGCCGCGCGGACCGGGGTGCGCCTGCACGCCCGCGCCGGGGAGATCGCCGCCGACACGTTCGGGTACGGCCTGGGCGCCAGCGACGTCGCGCACGCCCTGGGCCGCGCCTGGGCCGACCTGCGCGGGGCGCCCCTGACGGGTGTATCGGCAGGTGTATGAATCTCCGCACTGCGCGCTGACGAGGAGGTGATACCGTGACCGCATCCATGCAAGGCCTGCTCAGCGATGTGCCCCTGATGGGCGTCCTGGAACTCATCCACACCACCCGCCAGACGGGTGTGCTCGACGTCCAGTCCGACGTTCCCTTCACCGTCGCCTTCATGCAGGGCGAGGTGATCTCCGGCGGCATCCTCGACTGGATGGGTGCCGAGGCGATCCACGCCAGCCCGATCCTCGCGGAATCCGGCACCTTCCGCTTCGAGCCGCGCAGCGTGACCGGCACGCCCCTGGCCCCCTACGGGCACTTCTCGACCGACTGGGCGCGCATCAGCGACGAGTGGGACCAGGTGTGCGCCGTGATCGGCAGCCCCAGTCAGGTGTTCCAGGGGCGCGTGCCGCTGTTCGACGAGCCCGGCGGCCGCTCCATCCGCGCGGTGGCCCGCGACGTCGAGATCCCGCTGTTCGACGTCGCCCAGACGGTCGTGCAGGCCGTCCGCGACGGCAAACTGACCCCCACCGGACGCTTCGAGTGGTCCCGCCTGAAACTCCAGCCCGCCGGGCAGCGGGCGGCCCTGCACCCGGTCGCGCGCCTGCTCGACGGGGACCGCACGCTGGCCGACGCCGTCGAGTCCGGCACCAGCGTCACCGACGTCCGCGAGTACCTGCTGGGCGAACTGCGCCTGGGCCTGCGCTTCTCCGGCAGCGGCTGGGTCATGCGGGACCTCGTGTGGGAGCACCGCCACCTGCCGGCATCCTGACAGCCCTTCCAGAACGGCAGGGTGGGCGTGCCGTAGAATGCCCGGCATGCTGTTTCTCTCGGCCCTGCTGCTGCTCGTCGCGTTCCTGACGGGCAGCGCGCCCCTCGGACACGCCGTCCTGACCCGCGCCGGCGTGAACGTCCGCGTCAACAATCCCCACAACCTGGGCGTGGAGAACGTCCTGCACCGCGTCGGCCCGCAACTGGCCGCCCTGACCGCGCTGCTCGACGCCGCCAAGGGCTTCCTGGCGGTCCTGATGGCCGCCAGCCTGGGCCAGCCCGAGGTGACCGTCATGGCCGCGCTCGCCGCGTACCTGGGTCACCTGAACCCCCCTCGCTTCCTGTTCGGGGACACCCCGCCGCGCGGGCGGGGCAACCTCGTGCTGCTCGGCGTCCTGGCCGGACTGGCCGTCACCGGGGCGCTGCCGCTGTGGGTGTGCGCGCTGCCCGTCCTGGTGTACGCCGCCGCCGCCGGATTCTCCGGCTTCGTGAGCGGCGCGACCCTGGCGGGCCTGCTGACCTTCACGCTGGCCGTGGCGACCCTGCCGCTGGGTCCGGCGGCGAAACTGGCCGCGCTGGCCCTGCTCGTCGCGGCGACGTGGCGGTTCAAGGAGAACATCGGCCGGATGATCGACGGAACCGAACCCCGCCTGGGCGAGGCCGTCCCCCTGGCGGGCCGCCGCAGTGACGAGGTCGTCGCCGCGTTCATGATTCACCCCATGACCCTGGAGAACTTCTGGAGTGCGCGCCGCTTCGCGTGGCTGCGGCCCCTGGTCGAGAAGGGCGTCGTCAGTGAACGCAGCGTCCGGCAGATGGCCGACAGCCTGCGCCCCATGAAGATCGGGGAACTGCGCGGCATCCGCACGAGTGACGGCAAGAGCATCCGCTGCTACCTGCTGTCCAGCCCACTGCTGCCCGACGTGTTCCGCGACAACCCGGACCTCGCCACCCGCCGCGCCATCGAGGGCGCGCGGCTCGCGCAGGAACTCGGCGCGGAAGTCTTCGGCCTGGGCGCGTTCTGGAGTGTCGTGGGCAACAAGGGCGTCGACGTGCAGGCCGCCGTGCCGGACCTGACCATCACGAACGGCGGGGCGTACACCTCCGGCACCATCAAGGCCGCCATCCCCGGCATTCTCGAACACTTCGCCGCCGAGGGCCGCGACCTGAAGCAGGCGACCGCCGCCGTCGTCGGCGCCAACGGCGTCGTCGCGTTCGGCATCGCCCGGACCATCGCGCCGCAGGTCGCGAAACTGATCATGATCGGCCGCGACGCCGAACGGCTCGAACGCACGGCGGGCACCCTGCGCCGCGCCGCGAAAGACACCGAGATCATCGCCACGACCAGCTACGACACCCTGAAGGACGCCGACCTGATCTTCACGGCCACCAGCGACCCGAACCCCGTGATCTTCCCGCAGCACGTCAAACCCGGCACGTGGATCTTCGACGAGGGCCGCCCCGCCGACGTCGACGAGAGCGTCCAGGCCATCCCCGGCGTGCGCGTCATCCCCGGCGGCGTCGTGCGCCCCCCGGGCGGCATGACCAGCAACATCGACCTGCAGTTCGGCGAGGGACAGGTACCCGCCTGCCTCGCCGAGACGCTGATCATCGCCGCGACCGGCGAGCACCACCGCAAGAGCCTCGGCCAGCAGACCCTCACGGAGAACATCAACTTCTTCGTCGAACAGGCCGAGAAACTCGGCTTCCAGGTCGTGGACTGAAACAGACTCCGGGGGAAGAGGTGGGGGCGTGCGCCGGGCTGGCCGCGCCCCCGTTTCTCAGTGGTGTCCAGTGCCGTTGAAGGGCCAACGGCACACCCTCCGTCTCCACTTCCCACCACTGTCGTTCACGCCTCCTCGCTCTGCCCGGCGCCTCTGAACACCGCTGTGTTCCCACGGCAGGAACGGTTTCGCAGCGTTTGATGTGGGCCTCTCACGCAGATCTGGTGGAGGCCGGGCCGCGCAGGCACTAGCCTGCCCGGCAGATGCGCGCCGCCCTCCTGATTCTCGCCCTGCTGCTGCCCGCCGGGGCGCACGCCGCGCGACTCCCGCTGTTCCTGGGACCCGCCGCGCGGCCGACCACGCCCGCGCCGCAGGTGTGCGCCGCGCCCGTCGCGCCGCTGGAACGGGTCCTGTGGGACCTCGACCGGGCGCGGGGCGGTCCGGACCTCAGCTGCGGGAACGAGGTGCTGGGCTACGTCCGCACGCCCCGTGATCTGGACGCCCCGCAGGACGCCTACCAGACGCTCGCGCAGGAGATGCAGGCGGCGCGGGCCGAGGTGCTGCTGACGACCATGGAATGGGAGAGCGACCCCGCACGGCCCGGCGGGACCTTCGTGCAGGCGGCCCGCGACCTGTACCGGCGCGTGCAGGCCGACCCCGCCGCGTACCCGCAGGGCATGACCGTCCGCGTGCTGCTGGGCAACTACCCGCAACTGAGCGACCCGGCGGGCAGCGCGCAGGTGCTGGGGCTGGCCCGCGCGCTGCGTGAGGCCGACGTTCCACTGCATGACCCGCGCGTCGGCTGGACGCTGACGCTGCTGAACTACGCGTACCTGCCGCACAGTCACGTGAAACTGCACGTCATCGACGGGCAGGACCTGACCGTCAGCGGGTACAACTTCACCGGCTGGCACCTGCCGCTGGGGGATGCCGGGGGGCTGGCCCTGCACGACACCGGACTGCGCGTGCGTGGACCCGCCGCGCAGGCGGGCGTCGCCGCCTTCGACGACCTGTGGCGGCACAGCGACGAACTCCGCTGCCCGGAGGCCCTGCTGCCCGCCGAGGTGGCGTCTCGCTGCGCGCTGGAACCGGCGCAGGCGCCCTCGCACCCGGCGCTCGCGGCCCGCGCGGTCGGCACCGGACCCGACCGCGCCTTCATGCTGTACCGCCGCACCGCCGGGGAGGACCACGCGGACCGGGCGCACCTCGCGCTGATCGGCGCGGCGCGCCGCAGCATCGACCTGATGCAGTCCGACTTCAGCCCCGGCCTGGACTGCTGGTTCGGGTACCTGAACCCCGACCCCTGCACCGTGGACCGGATGCCCGTGTACTTCCCGGCACTGCTGGCCGCCATGCAGCGCGGCGTGCACGTCCGCCTGCTCGTCGTGGAATACGGGTTCGGGAAACCCGCCAACCGCACCGGGGTCGCCCTGATGCGCCGCGAACTGCGCCGCCTGGGCCTGGAGGACCGCTTCGAGGCGCGCTACACCACCTTCAGGATGCACAGCAAGATCATGACCGTGGATCACGCGCTGGTCGTGGTGGGCAGCATGAACTTCCACTTCAGCGCGTGGGGCAGCGCCGGACTGGCCGAATCGGCCCTGGCGACCGGGAACGCGGCCGCCATTCGCGAACAGGACCGCACCTTCGAGCAGGCCTGGACGACCAGCAGCGTGCCCGTCCCGGCCGAACCCTGGCTGTCCCGCATCACGCCCGGCCAGCCGTAGCACACAAGGGTCTGTGGGGCCAGGTTCATTCGGACTCCGGAAGGTTTGCAGGAACCTTCAACCCGAGCGAAGCGAGCAGGAGAGAAACGGAATCCGTATCAGTGCAGCAGGGGAGAGCCGCCCAGACGCCGCGCCGCGTCCCTGGCCGCGTCCTCGCCCCACAGGGCCGAGGCGACGTGCAGCGCCGCGTGAAGCGATGCGAAACCCGCCGGTGCCGAGCACAGCAGTCCGTCTGTCACGACCTCGCCGGGGCGGACGTCCGCCGGGGTGAAGCCCCACAGCGTGTCGGCGAGATCCGCCGGGCCGCCCACCACCCGCCCGTCCAGACTGCCCGCCTCGCCCGGCAGGAGCAGGCCGCTGCCGCTCGCGCCGGTCGGCAGCGCCGCGTGCGCCCGCAGGAACCCGTGCAGCAGGGGATCACGCGCCGCCTTCGCCGCGCCCGGACCGCCGGGGATCAGCAGGGCCGCCGGTTCCGGCAGCGCCGCGAACAGCACGTGCGGCGTACTGACCAGTCCGCCCGCCGTGACGATACTGGCCCGCGAGCGGTTCACGGTCCGCACGCAGCCCTCGCCGCCGCACAGGCGCAGCAGCGACACCATCACGCCCAGTTCCAGTTCACTGACGCCCGCGTACACCGGAATCGCCACGACCGGCCCGCTGGACTCCGGGGTGCCCTCCGACTGAGCTTCGCCGGTCATTGACCCAGGGGCCGCAGCGTGTACCCGCGCCGCGCGGCGGGCGGCCCGACCTCGCCCCGTTCCAGCAGTTCGTGCGCGGCGTCCGCCGAGAGCCGCTCGACCCGCAACAGGTACTGCAGCGCCGTCGCCTGCCCGTCGAACCGCCGGGGGTGCGGGTCCCCCTCGACCCGCAGGTCCAGCCACGGCAACCCCTGCTCAGAGGTCACGCAGGTCCTCCCACAGCTGCCAGCCCACCCCGTCCGGCGTCACTTCCAGCAGCGGCCCCAGCATGCCGCTGGCCGCCTGCGCGTCGGCATGCAGCGCGTCGTTGTCCGGGCGCGGCTCGTACACCCGCAGCACCGTGAACTGATAGAACGCCTGCGACGCCGTCGGCTCCCCGTTCTCGAAGAAGGCGAAGGGAGGCTGGACGCTGTCCCACAGGACGTGCGCGCCCTCCTGCTCCGCGCCGGACTGGTCTGCGGTCTCACCGGGAGCGGGCAGGTCCAGTTCATGCGGCAGGTACGACTCCAGGTCGATCTCGGCGTCCTGCGGATGCCACACGTACCCCTGGAGGAGCCGCACGGCCGCGCGGCCACCGGGGGCGGATTCACTGTTACTCACGCGCCACAGCATACCCGCCCCGCGCCGCCTCGTCCCGCACCTGCGCCCACGCCGCCAGCGCGTCCGGCGCCCCCCAGTCCACCAGGGCCGCCGGGACCCCCCACGCCGCGAGGATCGCCCCGACCTCCGCGCCCGCCTGCTCCAGTGCGCGGCCCGCCTCGCGCCACACCCCGGCCCGGAACGGCCGCAGGTCCGGCGATTCCAGCGCCGAGCGCAGCGCGTCCAGCGTAACCAGAATGCCCGGCGTGCCCAGAATATCCGGCGTCCCCAGCGTGTTCCGCGTGGTCGGTGACGCCGCGCCCCCCAGCAGCTCCGCGCGGGTCTCCAGGGCCAGCAGCTGCGCGTCGATGCCCGGATCACGCGGCGGTCCGCCGGGCGCGGGGCGGCGCAGCAGCGCGTGCGCGCGGTTCACGCTGCCCAGCGCCGCCTCGGGCTGCCCGGCACGCAGCAGCGCGTCCCCCAGCATCGCCCGCGCCTGAGCTTCCTCGTAGGGGTGGGACGCCAGCGTCAGCGCCTCCTGCACCAGCGCCGTCGCCAGCGCGGCGTCCGGCGTCGCCAGCGCGAGGCTCAGGAGCATGTCGAAGCGCAACGTCACCTCGCGGTCCACCCGCGCCGCCGGTGCCTCCAGCAGCGCCTCCAGCATCCGCCGCGCCTGACGCAGGTCCGCGCTGTCCACCTGCGCGCCCCCCAGCGGCGGCAGGTACGGCACGCCCAGCCCCCGCGTCAGGTACGTCAGCGCCGCCCGGTAGCGGGTACGCCGCTCGCGGTACCCCGCCTCGGCCGGGCGGGCCTCGCTGCGCGACAGCAGCGACAGGGCCAGCGCCGCCTGCCGCTGCGCGTCCTCCACGCGCCCCAGCGCCAGCAGCAGCGGCACCCCCTCCGAGAGCAGGCGCGCGCGCGGCACGCCGTCCACATGCCGCCGCTCGTCCGGCGGGACCAGCGCCAGCGCCTCGCCCAGCCGCTCCAGTCCCTCCGCCGGGCGACCCAGGCGGCGCAGCGCCGTGCCCGCGCGGGCCAGCACCCGCGCCCGCTCCTCCGGCGAACCCCCCGCCTCCGACAGGCGCGCCCCGGCGTCCAGCAGCGCCCCCAGCGCCTCCTGCGGCTGACCCAGCCGCAACAGCAGATCCCCCTCCTGGTAGCGCGCCCGCGCCGACAGCAGCGGACTGGCCGCCGGAACCGCCCGCAGGGCCTCCAGCGCCTCGGGCCAGCGCCCGGCGTCCTTGGCGATCAGGCCGCGCCACAGCAGCGCGCGCGGCCCGCCCCGCGACAGGCGCGGGTCCTGCGCCGCCCGCGTCGCGCCCCCCAGGTCCCCCTGCCAGCGGGCCAGCGCCGCCCGCACGAGCAGCGCGTCCACCTCGGCTGCCGCCGCCCACGGATCACGGGCGCCCACGTCCTGGCTGTCCATGCCGGTCACGTCCGGGTGCTGCAACTGCGCCAGCGCGGCGTCCATCCGCCCGGCCTCCAGACTGCTCTCGGCGAGTTTTACCCGCGCCCAGCCGCGCACCGCGTCATTGCCGGACTCCAGCAGCGTGAACAGCGCGTCGCGCGCGCGCGGATCGTTGTACTCCCCGCGCCCCGCGTGATGCATGACCACCGCCCGCGCCAGCGACTCGCGCGCCGCGCCCGTCGCCGATCGCACGCGCGGCCACAACGCCGGGAGGTGCCGCGCGTCGTCCGGACGCTGCGCCACCTGCGCCGCCAGCGCCGCCCAGTCCCCCAGCGCCGCCAGCGCCCCCAGCCGGTACGGCCCGAAGCCCTGCCCGGCGTCCAGGCCCGCCACGGCCCGCAGCGCCGCGCGGACCTCGCCCGGCGGCGCGACCGGCCACGCCCGTTCCAGCGCCGGAGTCGCCCGCCAGCCGCCCACGCCGCCCAGCAGCAGCGCCCGCGCATGCGGCGGCACGCCCAGCGGCGAGCCGCCCAGCAGCGCGGCCAGCAGCGCCTCCGGCCAATCCCGTTCTGGCCGGTCCCGCCCGGTCGGGTGCGCGGCTTGCAGCGCGGCGGTCAGCGTCACCAGCCGCCGTGACTCCGGATCGGCCAGCAGCTCGGCGGGCGCCGCGCCGCCCTCGCCCGCCACGTTCGCCAGCAGCGTCAGGCGGTCCAGGTGACGGCCCGTCTCGCGCACCAGCCGGTCCGCCTCGGCCCGCGTGACCCCCAGGCGGTCCATCAGGTACGCCCGCGCCTCGGTCGGCGTCGGCGGGCGCAACTCGATGACCTCCACGCCGCTGCCGTCCGGCGCGTCGCCCTCGACGGCCAGCAGGACCGCCACGCCCGCCGGGGCGCGCCGCAGCAGCGTCTCGGTCGCCCAGGTGGCCGCGTCCGTGCCCTCACCGCCCGGCAGGCGCGGCGCGAAACCCAGCGGGCGCAGATCGGCCGACACGCGCAGCAGCAGCGCCCCGCCCGTCGGCAGGACGCGCCGCGCGGCGTCCAACTGCGCCTGCGCCTGCGCCGCGAACGACGACCCCACCCGGCCCTCCGGTGCGGGCAGCGCGTCGTCCCCGCTCAGGCGCAGAGACCTCACCGCGACGCCCTGGGCTTCCAGCGCCCGCGCCACCCGCGCCAGCAGCACGGTCTTCCCGGCGCCCGGCGGGCCACTCACGATCAGGCGCGGCGCGCGGCCCGACCGGACACCCGCCGTGAACTGCCGGAACGCCCGTTTCTTGCTGCGGCCCAGCAACTCCAGCTCGTCGCTGGCCGGGGTGACGGCCGCCGCCGCCTCGGGCAGCGCCACACCCAGGTCGCGGGCCAGTTCAGCAAGCACCTCGCGCAGCTGCGCCTTGTCCCGCGCGGTGCCCACGTCGCGGTACACGATGTTGCGCACGCTGCTGGGGTTCGCGCCCCGCTCCCGCATCCGCGCTTCCAGCCAGCGCAGACTGCCGGGCACGACACCCCCCCCGCCGGGGGGCACGCGGCCCCGCAGGTCCGACAGAATCACTTTCCAGTCCACGTCTGCACCGAGCGTAGCACCCCCCGCGCCCCACCCTGAACCCGGTGCAGAACAATCCGTGCGTGCCGTACCTGACGACCCCGTCAGCTTCACCGGTGCGGCGCGTGTATAGTCTGACCCAGCATCCAATCCAACTGTCCTACCGGAGGAACACCACATGCGTAAGATCGCCCTGACCCTGTCCCTTGCCCTGATCGCCACCGCGTCCGCCCAGTCCATCCAGGCCGCGCAGAACATGCTCGACGCGGGCAAGTGGCAGGACGCCGCCGCCGCCGCCGCCGACCTGAACACCAGCGACAGCCTCGCCCTGGCTGCCGAGGCCACCACCGCCGGCGCGGGCCTCGTGGCCGACAGCCAGAAGAAGGCCCTGTTCGAGAAGGCCCAGGGCTACGCCAAGCAGGCCATCGCCAAGGACAAGAACAACGCCGACGCGTACTTCGAACTCGCCCGCGCGCAGGGCCGCCTCGCGCAGTTCAGCGGCATCCTCCAGAGCCTCGGCCTGGCCGGCGAGATGAAGAAGAACCTCGACATGGCCGTCAAACTGGACCCCAAGATGGCCGGCGCGTACGTGGCCCTGGGCCTGTGGAACGCCAACCTCGTGTCCAAGGGCTTCATCGCCACCCGCGCGACCGGCGCGGACAAGAACCAGATCATCCCCAACTTCGAGAAGGCCATCGCGCTGGAACCTGCCACCGCCGTCCACCGCATCGAGTACGCCAACGCGCTGCTCCTGCAGGGCAAGAAGGCCGAGGCCATCGCGCAGCTGGAAAAAGCCATCAGCTTCAACGCCACCACCTTCTGGGAGAAGCGTGACGAGGAGACCGCCAAGGCGACCCTCGCCAAACTGAAGTAATCCCGCCGTGCGCGCTGCCCGGGAATGCCTCCAGGGCGGCGCGCTCTGCTTGACACCCGGGGGGTGCCGCGTAGACTTCTCCCTGCCCAGCCTACCGGCGGGCGATGGTCGGGTTCGGGGCGTAGCGCAGCCTGGTAGCGCACGTCGTTCGGGACGACGGGGTCGGAGGTTCGAATCCTCTCGCCCCGACCATCAAGGAAGCCCTCCCCAGCCGGGAGGGCTTTTTTCACGCCCCCCACCCCGACCGGAGACTGCCCCCATGCGCGTGTACGCGATAGCCGACCTGCACCTCGCCTTCTGCACCCCGAAACCCATGACGGTGTTCGGGCCGCAGTGGGCCGGTCACCCACAGGCGATCTTCGACGAGTGGCGCGCCGTGGTCCGCGACGAGGACCTGGTGCTGCTGCCCGGCGACCTGTCCTGGGCGATGCGCCTCCCGGAGGCCATGCAGGACCTCGCGCCGGTCGCCGCGCTGCCCGGCACGAAGGTGCTGCTGCGCGGCAACCACGATTACTGGTGGCCGACCGCCTCCAAACTCCGCGCAGCCCTCCCTGAAGGCATGCTGGCGGTCGTGAACGACGCCGTGCGGGTGGGGAACGTCGTCGTGTGCGGCTCGCGCGGCTGGATCACACCCGGCTTCGAGTCCCTCGGCACGGACGACCAGCGCCTGCTGGAACGCGAGGCGGAACGCCTGAGCCTCAGCGTGCAGGCCGCGCGCAGACTCCGGCAGCCCGGCGACCACCTCATCCTGATGCTGCACTATCCCCCGGCCACCCCGCCGTACCCCGCCAACCCCATCACCCGCGTGATCGACGACGCCCGACCCGACCTGATCGTGTACGGGCACCTGCACGGCGTGCCGCCCGAGCGGGCCATGCGGCACGTGAACGGCGTCCCGGCCCACCTGGTCGCGGCGGACGGCCTGAAGTTCCGGCCCCGGCTGCTGCTCGACACCGGCACCTGACCGGCAGGCTGCCCGCGTCGGGAGCACCGGATTCATGCGCCCTTCATGACGTGAGCGGCGCTTGACTTCGCGTGCACTCGAAGGCGTACGGTGCGCTCATGACCGAGGGTTCCCCACTCAGCATTCAGGACGCCGCCGCGCGACTGGGCGTCAGTCCGCACACCCTGCGCTACTACGACCGCGAGGGCCTGCTCGACGTGCCCCGCGCCTCGGGTGGCGAGCGCCGCTACAGCGAACGCGAACTGAGCCTGCTGCGGTTTCTGCTGCACCTGCGCGGCACCGGCATGGGCATGGCGGGCCTGCGCGCCTACATGGCCCTGGTGCGCGAGGGCGAGCACACCGCCCCCGCACGCCGCGCGCTGCTCGTGCGGCACGAACAGGAGGTCGAGGCCCGACTGCTGTCCCTGCAGGCCGACCTCACCGCCATCCGCGCCAAGATCGCCCGCTACGACGCACACCTGAACTGCGACGGCACGGCTGCCGCACCCCTCCAGCCCGTTCCACGTCCGGCCCCGCGCGAGGCCAGCGCTTGACCCGCCCTCTGCCGTCCAGTCCGCTCCGGCTCACCGCCGGGCGCTGGCTGGGCATCTACTCGACCATCACCGCGCTGCTGCTGATCCTCGGCCCCACGCTGCTGGGTCACTACCCCACCCCCCTGATCGCGCTGCTGCTGACCGCGCTGCTCGTCCCCCTGACCCACTACGTCGTGTTCCCGCTGGTCGAGCGGCTCAGCGGCGGCTGGGTGCGGTTCCCGTCCCTGCACGGCGCGGCGCACCACCGCGTCGCCCTGCTCGTCTGGGCGGTCACCTACCCGCTCATCACCGCCGTGCTGCTGCTGGTCCTGCCCGTCCTGGCCGGGCGCGTCCCGATTCCAGTCCTGACCCTGGTCGTCACGCTGATCGCCGTGCCGATCCAGTCCCTCGTGATCCTGCCCCGCCTGATGCCGCGCGCGATGCCCTGGATTCTCGCGCAGAGGAGACCCGCATGACCCCCACCACCCCGCTGCCCACCCGACACCTGCGCGACCTGACCGTCTCGGCCCTCGGCCTGGGCTGCATGGGCATGAGTGCCTTCTACGGCCCCACCGACCGCGCGCAGAACTTAGGCACCCTGAACCGCGCGCTGGACCTGGGCGTCACGTTCTACGACACCGCCGATATGTACGGCCCGCACACCAACGAGGAACTCCTCGGTGACTGGCTGCAGGGAAAACGTGACCGCGTGGTCCTCGCCACGAAGTTCGGCATCCAGATCGCCCCGGACTCGCCCGGCGGTCGGCGCATCAACGGGCGGCCCGAGTACGTCCGGCAGGCCATCGAGGGCAGCCTGAAGCGCCTGCGGACCGATCACGTGGACCTGTACTACCTGCACCGCGTGGACCCCGACACGCCCATCGAGGACACCGTCGGCGCGATGGGCCAGCTGGTGCAGGAGGGCCTCGTGCGCGCCATCGGCCTGAGCGAGGTCAGCCCGGACACCCTGCGCCGCGCGAACGCCGTGCACCCCATCAGTGCCGTGCAGAGCGAGTACTCCCTGTGGACCCGCGACCCGGAACAGGGCGTCCTGGCCGCCTGCCGCGAGCTGGGCGTGGGCTTCGTGCCGTACAGCCCCCTTGGGCGCGGCTTCCTGACCGGCGAGATCCGTAGCCCGGACGACCTGGCCGACGACGACTTCCGCAAGCACAACCCCCGCTTCCAGGGCGAGAACTTCCAGAAGAACCTCGACCTTGTGCGCGAGGTGCAGGCCATGGCCGCGCAGAAGAACTGCACGCCGTCGCAACTGGCCCTCGCCTGGGTGCTCGCGCAGGGGAACGATCTCGTGCCCATCCCCGGCACGCGGCGCGTGAAGTATCTGGAGGACAACCTGGGTGCGCTGGACGTTCACCTCACGCCGGACGACCTGGCCCGCATCGACGCGGCGTTCCCGCCCGGCGCGGCGCAGGGCACCCGCTACCCCGAAGCCTCGATGGGCAGCGTGAACCGCTGACCAACGCCGCTGGCACGAACGCGCCGGTGGAACGTGGAGGGGGCATGAAGCGGCCCGCCGCGTTCCACCGGCCCGGTCGTGGCAGCATGGGCGGGTGAATGCCCCCATCCTCCGCACGGCCCTGATCACCGGCGTGGTCATCGCCGCCGTGAACATCCTGTTCGCCGCGCTCGATTACGGCCTGGACACCCTGCCGCCCTGGTTCTACCTCGCGCAGTTGCTGCTGCTGCCCGCCATGCTGCTGCCCATCCGGTACTTCCCGCAGGCGGCGGTCACGCGGGAGTTCCTGCCGCGCGCCGCGCTGTACGCGATGGGCTGGGCGGTGCCGTACGCGATCTACAAGTTCGCGCACGACGCCCTGAGCCCCGCCTTCACGCCCGCCGCGTCGCTCGCGTCGTACCTGATCACGGTGGCCCTGTTCTCGATGCTGTTCGCCGCGATCCGGAAACCCGTCCGCTGATGCGCCTCGCCATCCTGGGCGACGTGCACGGCAACGCCTTCGCGCTGCGCGCCGTGCTGGACGATATCCGCGCCGCGAGTCCCGATCAGGTGCTGAACCTGGGCGACACCGTCTGGGGCTGCGCCGACCCAGGCAGCGCCTGGGCACTGCAACAGGAGTTCGCCCCGCCCAGCGTGCGCGGCAACACCGACGAACGCGTCGCGGGCCTGCGAGACGGCAAGGAAACGATGCGTGCCTGGGTCCGCGCCCAGCTCCCGGCGGACGTCCCCGCGACCCTCGCGGCCCTGCCCACCCACCTCGACACGGTGGGCGGCGAGGTCCGCGTCGCGCACGGCAGCCCCCGCAGTCCCTGGGAGGACCTGATGCTCACCGAGACCCCGGGCGGACACACCCGCCCCGCCCGGTTCCGGGAACTGCGCGAGCGACTTGACGGCTTCAGCTTCGACACGGGGGGCCGAGTGTGCGTCGTCGGGCACACCCACCGCGAGATGCTGACGGTCGTGGACGGCCTGACCGTCGTGAACGCCGGACCGGTCTCCCGGCAGAAGGATGGGCTGCCGCTGGCCCGCTGGGTGCAGCTCACCCGCCGCGCCGGACACTGGACCGCCGAGTTCCGCCGCGTGCCCTACGACACGCAGGCGGCCGCCACGTGGGCCCGCGCACACGGCCCGGCCGGTGCGGGCGACCATGACGCACGGTGGCTGACCGCCGGCCGCGAACCCTGACCCACGACAGGAAAAGCGCCTCCCCACGATGGGGAGGCGCTTCTTAACTGTTGGGCTCAGCGGCCAGCGGGAACGAACTCGCGGTCGGCGAAGTCCTCGCGGCGCGGGGCGCGGTCGTCACGGTCACGGCTCCAGCGGCCCTGGCCGCCGCCACGGTTGCCACCCTGGAACCCGCCGCGGTCGCCGCCGCCCTGGCCCTGGTAGCCGCCGCGGTTGCCCTGGTACCCGCCGCCGTTGCCACGGCCACGGTAGCCACCCTCGTCACGGTAGCCGCGGCCACCCTGGTACCCGCCCTGGTCGCGGCGCTCGCGGGTGGGCTGCTCGAACAGTTCGGGCAGTTCCTGCGCGATCTCGACCTGCACCTCGCCTTCCAGCGGGCTGGCGGCCATCAGCTTCTCGACGAACTCGCTGGGCACGTCGGCCACGGCGCCGCCGCGCCACTGGCGCACCTTGCCGAGGCGGCGGGTGTCCAGGTCGCCGTTGCGGGCCAGGACGGCCACGGCGCGGGCCACGCTCATGCGCTCGGCGTGCAGGATGATGGTGGTCAGACCTTCCTCGCCGCTCAGGAGGCTGGCGGCCTTCACGGGCTCGGTCACGCCGCTGATCTTCGCCAGGGCGCGGCTCAGGGCCTCCAGGCCCAGCTCGCTGAACAGACGCTCGGCTTCCGCCTGGAAGTTCGCGGCGGCGCTGACGTCCACCTTGCGGACCATGTCGGCGCTGGCGCGGGCGCTGGCCTGCGCGACTTCCTTGGGCGTGGGCAGGGGACGCTCGATGAAGCGCACGCCGGTGATGCGTTCCAGGCCCGCCACCTCGCGGCCGTCACGGTCGCCGTACATGATGATCGCGGTGCCGGTACGGCCCGCGCGGCCCGTACGTCCGGAGCGGTGCACGTAGCTCTCGGGGTCCTGCGGCAGGTGGTACTGCACGACCAGGTCGACCTCGGGGATGTCCAGGCCACGGGCGGCGACGTCGGTCGCAACGAGCACGCCCGCACGGCCGCTGCGGAAGGCACCGAGGGCGCGTTCACGCTGGCTCTGCGCCAGGTCGCCGTGCAGCGCCTCGCTCTCGATGCCGCGGTGGATCAGTTCGTTCGCCAGTTCGTCCGCTTCACGCTTGGTGCGGGTGAACACGATGGCCTTTTCCGGGTTGTAGATGGTCAGCAGGTCGGCCAGCACGCGGGTGCGGGTGCGCCCCACCTTGACCTTCAGGTGCTCGACGGTCTGCGCGGCCTGGCTCTTGCCCTCGCCGACCATGTCCACGATGACGGGGTCGTTCAGGTACTTGCGGGACAGGCGGTTGATGTCGTTCGTCAGTGTGGCGCTGAACAGCAGCGTCTGACGGGTCTCGGGGGTGCTCTTGAGGATGGTCTCGATGGCGTCAGCGAAGCCCACGCTGAGCATCTCGTCGGCCTCGTCCAGCACGGCGAATTCCACGGCGCTCAGGTCGAGGTTGCCGCGCTCGAGGTGGTCGATCAGGCGGCCGGGGGTGCCGACCACGACGTCCACGCCGCGGCGCAGGGCGTTCTCCTGCGGGCCGTAGCTGGCGCCGCCGTACACGGTGACGGTGGTCAGGTGGGCGCCGCTCTTGCTGAACTCGTCCGCGACCTGCTTGGCGAGTTCGCGGGTGGGGGCCACGACGATGGCGCGGGGCAGACGGGCACGCTCGCGGCTGGTTTCCAGCTTGCTCAGGATGGGCAGCGCGAAGGCGAGGGTCTTGCCGGTCCCGGTGCGGGCGCAATCAGTTGATCAAAGTTCATTTGTGGTCCTTTCGGGAAAGCACAGCCCCAGTGACCAGCAAACGCCCTTTGAGATGGCATCCAGCATGTCCTGAAAGTGGGGGCACCTTCCAGCCGCACGGGAACCTCCCGTTGCGGCGCACGAATTCAAATGATACCGGATCTCTGGACTGAATGCAAGTGGTACTCGCGCCGGACACCGGAGGAAGGGGCGACCACGGGTGTCAGGGCGTCTGTTCCAGCCCGGCAGGCAGCGCGCCGCCCAGCGCGACCCATGCCTGCAGGATGTCGTCCGGGACGGGCGCGTGCAGGTGCAGCGCCCCGCCGGTCACCGGGTGCGGAATGGTCAGGAACTGCGCGTGCAGCGCGTGCCGGGCGATCAACTCCGACGGGCGGCCATACACGCCGTCCCCCAGGATCGGGCTGCCCAGGTGCGCCAGATGCACCCGGATCTGATGCGTGCGGCCCGTGCGCGGCTGCGCCCGCACAAGCGAAAGGGTGCGCCCATGCCCGTCCGGGCGGGTATCCAGGGGCGTGAACAGCGTCTGCGCCTCGCGCGGCTGCGCGCCGCCCACCGTCATCCGCTGCCGCTGCACCGGGTGCCGCCCGATGGGCGCGTCCACGTTCACCCGCTCCTGCGCCACCCACCCGCCCGCCGCGATCGCCAGGTACGCCTTGCGCGTCTCGCGGTCCTTGAACGCCGCCGCCAGTCGCGCGTGCGCCGCGACCGTCTTCGCCACGACGATCACGCCGCTCGTGTCCCGGTCCAGCCGATGCACGATGCCGGGCCGGTACCCGTCCGGACCGTCGAAGCCCGACTGTTCGGGCAGCGTCATGCGGCCCAGCAGGGCGTTCACGAGCGTGCCCGTCGTGACACCTGGTGCGGGGTGCGTGACCATCCCGGCGGGTTTGTTCACGGCGATCAGGTGCTCGTCCTCGAAGATCACGTCCAGCGGCACCTGCTCGGGCGCCACCGTCGCGTCCGGTGGCGGCGGCACCTGCACGAGCAACCTCTCGCCGCCGCGCAGTTTCAGGCTGGGCTTGCTGACGACCACACCCCCCACCTGCACGTGCCCCGCCTCGATCCAGCCCGCCACCTGCGAGCGACTCGCGCCACTCAGGGCCGACACCACGGCGTCGAGTCGGCCGTGAGTGGCCGTCAGGTTCAGAAGGGCAGGGGAGGGGGCGGCGTCGTTCACGCGCCCGAGTGTACCGCCACGCCTCCGGCACCCCCTCCGGAGGTTCACGCCGACTTCACCCTCGGCCCACCGGTCATCCGATCCGGCCTCAGCCGCATACACCTGAATGAACCCAGTACCCCGTCCAGCATCCGCCGGACCGGGTCACCGCCCCCACCCCCTGAAGGAGAACGTCATGCCCAACATCGGACCCGCTGAACTGCTCGTCGTGCTGCTCGTCGCCCTGGTCGTCTTCGGCCCCCGTAAACTCCCGGAACTCGGCAAGAGCCTCGGCAACGGCCTGCGCGAATTCCGCAGGAGCACCCAGGGGCTGCGCGACGACCTGAACCTCACGGCCACTCCAGCCACGCAACCCGCCCCAGTCACCCAGCCCGCCGCGCACCTGCCTGCCGCACATCACGCTGCCGCGCACGCCGTGACGGCCGCCCCGGCACCTGCCGTCCAGGCCGCCATCGTCGCGGCACCCACCACTGAGGGCGCTGCCCCCCGCATCTGAGGAGGCGTCGCGCATGATCCTCTCCCGACCTGTCCCCGCGACTGGACCGTCCGGCCGCGCCATTCATGAAAGGCAGCTCAGGCCCACCCCCCAACCGCGCGCCGCTGCATTGATACGCTGGACGCGACCTATGACTGCCCCCCTTCACCCTGAACTGCCGGACGAGGCGCTGATCCGCGCCATGGCCGACGGTACCGAAGACGCCCTGCGGGAGCTGCACCGCCGCTACGCCCGGCTGCTGTACAGCCTCGGCCACCGCATGCTCAAGCAGACCGACGACGTGGAAAGCTGCGTGCAGGACGCCTTCATGAACGCCTGGCGGCACGCCCCCCGCTTCGACCCCACGCGGGCGAGCGCCAAGACGTGGCTGGTCAGCATCGCCCACCACCGCTTCCTGCAGGAACTCCGCGACCGCCCCGACACACCCCTGGAAATCGAGGACTGGGACGCTCCCACCGCCGCGCCCGACAGCGACGCGCAGATCATGGCCCAGGGCGCCGTACAGGCCCTCGACGACACGCAGCGCCACCTCGTGGAACTCGCGTACTACCGGGGGTACTCGCACAGCGAACTCGCCATCCTGACCGGACTGCCGGTCGGTACCGTAAAATCCCGATTGCGCGCCGCGATCGACCGCATGCGCACCCACCTCGGAATCCAGCCATGAACCACACGACCCCCCACACCCGCCCGGCAGGTGCACCGTGATCAGCAGAGACGACATCCTGGCACTTGCCCTGGGACAGCTGACCCCAGCCGACGAGCAGCGCGTCCGGGCTGCCATCGACGCGGACCCAGCCCTGGCCCGCGAGTACCGCGCGGACCTCGAACTCCTGCACGACCTGCCCGGCACCCTGCCGGAAGTGCCCGTCCCGGACGGCGCCGAGGACCGCCTGATCGCCCGCCTGCACCGCGAGACCGGCCAGCACCCCGGCGCCACCGCGCAGTCCAGCACCACGCTGCCCCCCGCGAACCTCCCTCTGTACCCTGACGGACCCCACGCTGCGCCCGGCGGCGCGGCCACCACCACGCCCCGCACCCGCGGTCAGCGCACCCTGAACTGGCGCCTGATGCTCCTGAGCGTCGTCGCGGCCCTCACGCTCGGCGTGATCTTCCTGCGCCCGGTCACCACGCCCGACCTGTTCAGCCAGTACCAGAACAGCCCCGGCGCGCAGTCCCAGCCGCTCACCGCGGGCGGGCAGACCCTGGGCGAACTCATCCGCCTGCCCGACGGCCGCGCGTTCCTGCACCTGAACGCCCTGGCCCCACAGGGCCGCGTGTACCAGCTGTGGCGCATCGAGAACGGCCAGCCCGTCAGCGCCGGCGTGTTCGACGGGCAGGGCATCGTCATCCTCCGCGCCCAGGCCGGGCAGACCGTCGCCGTCAGCGTGGAACCCACCGGGGGCAGCGAGCAGCCCACCAGCACGCCCATCCTGATCCGGCAACTCTGAGAGCGGGCTAACAGGCCCGAGCCACCACCACAGGACCGAGGGGGGAACTTCCTACCCTCGGCCCTTTCTGTTCGCCTCCTTAGCTGGACCGTGACCCGCTTGCCGCCGCAGTGTATCCCCTGATCCTCATGCCGTCTGTGGAAATCCGTGAGCAACGCCGCAGCGAAGGACCCGACGGGCGGCGGGGGCAATGGGACGTGATGTGGAATCTCGGGCGGTCCATGCGACCCCCATTGTCGTATGACGCCCCACGCCTGCACAGCGGGTTGCCGGGTGGCCTGCTCCGCCTTCCGCCGCGCCGATCTTGCTGTCGGGAATGAGGGGACGACCGGGCGCGGTCACGGTGGTCGCAGGTCACGTGCATCCGGCCATCCGGCATGGAAAATGGAAAAACGGCCCCGGTGAGGGGGCCGTCTTCGCGTGTGATGGGATTACTTGGTGGGGACCTTGATGGCGCCGCTGATGATCTTGGCCTTGACGGCTTCGACCTTGGCGACCTGGGCGCTGCTGATCAGGGCCTTGTTGTACTGGTCGACGGAGTACCCGACGCCCGCGTCCTTCAGGCCGAAGCGACGCTCGCCGCCCTTGAACTTGTTGTTCTTGACGTCCTGGATCAGGGCGTACACGGCGTTGTCGACGCGCTTGAGCATGCTGGTCAGGCCGTGGTTCATGGTGGCGGGGTTCTTGTCGAAGTCGCCGAGGTAGTTCTGGTTGCTGTCCACGCCGATGAAGAACATGGGGCGGGTGTTACCGGCGCAGGCCTTCTGGTACGCGGCGCTCTTGGGGACCTTGGCGAAGTTGTTGGTGTTGAACTTCACGCCGGCGGGCAGGTTGCCGGCCTTGAGGCACTGGGTCTGCTTGATGTAGTCGATGACGCCGTTGCCGGAGCCGCCGGCGGCGGCGAAGATGATGTCCGCACCCTTGGCGCGCATGCTGCCCGCGATTTCCTTGGCCTTGGCGGGGTTGTTCCAGGCGTCGGGGGTGGTGCCGACGTACTGGGCGATGACCTTGATCTTGGCGTTGGCGGCCTTGGCGCCTGCGGCGAAGCCGGCCTCGAACTTGTGGATCAGGGGGATGTCCATGCCGCCGACGAAGCCGACGACGCCGGTGGAGCTGTTCATGCCTGCGAGGTAGCCGACGAGGTAGCTGCCCTGCTCTTCCTGGAAGACGAGGCTGGCGACGTTCTTCTCGGGGGAGACGTCGTCAACGAGGCCGAAGAACAGGTCGGGGTTTTCCTTGGCGACCTGGCTGATGCTGGCGTTGTTGGCGAAGCCGACGCCGACGGTCAGGTCGAAGCCGTCCTGCGCGAACTGGCGGATGCCCTGCACGGTCTGGCTGGGGTCGCTGGGTTCGAAGTCCTTGGTTTCGATGCCGAGGTTCTTCTTGGCGCGCTGGCTGCCTTCGTAGGCGCTCTGGTTGAAGCTCTTGTCGAACTTGCCGCCGGCGTCATAGGCGAGGCCGACGCGGAGGGCCTGGGCGGAGGCGGCGGTGGCGGTCATGGCGAGGGCCAGGGTCAGGATCTTCTTCATGTGATGTTCCTCCAGGGAATGTGGTGCGTGGGTTGCTTGAATAGAGTATACGGATTTTTCCGGGTGTCTAGACCCCACTGCACATTGGACTCGGGGTCACATGGGGGTGTTTGGTGAACGGCGCATTGGGGGATTCTTCACGCTCTGTTCTGGCGTGCCGGTTTCCGTCCGGGTGCGTCCGTCCGTCTCCGTACACCGCCCGGCAGGATAGCGGGCCGGACTGAAGCGAATCTGAAGTTCCGGGGGTGGTGCTGGTGGCGGGAAAGCCGGGCCGGTGGTCTTGCGTTACCCTCTTGGGCATGACGCTGCCCGACTTCGACCGCTATCTGGCCCTGCGGGCCGAGGTGGCCGCCCACAACCGCGCGTACTACGAGCAGGACGCGCCCAGCATCCCGGACGACGCGTACGACGCCCTGGCGCGCGAACTGCGTGCCCTGGAGGCCGCGCACCCCGACTGGGCCGCGCAGGTCGGAACGGACAGCCCGGCGCAGACGGTCGGCGGCGCGCCCGGCGCGGCCTTCCAGCCGATGGATCACCCCACGCCGATGACCAGCCTGGACAACGCGTTCGACGACGCGGAACTGCGCGATTGGCAGGAGAAACTGGCCCGTGCGCTGGGCCTCCCGGCCGAGCAGGACGACTTCACGTTCACCGGGGAGCTGAAGATCGACGGCCTGAGCGTGAACCTCTATTACCTGAACGGCGAGCTGCAGTGGGCGGCGACGCGCGGGAACGGCGTGACCGGCGAGATCGTCACCGCGCAGGTCCTGACCGTGCCGGGCATCCCCACCACGCTGCTGGGCCTGAGCGGGGAACTGGAGGTGCGCGGCGAGGTGTACATGAGCCGCGCGGACTTCGCGGCGTTCAACGCGCAGGCCGAGGAACTCGGCACGCCGCTGCTGAAGAATCCCCGCAACGGCGCGGCGGGCGCGCTGCGCCAGAAGGACCCGGAGGTGACCCGCAGCCGCAACCTCCGGGCAATCTTCTACGCGCTGGGCAAACGGGACGGCGTGCCCGCCCGCACCCAGGCGGAGGTGCTGGCGTGGCTGCGCGAGCAGGGCTTCCCGACCAGCGCGCACAGCGAGGAACTGCGCGGGCTGGACGCCGCCGCCGACTACCACGCCCGCATGACCGCCGCGCGCAGCACCTTCGAGTTCGACGCGGACGGGACCGTCCTGAAACTGAACGACCTGCGCGCGCAGGAGGAGGCGGGCTTCACCAGCCGCGCGCCCCGGTGGGCCATCGCGTACAAGTTCCCGGTCGAGGAGGTCGAGACGACCCTGGAGGCCATCACGGTGAACGTGGGCCGCACCGGGAAGCTCGCGCCGCTGGCGCACCTCGCGCCGCGCCTGATTGAGGGGAGCACCGTCAGCCGCGCGACCCTGCACAACGAGGACTTCATCCGTGACCTGGACCTGCAGATCGGGGACACGGTCGTCGTGCGCAAGTCCGGTGGGGTGATCCCGCAGATCATGCGCGTCCTCACCGAGAAACGCCCGGAGGGTGCCCGGCCCTTCGAGTTCCCCACCCACTGTCCCGAGTGCGGTCATGAGGTCACGCGCGCCGAGGGTGACGCGAACACCTACTGCCCGAACCCTGCCTGCCCCTCGCAGGCGTTCGAGCGCATCCGGTACTTCGTGGCGCGCGGCGCGATGGACGTGCGCGGCATCGGCGAGAAACTGGTCGCGCAGCTCATCGAGACCGGACTCGTGCGCGACGCCGCCGACCTCTACGCCCTGAGTGCCGAGCAACTGGGTTCGCTGGACCGCAGCGGCGAGAAGAAGGCGCAGAACATCCTGTCCCAGCTGGACGCCAGCCGGGGTAAACCACTGTGGCGGCTCGTGAACGCGCTGGGCATGAACCACGTCGGGGAACGCAACGCCCAAGCGCTCGCCCGCGCCTTCGGCACGCTGGACGCCCTGCTCGCCGCGACGCCCGAGCAGATCGAGAACGTCCCCGGCCTGGGCGGCGTGATCGCCCAGAGCGTCACCGCGTCCCTCGCCGACCCCAGCATGCGGGACCTGATCGCCCGCCTGCGCGACCACGGCGTGAACCCGCAGGAGGAACAGGTCACGCGCGGCGACCAGTTACAGGGCCTGAACTTCGTGATCACCGGCACGCTGGGCCGCCCCCGCGACGCCATCAAGGCACAGCTCGAACAGGCCGGGGGGCGCGTCACGGGCAGCGTCACGAAGAAGACCAGCTTCCTGATCGCCGGGGAGGAAGCTGGCAGCAAACTGGCCCGCGCGCAGGAACTCGGCGTGACCGTGCTGGACGAGGCGGCCCTGGACGACCTGCTCGCTGCGCGCGGCGTGACCAACTGAACGCCCAGCAGGTACACTGGGCGGTATTGTCGCGCGTCCATCCCGCGCGAACCGGAGGCAAGACCAGCATGGCAACACCCGAAGTCGAGATCAGCAAGAGCGTCCTGATGGACATCGCCGCCACCACCCTGGACGGCATCGAGGGCACCGAGGTCGCCACCACGCCCCTGAAGGTCGGCGAGGTGCTGCGCACCCAGACGCCCGGCCGCAAACCCCGCGCCCTGAAAGTCACTCGCGAAGGGCAGGACGTCACCGTTGACGTCGGCCTGAACATCGAATTCGGCCGCAGCCTGACCGGCACCGCCGAGAAGGTCCAGCAGGCCGTGCGCGAGAACATCGAACTCATGACCGGCCTGCGCGTGCGCGCCGTGAACGTCACCGTGCAGAACGTCTGCGTGCCCAAGGGCGGTCAGGCGTGACCCGCCGCCGCGAGAAGGCCGCCGCGCCCGTCGGCACCCGCCGCGCCGCGCGTGAATTCGCGTTCCGCGTGCTGTTCGAAGCCGACCGGGGCAACCTCCCCATGCAGAGCGTCTTCACCCGCGCCGAGGGCAGCATGCGCGGCGGGGACGACACCTACCCCACCCTCAGCGAGGAGGCCCTGACCTTCGCGCAGGAACTCGTGCAGGGCATCAGCGCCGCCCGCCCCGACGTGGACGCCACGCTGCGCCGCACCATCCGCGGCTGGAGCTTCGACCAGATGGCCCAGACCGACCTGAACGTCCTGCGCCTGGCGACCTTCGAGATGATGTACACCCCCGAACCCCACCCGCCCGTCATCGAGAGCGCCGTGCGCATCGCCCGCAAGTTCGGCGGGGACGACTCCGGCCGCTTCGTGAACGGCGTCCTGGCAGGCCTGAGCCGCAGCCTGAACGAGAAGCCCGCCCGCCGCGAGGAGCCGCAGGAGTGACCCAGGGGACCGCGCAGGTCCTCGGCGGACCGCCCGCCGCCGCCGCCCTGCTGGACGAGGCCCGCCGCCGCGCCGCGCGCCTGCCCCACCCCCCCCACCTCGCCCTGGTGCGGGTCGGGGAGGACCCCGCCAGCGCCTCCTACGTGCGTGGCAAGGCGAAGAAGGCCGCAGAGGTCGGGCTGAGCAGCCACGTGCACGCCCTGCCGGAGGACACCACCCAGGCCGACCTGCTGACCCTGATCGGCACGCTGAACGCCGATCCGGCCGTCAGCGGCATCCTCGTGCAACTGCCCCTCCCGGCCCACCTGGACCCCGCCCCCGTCCTGCTGGCCGTGAACCCCGCCAAGGACGTGGACGGCCTGCACCCGGCGAACACCGGCGCGCTCTGGAACGACCACGCGGGCCTGCGCCCCTGCACCCCCGCCGGAATCATGGCGCTGCTCGCGCACCACGGCGTGACCGTGCGCGGACAGCACGCCGTGATCGTGGGCCGCAGCGCCCTGGTGGGCCGCCCCGTCGCGGGCCTGCTGCTGAACGCCGACGCCACCGTGACCGTCGCCCACCGCGCCACGCCCGACCTGGGCGCCGTCACCCGAGGGGCCGACATCCTGATCGTCGCCGCCGGGCAAGCCCACCTGATCACGCCGGACATGGTCCGCCCCGGCGCGACCGTCGTGGACGTCGGCATCAACCGCGTCCCCACCGAGGACGGCAGGGGCCGCCTGACCGGCGATGTCCACCCGGACGTCGCGCAGGTCGCGGGCGCCCTGACGCCCGTCCCCGGCGGCGTCGGCCCCATGACCGTCGCCCAGCTCCTGATGAACACCGTCATGGCCGCCGAACGCCAGCACGCCCTGCCCACACACGAGGTCACCGGTGAATTCGTTCGCTGACCTGCTGAGCAACCGCTGGCTGTGGGTGGCCGTCCTGAGCAGCACCGCCGCGCAGCTGCTGAAAGTCTTCCTGATCCTGCTGATCGAACGCCGCTGGCGACCCGCCGCGTTCATGGAGACCGGCGGCATGCCCAGCAGCCACTCCGCGATGGTCGCCGCGCTGACCACCGGCGTCGGCATCACCGAAGGGCTCGGCAGCCCCCTGTTCGCCGCGAGCGCCGTGTTCGCCCTGATCGTCATGTACGACGCCACCGGCGTCCGGCACAGCAGCGGCCAGCAGGCCCGCCTACTGAACGAACTCGTCGAGGAACTCCGCGCGGTGGTCCGCGAGGGCTTCGCCCCGAACCCCGTCCGCGTCCTGCTGGGCCACACCTACCTGGAAGTGCTGATCGGCACACTCCTCGGCATCACCGCCGGGTTCATCGCCTTCAGCCGCTGACCGGCACACACACGCGCCGCCCCGAATATGACGGGGCGGCGCGTGTTCATCACATGGAAAAAGCCCCCGCAGCGGGGGCTTCAGGTTCCGTGAAGTGGAACTCAGGCGACCTTGACGCCCTGGCTCTTCAGCAGGCGGCGGGCGGTCTGGGTGGGCTGAGCGCCGTTGGCGAGCCAGTACTGCGCGCGCTCGACGTTCACCTTGAGGTAGTTCTCGGTGGTCTTGCGGGGGTCGTAGTGGCCCAGGTTCTCGATGTACCCACCGTCACGGGGACGGCGCGCGTCGGCAACGACGATGCGGTAGTGGGGGTTATGGGTGGAACCGAAGCGGGACAGGCGAATCTTGACCATGGTAGTTCTCCAACTGGGGGTATTTGAGGGTAAAGCTCCCGCTAGGATCACGGGGAAATGCGCCCGTCAGCAGCCAACCGGTAAGCGCACCGAAGAAGAGTATCAGACTGGCCCTCGCGCCATCAAGGGCCGGGTGAGGTCATACGGGATTCAGGTGATACGGATTCCGTTTGTTTCGCTGCTTAGCTGCGCAGCTCTGCGAGTCCCTCAGTAGGAGAGGGGATAACGGAACGCGATCACTTTGCAAGCAAGTCAATTGAGTCCCGTATCAGAAGCGTGGCGCGACCGGTTGCCCGCCCTGCCGGAGCTGGAAGGCCATGTTGCCCGGCCCGATGATCGAACTGCCGCCCACGGCGCCCAGCGGCGTGCCGCGCGCCACGCGGTTGCCCACGCTGACCTGCGGGTCGCGCAGACCCAGGTACGCGCTGACGGTCCCGCCATGATCGATCAGGACCACCCAGCCCAGCGACGCGTAGGACGTGACGGCCAGAACGTTCCCGCCGTCCGCGGCGACCACCTGACTGGACCCGGTCAGGACCACCCACGGGGCGCCGTTCGAGCCGTACGGCGCCAGGACCCGCCCGCCGGGCAGCGGGAAGCCGGACGCGCCACTGACCGGCGGCAGGGGCGCGAGCTGCTGCTCGACCTGCGCCTGGGCCTGCTGCACCTGCGCCTGCCGCTGAGCGAGGGCCTGCTGTTCGCGTTGCAGCTGCGCGGCCCGCGCGGCCTGCGCCTGCCGGGCAGCGGCGGCAGCCTGGGCCTGTCGCAGCTGTGCAAGACGCAGTGCTTCCTGCCGGGCGCGTTCCTGCGCCTCGCGGATGCGGCGGGCTTCCTCCTCGCGGCGGCGGCGTTCTTCTTCCAGGCGGCGCTGGCGTTCCTGTTCCAGGCGGGCGCGTTCGGCGACAACCTGCCCGACCAGCTGGTCCACCTGCTGCGCGGCGAGGGCCTGCTCGGCGGCGCGCTGCGCGGCCAGGGTCCGCTGGCCCTGCTCGCTGGTGCGCAGCTGGGCCAGCAGGGTGTTCTGCTGCTCGCGCTGGGCGCGCAGCGCCGCCAGTTTCGCGCTGCGTTCCGCCTGGAGTTTCGTGAACTGCGCCGTCTGCTGCGCCTGCACCCGTTCCTGGTCACGCAGCGCGGCCGCCTGGGAGCGTAGGCCAGCGAGTACCTGCGTCTGGTACGCGCCGGCCATGTTGGTGTACCGCAGGCGGATCAGCAGGTCCGGGAGGCTGCGCGCCTGCGACAGCAGCTGCAGGTACTGCCCGCTGCGCTGGCGGTACATGAGCGTCATGACCTCGCGCACGTCGCCCTGCAGCCGCGCGACCTGGGCGCGCGTGACCTTCAGCTGCTCGGTGGTGTCCGTCAGTTGCCGCTGCGCGAGGGTCACGCGGGCGGTGATGGTCGCCAGTTCGTTCTCCAGCGCGGCGGTCCGGCGGGCCAGGTCGTCCAGCTGCGTCAGCGTCTGCCGCTGCTGCGCGCTGAGGTTCTGAATGCGGGCGCGCACGGCCGCAAGTTCACGGGCCTTGTCCTCGCTCAGCTGCCGCTGCTCCTGCAGCTGCTGTTGCAGCTGATCCAGGCGGGCACTGGTGTCCTGCGCGCCTCCGACGCCCAGCAGCAGCGTCAGCGCCAGCGCGCGGGCGGTCCCCATCCGGATTCCGTTTGTTTCGCTCGGGTTGAAAGTTGTTGCACACCTTTCAACTGGAGTCCGTGTCATTCCAGCTCCTGCAGGTAGCGGCGGGTGGCGAACACGCTGCCCAGCAGGCCGATCAGGACGCCCAGGCACGCCACGCCGCCCAGCAGCGGCGCGAGGGTGCCGGGGTCACGGACGACAGGGAAGACGGGGGCGAGCTGCTGCACGCGCTGCGTGAGGCTCAGGTACGCGGGTGTCAGGATGCCCAGCGCCAGCGTGGCGGCCAGTCCGCCCACGATCAGGCCCTCGAGGACGTGCGGCATGCGGATGAAGCCGCGCGTGGCGCCCAGCAGGCGCATGACGCTGATCTCGTCCCGGCGGGCGTACATGGCGACCCGCACGGCGTTCAGGATGTTGAACAGCGTGCCCAGCAGCAGCAGGCCCACCAGCAGGTACCCGGCGAGTCGCACGGCGCTCAGGGTCCGCACGGTGGAGTCCACGTACCCGGCGCCGTACTCGACGTCGTCCACGCCGGGCAGCGCGGCGATCTGCGCGGCGACCGTGCGGGTGTCCTCGACGCGCGCCACGCGCAGGCGCAGCGTGTCCGGGTACGGGTTCCCGACGAGCGCGGCGGCGTCCCGCGCGAACGGGGAGTCCTGCGTCATCTCGGTCAGGACCTCGGTGCTGGTGACCAGTCGCGCGTCGCGGACCTGCGGGATGGCGCGGGCCTGCGCGAGCAGCGCGTCGTCCTGCGCGTCGGCTTTCAGAAACGCCGCGACCTCCACCTGCCCCTCGAGCTGCGCGATGGTGCGGTTCACGTTCAGCGTGAGCAGCAGCACGAAGCCCAGCATCAGCAGGGTCAGGGTCATGGTCATCAGCGTGGCCAGGGTCGCGGTGACGTTGCCGCGCATGGCGAGCAGCGCCTGTCTCAGGTGGTATTTCACAGCGCGTACCCCCCGTACGGGTCGTCGCGGACCAGTTTGCCCTTGCGGAGCGTCAGCGTGCGGTGCCGGAAGGTCTCCACGAGGTCCTTGGCGTGCGTGGCGACGATCACGGTCGTGCCGCGCAGGTTCACGTTCTGCAGCACCTTCAGCACCTCGCGGCTGTTGTCCGGGTCGAGGTTCCCGGTCGGTTCGTCCGCCAGCAGCAGCGGCGGGTTCCCGACAATGGCCCGCGCGATCGCCACGCGCTGCTGCTCGCCCAGCGACAGTTGCAGCGGCAGCGCGTACTTCTTGTGTTCCAGACCCACGGTCCGCAGGGCCGCCGTGACCCGCTGCGGCCACTCGCGCTGCGGCACGCCGGTCACGCGCAGTGCGAACGCGACGTTGTCGAAGGCGTTCAGGTGCGGCAGCAGCAGGTTGTCCTGAAACACCGTGCCCATGCGGCGGCGCAGCAGCGACGTGCGCCGACCCCGGTACGCCGAGAGCGGTTCGCCCGCCACGCGCACCTCGCCCCGGCTGGGCAGCGCGCGCTTCAGCACCAGGTTCATGAACGAACTCTTCCCGGCGCCCGAGTGGCCCACGAGGTACACGAACTCGCCCTTGCCGATGTTCAGGGACACGTCGTCCAGCGCGAGGGTACGGGTCACCGGGTACTCCAGGGTGACGTGCTTGAAATCGATCACGCCGCTTCCCCCGGAAGGTGAAGAGGCAGAAGGTGGGTGCGCTTGGTCATGCTTGCGGCCCAGGATAGCCCAGGGGCGCGCCCGGCCCATGAACGACTGACCGGCGCGCCGGAGGGGCCACTGCGGGTCGTCTGAACGGCACTCCGGGTTTCGCTTACGTTCGCTTCACCGCCGCGCTCTATCCTGAGCGGCGTGAACGCCAAACGCATGACTGTCGTGGGGGCCGCGCTGGCCGCCACCGCCGCTGTCGCCTACGCGCAGCTGGGCGGGTACACCCCGGTGAACCTGAGCAGCAGCAAGGAAGGCAAGAGCCTCATTCAGGTGCTGAACGACCTGAACCGCTACTACCTGTACCCCGTGGATCAGGACAGGGTGCTGCGCGGCGCGATCACCGGAGCGCTGGGCAGCCTGGACGACGAATTCACGTACTACAGCGAACCTGAGGACAACGCCATCGACGCCGCGAACCTGCAGGGCGAGTTCTACGGGATCGGCGTGACGCTGGTCGCCGCGAACGCCGACGGGACCGGCGGGAAGATCGACAACGTGTTCAAGACCGGTGCGGCCTCCACCGCCGGGGTGCAGATCGGGGACGTGTTCCTGAAGATCGGGGACAAGGACGTGACCGGCGCGAAACTGAACGAGATCGTGCGCCTCGTGCGTGGCGAGAAGGGCACCCAGGTGACCGTGACCTTTGCCCGTGACGGCAAGCCGTACACCGTGAAGATGGAACGCCAGCCGGTGCAGATCGTCAGCGTGGAATCCACCGTGCTGCCCGGAGGCGTCGGGTACATCGCGCTGAACACCTTCTACAACGAGAAGGCCAGCGAGCAGTTCCGCGCCGCCGTCGCCGACATGAAGAAGCGGAACGTGCAGAAACTGATCCTGGACCTGCGTGACAACGGCGGCGGTCTGCTGAACGCCGGGGTGGACGTCGCCGACCAGTTCCTGCAGAGCGGCCCGATCGTCAGCCTGCGCGACCGCGCGAAGAACACCGTCGTGTTCGGCAGCGCCACCAACCGCCCCACCGACTACACCGGGAAACTGGTCGTGCTGGTGAACAAGAACAGCGCCAGCGCCAGCGAGGTCGTGTCCGGCGCGCTGCAGGACACGGGCCGCGCGCAGATCATCGGCGAGCAGACCTTCGGCAAGGGCGTCGCGCAGACCCCCATCACCCTGCCGGACGGCGGCAAGGCGGCCATCGTGTCCAACGAGTGGCTGACGCCCAAGGGCCGCCAGATTCACAAGAAGGGCGTCACGCCCGACATCGAAGTCAAGGACACCCGCTACACCACGCCCGTGAACTTCAGCGGCAGCGGCGTCAAGCCCGGCGAGAAACTCACCTTGACCGTCGAGGGCAAACCCGTGACCGTCACGGCCGACAAGGACGGGAAGTTCAGCTACACCGGCGAGGTCAAGCGGCCCACCCGCAGCGCCCAGCAGGGCGAGGCCGTCGTGGACGTGCAGGGCGACGCCATCCTGAAGAAGGCCATCGAAGTGCTCGGGCAGTAACCCGCGCGCTACAGAAGAGGGGGGCGGTTCTCCGGCGTGGGGAGCCGCCTCCTTTTGCCGTACAGGAGGCCTGCTGTACCGGAGGCTTGCCGTTCCTGAAGACGGCCCCACCCGCGTTTTAACCGACGTGTAACCCCGCGTGGGCAGACTGCGCGCATGAACAAGACCCTGTCCATCCTGGCACTCACCGGCTCCCTGGTCCTGGGCGGACTGGTCGGCTACGACATCCGCGAGCGGAACGCCACCCAGGCCACGGCGCCCGCCACGACCACGAATGCCGTCACGAGCGCCGCGACGACCGGCGCGTCTGCCAGCCAGGGGCAGATGGTGCAGACCCTCGCGCAGCCGTACGACAACGCCCGCGCCCGCACGGAATCCGAGGCGAACACCGTGCAGGTCGTCAAGGAGCGCCGCGACGGCCTGGTGTACATCAGCGTCACGGAAGGGGACAGCAGCAGCGCGCAGGCCCAGCTGCGCCAGCGCCTGCAGCAGCAGCTGCCCTTCGACTTCGGTCAGGGCGATCAGGAGCAGAAGCAGACCGGGACCGGCAGCGGCTTCTTCGTGACGGGCGGCGGCGACATCATCACCAACAACCACGTCGTCGAGGGCGCCAGCGAGATCACAGTCCGTCTGCACGGCAGCAAGAAGACCTACAAGGCGAAGGTCGTCGCCCGCGCGCCCGACTTCGACCTCGCCCTGATCCGCGCCGAGGGCGTCCCCGCAAGCGAGATCAAGGCCCTGCCGCTCGGGGACAGCAGCCAGCTGGACGTGGGCCTGAAGGCCATCGCCATGGGTGCCCCGTTCGGCCTGGACTTCAGCGTCTCAGAGGGCATCATCAGCAGCCTGGAACGGCAGGTGCCGGTCGGCACGAAAGGCGTGAACCAGAACGTCATCCAGACCGACGCCGCCATCAACCCCGGCAACAGCGGCGGCCCGCTGCTGAACAGCGCCGGGCAGGTGATCGGCGTGAACACCCAGATCCTCACCGGCGGCATCGGCCAGAGCGCCGGGGTGGGCTTCGCGATTCCCGTGAACACCGTCAAGAAACTGCTGCCCGAACTGCAGGCCGGGAAGGGCACCGTCATCCAGACGCCCAGCCTGGGCGTGGGCATCAGTGACGTCGCCAGCCTCAGCGCCGCCGAGCGCAAGCAGGCGAAACTGCCCGAGCAGGGCGTCCTGATCGGCCGGGTGTACCAGGGCAGCCCCGCCGCCGCCGCTGGCCTGAAGGGCAGCCGCACCGTCACCGACGAATCCACCGGGCAGCGCACCACCCTGCCCGGCGACGTGATCACCGCCGTGGACGGCCAGCCCCTCGCGGGCGTGGAGGAGCTGCCGCAGCAGATCATCAGCCGCAGGATCGGCGAGACCGTCACCCTGACCGTCGTCCGGGACGGGCAGACGCGCGACGTGAAGGTCACCCTGAAGGCCTTCGATCTGGCCGCCGCCGCGCAGCGCGAGGACGGACAGGGCCAGTAAACCGCCCGACAGTGGGGGCGGTGGGGGAGGGGCCGGGTGCCAGGCGTGCCCGGCCCCCTCCCTGTCGCGGGTTGGAACCTCCTGGAACCGGGCGCCGCGACAGGGCCATCGGGGGCCATCAGTGAGGAGAGCGGGTGAGTCGGCTCCCGCTGAGGTCGGTCATCCAGACGACCGTGTGCCGTCTGGCGAGGCGGTCCGCATGACGCGGGTAACGGCCTTCCGGCGGGGGCGTGGCTGCCCTGGGATGGGGCCTGCATGAGGCGTGTGAACTGCGTGCAACTATGCCCCCGTCAGCGGGCGCGGTAGTATCGGTGGCGTTAACTGGAATCACTTCCACTCTCGTTCCACGACCGTTCCACCGGAGGCTCCCTGCCATGACCATCCCACGATCCAGCGGCGTCCTGCTGCACCCCACCAGCCTCCCCGGCCCGTTCGGCATCGGCGAACTCGGCCAGTACGCCCGCGCGTTCGTCGACTGGCTCGCCCTGGCCGGACAGAAGTACTGGCAGGTCATGCCGCTGGGCCCCACCGGCTACGGCGACAGCCCCTACCAGGCGTTCAGCGCCTTCGCCGGAAACCCCTACCTGATCGACCTGAACGCCCTGCGTGAACACGGCCTGCTCAGCGACACCGAATTCAACGTCCTGCCCGAATTCAACCCCGGCAAGGTCGATTTCGGCCAGCAGTACGTGTGGCGCAACCAGATGCTCGAACGCGCCTACGCCCGCTACGCCTTCGGCGACGCCCAGCACCTGAAACCCGACTTCGACGCCTTCAAGGCCGAGGAAGCCGACTGGCTGGACGACTACGCGCTGTTCATGGCCCTGAAGAACGCCCACGGCGGCCTGCCCTGGAACGCCTGGGAACCCGGCACCCGCGACCGCGAACCCCAGGCGCTGGACAACGCCCGCACCCGCCTGAAGGAAGACATCGAACGGGTGAAGTTCATCCAGTTCCTGTTCTTCCGCCAGTGGACGGTGCTGCGCCGCTACGCCGCCGAGAAGGGCATCCAGATCATCGGGGACATCCCGATCTTCGTCGCCATGGACAGCAGCGACGCCTGGGCGAACCGCGAGCAGTTCTACTTCGACGACCAGGGCCAGCCCACCGTCGTCGCGGGCGTCCCGCCCGACTACTTCAGCGAGACCGGCCAGCTGTGGGGCAACCCCCTGTACAACTGGGACGCCATGGACAAGGACGGCTACCAGTGGTGGATCAAACGCTTCCAGGGCAGCCTGAAACTGTTCGACGTGATCCGCATCGACCACTTCCGTGGCTTCGCGGCCTCCTGGGAGATCCCGTTCCCCGCCGAGACCGCCATTCACGGCCAGTGGGTCCCCGCTAAAGGTCACGAGATGTTCGAGGCGGTCCGTCAGGCGCTGGGCACCCTGCCGATCATCGCGGAGGACCTGGGCGTCATCACGCCCGACGTGGAGAAACTCCGCGACGACTTCGAGTTCCCCGGCATGGCCGTCCTGCAGTTCGCGTTCGGCGGCGGGGACTTCAGCGTGAACGACTTCCTGCCGCACAACCTGCGGGAGAATCAGGTCGTGTACACCGGCACGCATGACAACGACACCACGCGCGGCTGGTGGCGGAACGCCGACGAACTCGAACGGCACAACTTCCGCGTGTACACCAGCAGCGACCCCACCGAGGACACCTTCGCGGCGCAGCTGACCCGCATGGCCTTCGAGAGCCGCGCCCGGCTGGCCGTCGTGCCCCTTCAGGACCTCATGAATCTCGGCACCGAGGCCCGTATGAACCTCCCCGGCACCACCGGCGACCACAACTGGACGTGGCGCTACGCCGCCGCCGACCTCCGCCCCGACCTCGCCCGCAGTCTGCGGGACCTCACCGAGGCGACCGGCCGGTAAGCACAGCCGAACGTTGAAGGTTGATGGTTGATAGAGGGTCGTCGGGCCTTCCATCGACCATCAACCTTTCCCCATCCACTACCCTGTGGGGCATGAAGCTCTACACCAAGACCGGGGACGGCGGCACCACGGGCCTGTACGGCGCGGACCGCGTCAGCAAGGCGAACATCCGCGTGGAAGCGTACGGCACCGTGGACGAACTGAACAGCGCCATCGGCCTGGCCCGCGCGCACGGCCCCAGCGCCGCGATGGACGCCGACCTGGAGTACCTCCAGAACGCCCTGTTCGACGTCGGCGCGGACCTCGCCACGCGCAGCGGCACCACGTACGAGAAGAAGATCAGCCGCATGGACGAGCAGGACACCGCGTTCATCGAGGCGATGATCGACCGCTACCAGGAGGACGCGCCGCCCTTCACGGGCTTCGTGCACCCCGGCGGCACCCCGGTCGCCGCGAGCCTGCACGTCGCCCGCACCGTCGCCCGCCGCGCCGAACGCGAGGTGATCCGCCTGCTGCACGAGGAGGACGCCAACGCGCACGTGCAGGTGTACCTGAACCGCCTGTCCGACCTGCTGTTCGTCATGGCCCGCGCCGCGAACCAGGCCGCCGGGATCGGGGAACACGCTTGGCTGGTCAAGGGTCGCCGCTGAGCCAATGAACGAGAGGGGGGGCGACGTGCGTGTGCCGTCGCCCCCCTTCGTCACGCGGTTACTCCAGCGCCTTGCCGCAGTGCGGGCAGCAGGCCGCCGTTTCCTGCTGGCGCAGGCGCGAGAGCTCCTCGGCGAACCCGCTGGCGATCATGCCCGCCGGGAGGGCCACCATGCCCACCCCGAACAGCATGATCAGCCCGGCCGCCGCCTTGCCCAGCGGCGTGGCCGGGTACACGTCCCCATACCCGGTGGTGGTGAGGGTCACGACCGCCCACCACAGCGCCTGCGGGATGCTCTCGAAGCCCTTGGTGCCCGCGCTGGATTCCACCTGATACAGCAGGCTGGCCGCGATGAACACGAGCACCAGCACGATCAGCACCGTGGACAGCAGTTCCCCGGTCCGCTGCCGGATCACCCGCCCGATCAGCTGCAGCGAGTCCGAGTAGCGGCCCAGTTTCAGCAGGCTCAGGAGTTTCAACAGGCGCAGGCCGCGCAGGCTCGCCAGGGCGGTCGTGGCGGGCACCATCAGCGAGATCAGGACCAGCAGGTCGATCAGCGGCAGCGGCGACGTCGCGTAGTGCAGGTACGACCGGGGAGTGCCATCAAAGCCGGGCCTCAGCGGCGTGACGTACAGCCGCCCCAGGTACTCCAGACCGAACACGAACGCGCACACGTAGTCGAACGCGCGGATGACCGGGCCGTACTCCCGCGCGATGTCCGGGACGGTGCCCAGGATCGTCACCACGATCGTCAGCAGGATCAGCGTGACGAGCAGCGCATTGAACAGCCGCTCGGCGGGACCCGCCCCGTCACTCGGGTCGAGGAACGAGTGCAGTTTCACCCGGAAGGTCGTGGGCGCACTCATGCGGGCAGCACCACGTGCGGCGCGAAGGTGGCGCGGTTGTCCGTCACGCGCGAGCGGCCCTCGCGGATACCCAGGCCGCACACCTCGTCCCCCGCGATCCACACGCCCAGCACCGGGTACCGGGGGCCGTCCGCAGCCTGCGCGGTGGGCAGTTCCGTGTACGCCTGCTCGACCACGGGCAGGTCCGCGTACGCGCCGGGCGTGCTGGCCTGACCGGGCAGCTGCACGTTCTGGCCCTCGCGGGAGAACAGCGGTTTGCGCACCACGTCCGCCCCCAGCGCGCCGGACGTCAGCGTGGCGGGCAGCAGGTTCGGGTGGCCGGGGTTCAGTTCGTGCAGCAGCGCCAGCAGGCCCTTGCTGCCGGTCACGGCCTTCCACAGCGGCTCGATGAAGCGCGTGCCGGTGCTCGCCAGGAACGCCGAATCGCGCGATTCCCACGCGAACTCGAACGGCCACAGCCACATCAGCTGCCGGATGGGCAGACTCCAGGTGTCCAGCAGGTACGCCTCCGTGGGGCTGGTGCCCAGCTCCTCGGTGAAGATGAACGACGTGCGCAGCCCAGCCGCCTCGGCCAGTTCCCGCAGGTACGTGACGGTCGCCGCGTCCTCCTCGACGCGGGCGCTGGAGAACGCCACCTCGGTCAGGCCCCGCGCGGCCTTCAGGTGCGCCCACTGCTCGGTCAGGCCCTCATGGATGGTGTTCCACTGCGTCGCCCCGGTGGGCAGCTCACCGCGCGCCCGCTGATCCTCGAGCCACTGCCACTGACTGACCGCCGCCTCCAGCAGACTGGTGGGCGTCTGCGCGTTCACCTCCAGCAGCTTCACGCCGCCCCCGCCGTCATACGCGAGGTCCAGGCGCATGTACACCGTCGGGTCGTCCTGCTCCCAGGAGTCCCGCACGGCACTGTGCAGGAACGCGGGGATGCCCAGTTCCGCCAGCCGCCCGCGTTCGATGGCGTGCCCGGTGGCCTCCAGCACCAGAGTCGTGAGGTCCTGACTGGCCGTGCGCAGGTGCTCGATCTGCGCGGGCGTGAAGGCGTAGTACCCGTCCTCGCTCCAGTACGGCACCGGATGCTCGGGCGTGGGCGCGAACCACGTGAACCCCACCTCGCGCAGCCGCGCCTCCCAGTCCGGGCGGGGGGTGACGGTCCGCCGGATCATCCGCCGTACCCGCTGCCCGAGCTGCTCGCGCGGGCCGAGGTGGTGAACCCGCCCCTCGACACGCTCGACGCCTCGTTCACACTAGAAGAACCGGAGGAGGACCGGGTGGCCGCGCGGGCCGCGACGCCCGCCGCGACCGCCCTGGCGACCTTGCTCGTACTCTTCCCGGTCTTCAGCTTGACGCTGTCGTCACAGTCGATCTCGCCGTCGAGTTCGAGTTCACAGCCGTCCGGGACGGTCTGCGCGCCGTACTGCGCGTACGGCTGGTTCACCTGCTGCGCGGGCTGGTTCGCGCACGACGCGATCAGGGCGGGGAGGACGGCGGTCATCAGGGGCAGGCTGAACTCTTTAGGCATGGGGACTCCGGCACGCGCCGGTCGAGGAGCGCGCAAAGAACGAGTGGGTGAAGTGGAAGTCAGCCGCCGAAGCTGCCCGAGCGGGCGCCGGACATGAAGCCACCCCGGCTGACGGGCGCATTGAAGTTGCCGTACGAGCCGCGTTTGCTGTCGTAGGTCAGGCCCGCGCCGGACACCTTGCCCAGGCGGTCGTAGCCGACGTAGCGGGTGGTGCCGCTCACGACCCGCACGTACGGGCCGTAGTAGCCGCCGCCCGAGCGGTACACGCAGGGGTTGCTCAGGCCCCGGTCGATCAGGACGCGGTTGGCGATCAGGCACTGCTCGTAGCTGCTGTACGTGGTCCGGGAGTACCGGTCCAGGTCGTTCCCGCAGGAGGCCAGCAGGACCGGCAGGGCCGCCATCAGCGGGAAGGTGAAGGACTTGCTCATGCTTCACAGTACGGCGTGAGGCCCGCGCGGGTTGCACACCTTCGCAGGGTGCCCGCGATCACCCGTCCACCTGCCGCCGCCTGCGCCGCGCTGAGGCCCCCATGCCCCAGCAGCAGCGCGTTCGGGGCCGTGCCCAGCGTGTAGGTGTCCAGGGTGGTCACGTGAACGCCCAGCGCGGCCAGTTCCGCCGCCACAACTGAAGCGGGCAGCGCGGGGTGGAGGTGCAGGCAGACGTGCAGGCCCGCCTCGATGCCGCCCAGGTGCGCCAGTCCGTCCAGACCATTCAGTGATTCGGTCAGCGCCGCGCGGACCTGCGCGTGCCAGCGGCGCGAGCGGCGGATGTGCCGGTCCACGTGCCCGCCGGTCAGCAGGTGCGTCAGGGCCGCCTGGACCTGCACGGGCGGCCCGAAGTCCAGCAGCGTCCGCGCCCGCACCAGCCGCGAGAGCAGCAGCGGGGCCGCCACCACGAATCCCGTCCGCACCGAGGGCGTCAGGACCTTGCTCAGCGTGCCCAGGTACAGCACCCGCCCCCCCGCGCCCGTCTGCGCCGCCAGCGCGGCCAGGGGCGGCAGCGGGGGCGCGCCGTAGCGGAACTCGCCGTCGTAGTCGTCCTCGACGATCAGCGCGTCGTGCCGGGCCGCCCACTCCAGCAGCGCCAGCCGCCGGGGCAGGCACATGCGGCCCCCCAGCGGAAACTGGTGGCTGGGCGTCACGTACAACAGCCGCGCGGCGGGCGTGTCCGCGTTCACGATCAGGCCGTCCACGTCCACCGGCACGGGAACGACCTCGTGCCCGGCGTCCAGCAGCACCTGCCGCGCCGCGCGGTACCCCGGATTCTCCATCAGCACCCGCGACCCCGGCGGCAGCAGCGAGCGCACGATCAGGTTCAGGGCGTGCAGCGTCCCGCCCGTCACCAGGACGTCCTCGGCCTGCGCGCCCAGCCCGCGCTGCCGCCCCGCGAACGCCGCCAGGGCCGCGCGCAGCCGCTGTTCGCCCGCCGGATCGGCGTAATCGCCGCTGACCTCCTCGCGCGCCGCGTCCGCCCAGGCCTGCCGCCACGCGCGGCGGTCCAGGGTGGCGGTGCCGGTCACGCCTACCCGGAAGTCCAGCCCCGGCCGCGCGCCATGCCCGTCCACCGGCAGCGGCGGCATGACCGGCAGCCACGCCGGGACGCCCGACGCGCCAGTCGGAACCTGCGGGGCGGGCGCGGGTGTCTCGTCGCGCACGCGGGTGCCGCGCCCCACCTCGGCCTGCGCCGTGCCGTCCGCGAGCAGTTCCGCGTAAGCCGCCTCCACGACGCCGCGCGTGACCCCCAGCGTCCGCGCCAGCGTGCGCGTGCCGGGCAGCGGCGTGCCGCCCGGCAGCAGGCCCGACAGGACCGCCTCGCGGATCTGCCGGGCCAGTTGCGCGTGCAGCGCCTCCGTCTGGTCGCGGCGCAGGTCCAGCGGGAAGGGCAGCTCATCCGCACGGGCCGCCAGTGGCCCCCGCACCTGAGCGGGAAGTGGAGCTTTCGAGGGGGCCACCATGCCCCCTACTCTACGCCCATGACCGAACCCCGTGACCTCCGCCCCATTCCGCCCGCGCAGGCGCATCTGGCCCTCCCGGCCCTGCGCGCCCTGCGGCCCGTATCACCCCACACTGCCAGCCCGGACGCCCTGCGCGCCTTCCTGACCACCACTGGCCCCGAGGGCTACGCGCTGGTCGGCGCGTTCGAACCGCGCCGCGAGGAGGCCGTCGCCGTCGCCGGGTACCGCGTCATGCACCTGCTCTGGGCCGGGCGCACGCTGTACGTGGACGACCTGAGCACCCTCCCCGAATACCGTGGACGCGGCCACGCCCGCGCGCTGCTGCACTGGCTGGAGGGCCGCGCCCGCGAACTGGCCTGCGCGGAACTGCACCTCGACTCCGGAGTGGGGGAGACCCGCCACGCCGCGCACCGCCTGTACCACCGCGCCGGAATGAACGTCACCGCGCACCACTTCAGCCTCCCGCTGAGCCGGGGGATGGCATGACGTTTACCGTCGGTATCCTGATCTTCGACGGCATCGAGGTCCTCGACCTGGGCGGCCCCTTTGAGGTCCTGAGTGTCGCCACGCGACTGGCCGGTCGGGACGGCGAGGCGGCGCCCTTCCAGCCGGTCCTGATCAGCGCGTCTGGCGCCCCGGCGGTCGGGCGAGGGGGTTTCCGGGTCCTGCCGCACGCCACGCTGGACGATCATCCGCCGCTGGACGTGCTGATCGTGCCCGGCGGCGTGATGGACGCCCCGCTGGCCGACCCGCGCGTGCGTGAGTGGGTGCGGGCGCAGGCGGCGCGGGTGGAGGTCCTCGCCTCGATCTGCACCGGCGCGTTCCTGCTCGCCTCGGAGGGCCTGCTGGACGGCCTGCGCGTCACCACCCACTGGGAAGATCAGGCGGACCTGCAGGCGCAGTTCCCGGCGCTGACGGTCGTGCCGGACGTCGCCTGGGTGGACTCGGGCGCGGTGGTCACGTCCGGCGGGATCAGCGCGGGCATCGACATGACCCTGCACCTCGTCGGGCGGCTGCACTCGCACGCGCTGGCCGAACGCACCGCCCGCCAGATGGAATTCCGCTGGACGGGTCAGGGCCTGCTGGACGGGGTGAACCCGTGACCGGCTTCTACGACCCCACCCACCGTGACCCCAGCGTGGGCCGCCGCCCGCAGAACCGCCGGGACGACGCCTGGATCGAAGACCTGCTGTTGCGTGTGCCGCTGGGCCGCGTGGCGACCGTGTATCACGGCGAGGATGGCCGCGTGTGGCCGTTCGTGACGCCGCTGGCCTTCGCGTACCGCCCCGAAACGCACGACCTCGTGTATCACACGAATGTCGTGGGCCGCCTGCGCGCGAACACCGAACAGGCCGAGGCGCACGGGCACCCCGTGACCTTTGAGGTCACCGAGACCGGCGCGCTGCTGCCCAGCAACTCCCCGCTGGAACTGAGCGTGCAGTACCGCTCCGTGATCGTGTTCGGCACCGCCCGCGTCCTGCACGGCGAGGACGCCCGCGCGGCCCTGACCACCCTCAGCGAACGGGTCTTTCCTGGCCTGCGTGTGGGCACGCACACCCGTCCCATCACGGACGCCGATCTGGCCCGCACCGCCGTGTACGCCCTGAGCATCGAACGCTGGAGCGGCAAGGAGAACTGGGCGGACGGCGCCGCGCAGGAGGACGGCTGGCCCGCGCTGCCCGCGCACCTTGCTCAGCTGCGCCCCAGTCACCCGGAGGCCACCCATGAGTGAACACGATTTCGACTTCCTGCACGGTGACTGGGTCATCCACAACCGGCGCCTGCGCGACCGTCTGGTCGGCTCGCAGGACTGGGAGGAATTCCAGACCGTCGCCCGAGTCCGCCCCGCACTGGGTGGTCTGGGGAACGTGGAGGACATCAACCGCCCGGACGGCACCCCGCTGGGCCTGACCGTCCGCGCCTTCGAGCGGACCGCGCAGCACTGGACCATCCAGTGGATCGGCGCGTCCGACGGAGCGTTCCAGCCCCCCATGACCGGGACCTTCACGGCGGGCGTGGGCACCTTCTACGGCGAGGACGAGTGGAAGGGACAGCCCTGCCGTTGCCGATTCACCTGGCAGGTGCTGAGCCCCAGCGAGGCCCGCTGGGAGCAGGCCCTCTCCACCGACGGCGGGGTGGGCTGGGAGACGAACTGGACCATGGACTTCCGCCGCTCCGGGAGCCGTGCGTGACCCGCCGTGACGCGCTGGACATGTTCCTGCTCTCGGCGTTCTGGGGCGTGTCGTTCCTGCTGATCCGCCTGAGTGGCGAGGTGTTCCCGCCCGTGTGGGTGGCGCTGCTGCGCTCGGTGTTCGGCGCGGCGGTGCTGTTGCTCGCGCTGCGGCTGGGCCGCCACAGCCTGCCGCCCGCGCGGCTGTGGAAACCGCTGCTGCTGGTGGCGCTGTTCAACAACGTGATTCCCTGGTCGTTCTTCGCGTGGGGCGAGCAGACGGTCAGCAGCAACATCGCGGCGATCATCAACGCCACCACGCCGCTGTTCGCGCTGCTGATCGGCCTGACCCTGCGCGACACCCGCCTGCGCGGCGTGACCCTGGCGGGCGTGCTGCTGGGCCTGGGCGGCGTCGCCCTGACCGTTTCGGGCGGGCTGGGCGGCGGGCACGCCACGCTGCACGGCGTGATCATCCTGCTGCTCGCCAGCCTGGGGTACGCGGTCGCCACCACCATCGCCAAACGCACCCTGGGTGGCCTGAACCCCGTCGGGCTGGCGACCACGCAGCTGGGCCTGAGCAGCGTCATCCTGCTGCCGGTCGCGCTGATCGGCCCGGCCCCCGCCCCGCTCACCCTGACGGCCGTGGGCGCGGTGGCGTTCCTGGGCATCGTCGGCAGCGGACTGGCGTACCTGCTGTACTACGGCCTGCTGGCCCGCGTGAGCCCCACGCAGGTCACCGCCGTCACGTACGCCCTGCCGGTCTGGGGTCTGGGCTGGGCGGCGCTGGCCGGAGAGCCCGTCGGGGCCCTGTCCGTGCTGGGCGTGCTCGTGGTGCTCGCGGGGCTGGGGCTGATCAACCTGCCGCCCCGCGCGAAACGTGTTCCGGGGGCGGTGGGCTCTGAGCTGTGAGGACTGCGGCGTCACGGTTTTCCCAGAGTCCATAGCCCAGAGCTCACAGCCCTGAACCCTCATTCTTGCCGATTGCCAGGATAATCCAGCCTGTCGCCTGCCGCGTGCCATGATCGTGTCCCCTGGACACCCGGGCACCTGCCCACTCCGCAGGGCCTACACTGTCGCATTCCGCCTGCGCTCCGGCACGGCGAATTCAACCCACCCCGTTCATTCCCCATCCCGCACGGAGGACCCCCGCATGACCTCAACCCAGAGCAAGTGGCTCGAAGCCGAACTGAAGTACGACAGCCGCGTCGTCGGTAAGCACGAGGTCGTCATGACCCGCGGGCAGGGCAGCGTCGTCTGGGACGAAACCGGCCGCTCGTACATCGACTGCGTCGCCGGGTACGGCGTGGCGAACATCGGCCACTGCCACCCGGACGTCGTGAAAGCCATCCGCGATCAGGCCGAGCGGCTGCTCGTCATGCCCCAGAGCCTCCCGAACGACAAACGCGCCGAGTTCCTGACCGAACTGGTCGGCGTGACGCCCGCCGGACTGGACCGCGTGTTCCTGTGCAACAGCGGCACCGAAGCCATGGAGGCCGCGAAGAAGTTCGCGATCACCGCCACGGGCCGCAAGCGCTTCGTGAGCATGAAGCGCGGCTTCTCGGGCCGCAGCCTGGGCGCGCTGGCGTTCACCTGGGAACCCAAGTACCGCGAACCCTTCGGTGAGGCTGTGGACAACCGCAACGTGGACTTCGTGACGTACGGGAACATCGAGGAACTCCGCGCCGCGATCACCGACGAGACCGCCGCCGTCATTCTGGAACCCGTGCAGGGCGAGGGCGGCGTGCGGCCCGCCAGCCCCGAATTCATCCAGGAGGCCCGCCGCCTGACGCAGGAGAAGGGCGCGCTGCTGATCCTCGACGAGATCCAGACCGGCTTCTGCCGCACCGGGAAGATGTTCGCCGCCGAGCACTACGGCGTCGTGCCCGACGGCATGACCCTCGCGAAGGCCATGGCGGGCGGCGTGCCCATCGGCGCGTTCGTCATGACCGCCGACGTCGCCGACCGCATGCCCGCCGGGGGTCACGGCGGCACGTTCGGCGGGAACCCGCTGGCGATGGCCGCCGGGGTCGCCGCGATCCGCGCCATGAAGCGCGAGGGCATGGCCGAGCAGGCCCGCGAGAAGGGCGCGTACTTCATGGAGCGACTGCGCGCCATCCAGAGCCCCAAGATCCGCGAGGTGCGCGGCCTGGGCCTGATGATCGGCGTGGAACTGAAAGAAAAGAGCGCCCCGTACATCCACGCGCTGGAACACGAGGAGGGCGTCCTGACCCTCCAGGCGACGCCGCTCGTCGTGCGTTTCCTGCCGCCCGTCACCATCAGCCGCGAGCAGATCGACACCGTGGTCGCCGCGTTCGAGCGCGTCCTGAACAGCGTGAACCCCCGCGCCGAACGGCAGGCGGAACTGGCCGCCGCGCAGAAGGAAGAGAAGCAGACCGAGTAACGTGACCTCACCTGTCCCACGCCTTGCCCGAGCGGGTGGGCGTGGGATTGCTGTTCCTCGGGAGGGACGCTACTCACCGGACGGCCGTGGGCGCCCCTGTCCCTACCTCCGGTCAACCCAGGCAGTGGATCACCGCCCGCCCACCGCTGTAACTGGGAGCCAATGCAGAAACCCCCGCCGGGGCGAGGGCTTCCGCGTTCATCTGGTGCCGGTGAGGGGACTCGAACCCCTACGGTTTCCCGCTCGATTTTGAGTCGAGTGCGTCTACCATTCCGCCACACCGGCCGGTGCGTGGGGAATGGTAGCGCGTGCGCGCGGGCTGGTCAAACGGGCGTGGAGTCAGGGGCCGCGCCGATGCGGGCGCCGATGTCGCGCCGCAGTTGCGCGCCGGGGAAGCCCACGCGGTCCGCGAGGGCGTACGCGCGGCCCAGCGCGCCGTTCAGGGTGTCCGCGACGGCGGTGACGGCCAGCACGCGGCCCCCATTGCTGATCAGTCCGGCGGCGCTGTCGGCGGTGCCCGCGTGGTAGATGACCTCGTCCGGGCCGGGGTCGGGGAGGGTCAGGGGAATGCCTTTCTGAGGTTCGCCGGGGTAGCCGGGCGCGGCGAGGATGATGGTGGCGCTCGCGGCGTCACGGAAGCGCACGTCGTCGGGCCGGAGCTGCCCGCGCGCGGCGTCCAGGGCGTGCTGCGCGAGGTCGCTTTCCAGCAGCGGCAGGACGGCTTCCGCCTCGGGGTCGCCGAAGCGGGCGTTGAACTCCACAACCTTCGGCCCTTGCGGGGTGAGCATCAGTCCGGCGTACAGCACGCCCCGGAACGGGTGCCCGTCAGCGCGCATGCCCGCCAGGGTGGGCTCGATGATGTCGCGCCGCACGACCTCCAGCGCCTCGGCGCTGATCGGGAAGGGGCAGATGACGCCCATCCCGCCGGTCATGGGGCCGGTGTCGCCCGCGTGGATGGTCTTGTGGTCCTGACTGGGGGGCGTCAGGGCGTACGCGCTGCCGTCGGTCAGGGCCAGCACCGTGACCTCCTGACCGGTCATGAAGTCCTCGATGACCGCCTGCGCGCCGGGCTGAGTGAAGATGTCCCACAGCGCCGCGTGCGCCTCCTCGGCGGTGTGGGCGATGGTGACCCCCTTCCCGGCCTTCAGGCCCGCGTCCTTCACCACGATGGGCGGCGTCAGGGTCGCCACGTGCGCCCCGGCCGCGCCCAGGTCGCTGAAGGTGTGGTGCGCGGCGGTGGGAATGCCGTGGCGGTGCATGAACGCCTTGCTCCAGGCCTTGTCGCCCTCCAGGCGGCTCGCGGCGCGTGACGGGCCGAACGCTGGGATGCCCAGCGCCTCGCACTCGTCCACGACGCCCGCCGCGAGGTACGCCTCCGGCCCCACGATGACCACGTCGGCCGCCTCGGTGCGGGCCAGCTGCGCGAGGCTGGCGGCGTCCTGCGCGCTGCCGATCACGCGGGCCATCTGCGCGATGCCGGGGTTGCCGGGCGTGCACAGCACCTCGTGCCCCGCGCGGACGCAGGCGTGCACGATGGCGTGCTCGCGCCCGCCGCCGCCGATCACCAGGACGCGCATCAGGCGTTCCCCCGCGCCGCCTGCCGCTGCCAGTAGCGCAGCAGCCCCTGCACGCTCATCCACGGCGGGCACGCGAAATCGTAACGGGCGGGCAGGGTCGGGTCTTCCATCTTGAGTTCGTGCATCAGGTCCTCGGTGAAGGCGGTCGTGATGGCCTGCGGGTCCAGTCCGGCCGTCAGGCCCGCGCGGACGCGCTGAGCGTCGGCAGTCATGGTGGCGCGCAGCCCGGCCCAGTGGCCCGGCGTGTTCGGGTACGCCCCGAAGTGCGCGAGGTGCAGCGTCCGGGCGTCCAGCGTCTCCAGCACGGAGAGGCTGCCTTGCCACGCCTCCAGATTGATGTCCGGCGGGGGCGTGGGCGCGCGGGGTGTCTGGGCAACGTCCAGCCGGATGCCGCCCACGTCCCCAAGGAACAGGTCGTCCACCGCGTGGTACGACACGTGGTGCACGGCGTGCCCCGGCGTGTAGAGGACCTGCACGGGCACGCGGCCCAGCGTCAGCGTCTCGCCGCCGCTCAGGACGGTCAGGCGCGCGGGATCGATGGGCTGCATGGTGCCCCACAGGGTGTCCATGTGCTCCCCGTAGATCTGCGTGGCGCTCGCCAGCAGCCGCTCCGGGCGGGACAGGTGCGCCGCGCCCCGCTCGTGCACGTACGCGCGGGCCTGCGGCACCCGGTCCAGCACCGTGCCCGCCGCGCCCGCGTGATCGAAGTGTATGTGCGTCAGCAGGACGTGCCGCACGTCCGCCAGGGACGCGCCCAGCCCGGCCAGTCCGGCCTCCAGCGCGCCCAGGGTGCTGCCCGGCCCGGTATCCACGACCGCCAGCCCGTCCCCGGTGTCGAACACGCTGGACGCGATCACGCCCGGCGTGTTCTGGAAGTTCAGGTCGAGCGTGTGGACCGTCATGCCTTCCCGGTCAGGCGCGCGCCCAGCAGCAGCAGCGCCGCCGCGTACTGCACGTACGCGATCATCCGGATGACCCGCACGTTCGCCGCCGCGCGCAGCGGGCCGAACGTCATCGCCAGGATCAGGGTCGCGCTGAGGAGGATGAAACCGAACACAAGCCAGAGTGCCATGACGCGCAGGATACCCCGACCCCCAGAGGAACCGCCGGGACGCCCTACCTGATCACTCGCGCCTGCGGCTGCTGATCGCGATCAGCGCGTCCCAGCTGTCCGGCTGCCCCGGATCGTCCAGCGCCGTGCGGTTGCGGCCCGTGAACCCGCACCTGCGGCAGCGGTGCACGATCACCCAGCCTTTCTTCCCGCTCTGGTCCACGTCCACGGGTTCCATGACGCCGTGGCAGTCGCAGGCGCGGTCGCCGGGCATGACGTCCACATGCAGGCTGTGCAGGCACGCCGGGCAGTGGTTGCGGACCGACCCGTTCTGAAGGGGATGCACCAGGGTGCCGCAGTTCGCGCAGGTGAACGAGTTGTTCGTGCCCTGCACCGTGAAGCGCCGCTCGCCGCTCACGCCCGCCGCCCGGACCGCTGCGCCCAGCGGGAATCGAGGAACGCGCGGATGCTGGGCGTCCCCACCAGCGCCGTGCACAGCAGCAGGTAGCCCAGCCCCGCCAGACTGACGATCCAGCCGCGCCAGGACGCGCTGCCCGCCAGCATGCCCACGATGAACACCAGGAAGCCCGCCAGCATCCCGAAACTCAGGGTCAAGCGCCACGCCCACACGCTGCCGCGCCACACCATGCTCAGCAGGAACGCCGTGCCCGCCGCGTAGATCAGTTCCCGCAGGATCCCTTCGGTCTGCCCCTGGATCAGGCCCGCCAGGAACGGCAGGACCGTCAGGCCGAACAGGGACACCAGCACGGCCAGGGTCGGGACTCGCCCCGCCTCGGCCAGGGCGGGATCGAAGGGAGACGCGGGGGGCGGAACACTCACGCCCCGCATTCCATCACACGCCCGCGTTCCTGACGAGGACAGCGGTCACCACGCCCCACGCTCCTGTAGGCCACACCCCGCGCCCGGCACGCTACGCTGGCGGGCATGACCCCCACCCTCAAGCTGGACGCCGTGTGCGTCGGGCAGCCGACCGCCCTGCGCGTCGGGAAACGCGACGACATCAGCGGCATCGACAAGCACCCGGTGCCGGGCCGCGTGACGGTCGGCGTGGAACGACTGGACGGCGACCACATCGACAGCAAGAAGCACCACGGCGGCCCCGATCAGGCGGCGTACCTGTACACCGCGCCCGACTACGACCACTGGACCGAGGTGCTGGGCGAGCCGCTGCGGCCCGGCACGCTGGGCGAGAACCTCGTCCTGAGCGGACTGGAATCCGCCGCGCTGCGGGTCGGCGACCGCCTGACCGTTCACGCCTCAGAGGGTGACGTGGTGTTCGAGGTCACCGCGCCCCGCATTCCCTGCGCGACCCTCGCGGCGCACATGGGGGACGGCACCTTCGCGAAGACGTTCGCCAGGGCGCGGCGGCCCGGCGCGTACCTGCGCGTCCTCCAGCCCGGCACGGTGGGCGCGGGCGACCCGGTGACCTTCACGCCTGCCGATGACGGCGCACCGACCATCGGTGAACTGTTCGACCTGTGGTTCGGCGCCAAGCCGGGCGCCGCCACGCTGGAAGGCTACCTGCGCTGGCCGCTGGCTGCCCGACTGCGGAAGAACGTGCAGGAGCACCTGGACGACGCGCGGGCCTGATCAGCACGCAGAGGGGGCGCGGACTCGTCACTGGTCCACGCCCCCTCTGGCCTGCACTTACCCGATGGCGAGCATCCGCTCGATGGGTTTCAGGGCCAGCGCGCGGATGTCCGCCGGGACGGTCACGCGCGGCTCCAGGTTCACCAGGGCGTCGCGGATGTTCTCCAGGGTGATCATCTTCATGTACTCGCAGCAGGCGGTGCGGCTGACGGGAATGAAGGTCTTGTCGGGCACGTCGTGTTCCAGGCGGGTGACCATGCCGGTCTCGGTGACGACGATGAATTCCTGCGCGGGGCTGGCCTTGGCGCGGTGGATCATGCCCTCGGTGGAGTACAGCTGCAAGTCGGGGATCGCGCCGAGGATCTTGCTGGAGCAGCCGCACTCGGGGTGGATGAGGAGTTCCGCGTCCGGGTACGCCGCCTGCTGGCCCTGCACGTCCTCGGGGCGGATGGCCTCGTGCACGTGGCAGGCGCCGTCCCAGACGTCCATGGCGCGGCCCGTCTCGCGGATGACGTGCGCGGCCAGGAAGCGGTCCGGGGCGAACAGGACCGGCACGTCTGCCGGGAGGTTCTGCACGATCTGCACGGCGTTCCCGCTGGTGCAGCAGTAGTCGCTCTCGGCTTTCACGTCGGCGGTGGTGTTCACATACGTGACGACCAGCCCGCCGGGGTTCTGCGCTTTCCAGTCGCGGATGCCCTGCGCGGTGACGGTGTCGGCCAGCGAGCACCCGGCGCGCAGGTCGGGCAGCAGCACGGTCTTGTCCGGGTTGAGGATCGCGGCCGTCTCGGCCATGAAGTGCACGCCGGCGAACACGATCACGTCCGCGTCGGTCTTCGCGGCCTGCCGGGACAGGCCCAGCGAGTCGCCCACGTAGTCCGCAATGCCCTGCACCTCGGGCCGCTGATAGTTGTGCGCGATGATCACGGCGTTCTTCTCGCGGCGCAGGCGTTCGATGTCCGCGCGGATCTGCGCTTCGTCGGGCAGGACTTCCAGTTGCAGCAGGTCGCGGTGCGGGGTCTGGGGGCGTGGGACGACGGGATTCACGTCAGATTCGGTCATTTGGAGTCCTCGGGCAGTGCAGTCTCAGAGAGGGGAATGAAGTTCAGGCTGATGTCCAGCGCGGGCGCGGAGTGGGTCAGGCCCCCGGCGCTCACGAAATCCACGCCGCTGGCGGCCACGGCGGGCAGGCGCGCGGGCGTCATGTTGCCGCTGGCCTCCAGCGTCACATGCGGCGCGAGGCGGTCCCGCACGGCGACCGCCTGCGCGAGCAGGTCGTCACTCATGTTGTCCAGCAGCACGCGGTCCGCTCCGGCGCGCAGGGCTTCCTCCAGTCCAGCGAGGTCCGGCACCTCGCACTCGACCTTCAGGAGGTACGCGTGGTTCCGCGCGCGGCGGATCGCCTCGGTGATGCTCCCGGCGGCGGCGACGTGGTTGTCCTTGATCAGGATGCCGTCGTCGAGCCCGGCGCGGTGGTTGAACCCGCCGCCGTGCCGGACCGCCTGTTTTTCCAGGTCGCGCCACAGCGGCGTGGTCTTGCGCGTGTCGAGCAGCCGCGTGCGCGACTCGCCCAGGGCGTCCACGTGACGGCGCGTCTGGGTCGCCACGCCCGACAGGCGCTGCATCAGGTTCAGCGCCAGCCGCTCCCCGGTCAGGAGGCTGCGGGCCGCGCCCTGCACCACTCCGACCGGGCCGCGTTCACGCGCCTCACCGTCGGCCGCCGTCCAGGTGACCGTCACGGTCGGGTCCACCAGCGCGAACACGCGCGTGGCGACCGTCAGGCCACTCAGGACCCCGGCCTCCTTCAGCAGGAACTCCGCGCGGGCCTGCTGCGCGGCGGGAATGGTGGCGAGGGTCGTGGCGTCGCCCCGGCCGATGTCCTCGGCCAGGGCGGCGCGCAGGCGCTCATCCAGACTCAGCACGGGGCGGCCCCCACGGTCAGCGTTGTGCGGGAATTCACGCGGAAGACCCTAGCACAGCCGCGCGCGTCTCGGGCACGCCGACCGGCACGCGGGCCACCCCACCCCCCAGCGCCCGCGACTGCACCGAATGCACGGCCGAGGCCGCCTCACGCGGGAAGTCCGTGCGGTGATGCCCACCGCGCGACTCCTCCCGCATCAGCGCGGCGCGCAGCAGCCGCTCGCCGATCAGGGCGAGGTGCCCCGCCTCCAGGCTCTCGCGGGACTCGGCGGTCGTGCCCGGCCACTGCCAGCCGTCCAGCGCTGCGCGCAGGCCCGCCGCGTCCCGGCGCAGGCCCGCCGCGCCCGCCACCACCGCGCGCAGGTCCGGCAGGCAGGCCGGGTCCACCAGTGGCGCGTGCAGGCCCTCCGAGCGGGCGGGCACAGCCTTCAGGGCGGCCAGGGCCGCGCGGGCCGCCCGCGCGCCGAACACCAGCCCCTCCGAGAGGCTGTTGCTCGCCAGCCGGTTCGCGCCGTGCAGGCCACTGGACGCGACCTCACCGGCCGCGTACAGGCCGGGCACGGTCGAGCGGCCCTGCACGTCCGTCTGCACGCCGCCCATCGTGTAGTGCACGGCGGGCTGCACCGGGATCAGGTCCGCGCCCAGGTCCAGGCCCAGCGGGACCAGGGACGCCGTCACGGTCGGGAAGCGCGAGCGCACGAACGCCGCGCCCAGGTGCCGCAGGTCCAGATCCACGCGGCCCGTCGCGGCGATCTCCGCGGCGATCGCGCGGGCCACCACGTCCCGCGGCGCGAGTTCCAGCGCCGGGTCGTACCGTTCCATGAAGCGCTCGCCGCGCGCGTTCAGCAGGCGGCCCCCCTCACCCCGCGCGGCCTCGGTGACCAGGTGCGCCGCGCCGCTACGGACCACGGCGGTCGGGTGGAACTGCACGAACTCCAGGTCCCGCAGCGCCGCGCCCGCCTGCCACGCCAACCCCAGCCCGTCCCCGGTGCCCTCCGGCGGTGCGGTCGTCACCGGGTACAGCCGCCCGAACCCCCCGGTGGCGAGCAGCACCGCCCCCGCCCGCACCCGCACCGGGCCGTCCGGCGTGAGCAGGTCCGCGCCCACCACCGCGCCGCCCGACACGCGCAGGTTCCGCACGAACGCGTGCTCCAGCACCCGCAGCGCCGGACTGCGGCCCGCCTGCAGGGCCTCGGCGAGGGCCACGCTGATCGCGTGCCCGGTCGCGTCCGCCTGATGCCGGATGCGCGCGCGGCTGTGCCCGCCCTCCAGCGTGGCGTGCGGACTGAACGTCACGCCCAGGTCCCGCAGGGTCTCCACGTGCGAGCGGGCGTCGCGCACGAACGCCTGCACCGCCTCCGGCTCGCACAGGCCCCGCCCGGCCTTCACGGTGTCCTGCGCGTGCGCGTCCTCGTCGCCCTCCGCCAGCGGCGCGGCGATCCCGCCCTGCGCCCAGCGGGTCGAGCCGCCCACCAGCGGCGTCTTGCAGGCCAGGATGACGTCCGCGCCGTAACTGCGCGCCGTGAGGGTCGCGTACGCCCCGGCCACCCCGCCGCCCACCACGAGCAGCTCCGTTTCCAGCATCTTCACGCCGCCCAGGGTACGCCAGGGCGCCACTGATGCGCGGTGCTCATCTGGGGGACACGCCCCTTGCTACACTGCGAACCGATGACCCGAATCCTGCTGGCCCTGGCGGGCGTGATCCTGCTTGCGGTGACGGCCCTGGCCGCCGTGTGGCTGCTCGGGCAACTCCTGACCGGGCTGGGCCTGTTCATCGTGGGTGCCGCCGGGGTGCTGGGCCGCCTGCTGTGGTTCCTGCTGATCACCGGCGTCCTGGCGGGCGTGGTGTACTTCGTGGCGAGCGCGTGGCGGCCCAGCGTGCGCGCCCCGGTCCGGCCCTTGACGGCCCAGCCCGAGGTCAGGCGCGCGGCTCCCGGCAGACCGAAGCGCGGCCGCAGCGGCAGGCGCACCGAGCCCACGCCGGTCCCCCCGGCCAGCACGGCGCCCGGCAGCGTCGCGCCCGCGAACCCGGCACCGGCTGCGACGTCAGCGTCCGAACACGCCCTGACCGAGCCTGCCCACGCTGAGCCCGTCCACACTGAGCCTGCCCCACCCGAAGCGCCCGAAACCGAGGCTGCCCCGGGCGGGCCGGTCAGATCCGGCGGTTGAGCGGCTCCCCGGCGCGTATGCTCCGGGCATGACCGACTCGCAGGTGGTGAATCCCGCGCGGTTCCTGGGCCGCGCCGACGCGTACGCCGCCGCCCGGCCCGGTTACCCCGCCGCGCTGGGACAGTGGTTGCAGGAGGCCGGGCTGCTGTCGGGCGGCGTGGCGGACATCGGTGCGGGCACCGGGCGGTTCACGGCGCTGCTGCTCTCGGGCGGGGCGCGCGTGGCGGCGGTGGAACCCAACCCGGAGATGCGCGCCCACCTCGAAACCAACCTGGAGGGTGCCGTCCGCGCCGGGGGGCTGAGCGTCCACGAGGGTACGTCCGAGGCCACCGGGCTGCCGGGCGCCAGCGCCGGGCTGATCACGGCGGCGCAGGCCGCGCACTGGTTCGACCCGGCCCGCACCGTCCCGGAATTCCGGCGGGTGCTGCGGCCCGGCGGGCGCGTGCTGCTCGTGTGGAACGACTGGCGCGCGGCGGACAGCCCCTTCAACCGCGCGTACGGCGAGGTCGTCCGGGCCTTCACCGGGGACGACCCGCTGCGGACCCGCGTGCTGGAGGACGAACTGCCCCAGCACCTCCCCGGCGGGTTCACGCGGCACACCTTCACGCACGGGCACCCCCTGACGCGCGAGGGCCTGCGCGCCCTGGCGACCAGCGTCAGCTACCTGCCGAACCACGGCGACGTGACCTACCCGGCGCTGGAGCGGGCGCTGGACGCCGCCTTCGACGTGCACGCCACCGGAGGTCAGGTCGTGCTGGCGTACCAGACGCAGGCGTACCTGGGGCGACTGGACTGAACCTTCAGCCTTGCTTGGGCAGCACGCCGCGCAGCAGGTCGGCGAGCAGCGCGCGGTACTCGTCCAGGCGGGCGGGCCGGACGTGGTACGCACTCGCTCCGGCCCGCAGCGCGGCGTCGGCGCGGCCTGCCGCCTCGGCCGCGCCGAGGATCACGACCGGAACGTCCGCGTAGCCCGGCGCGGCCCGCAGGGTCCGCAGGACGTCCACGCCCATGCGGCCCGGCATGTCCTCCTCGATGAGGATCAGGTCCGGGCGCGGGCCGCCGGGGGCCGTCAGGGCGCGCAGGGTCGCCCCGCTGGGCGGTCCGGCCTGCACGGCGCAGTCAGGCGCGCATTCCTGAATCAGGGTGCTGACCAGCGTGCATTCGTGCGGGTCGTCGTCCAGCACCACGATCAGGGGCAGCCGGCTGGGAGGGTCGGTGGGCAGGAAGTGCGGCATGGTCGGATGCCGCCACTGTGCCACGCGCCGCGCCTGCACGCCAGCGAAAGGCGGCGTGATCTCCGGGCATGGCGCGCCGGATCGTGCAGAAGTGGACAGCTGTCGCGGGAATGTCCACTGGAATGCCCATTCAGTCAGGCCCTGCAGATGAACGGATCATAAAATCAGGGGCGTAATGGTGCCCAGAAACCGCAGCGTCCGGCGAACCAAGGCGGCGCTTCAGTCCGCGCTGGTGGACCTCCTGCTTGAACAGCAGAACCTTCAGACTGTCACGGTGCAGGCCATCTGCGACCGCGCGAACATCAGCCGCTCGACCTTCTACCTGCACTTCGAGAACAAGGACGAGGTGCTCAGCAGTTACCTCCTACAGATGATCGGCCGCGTTCACGACGCCCTGCGCGCCTGGACCGGCTCGGACGACACCCGCTGGACCGTGTACTTCGCGCACATCGCGCACATCGCCCCGATCCTGAGTTCCCTCAGCCCGGACGGTGGCCCGCACGCCATCCTGTCCCGGTATGAACGGCAGTTTGCGGTGATCATGCAGGACCTCGTCATGCCGGGCCGCGTGCCCAGCCACGACCCGGCGGTCGGCTACGCCGCGCATTACCTCAGCGGCGGGCTGCTGGCCCTGACGTGGTGGTGGGTCGAGGAGGACCGCTGCGCCACGCCCGCCCAGGAGATGTCGCGCCGCTACCACGCGCTGTGCAGCGGGCAGCTCTGCCCGTAAGCCCCATCACGTGAACGGAGGCGGCCCGCACCAGGGGCCGCCTCCTGCTTCGGTGGTGCCGCGCGTTACTGGCCGGCCAGGAACGCCGCCTGATTGCGGTAGAAGGCCTTCACGTCCCGGAAGGACAGGTTCCCGGTGATGTCGATGTGGTCGTACCCGTCCACGCGGCCCAGGCGGTACCAGCCTCCGGGCGCGGTGAGCTGCCCGGTGTACGCGGCGCTGCTCTGGCCCAGCGGGGCGTTCATGGAGCGGTTCGGGACGATGCCGTCGTTCGCCCACCAGGAGCTGTCGTACCCGATCCCGCCGGGGCTGCGGCCGCTGATGTTCCCCAGGCCCGGCTTGAGCGGCCACGCGTACGGGTACGCGATGGGGGAGAGGACGGCGTTCATGGTCAGGTTCGGGTATTGCCAGCCCGTGACGAGGCCCCGGCTGGTGGCGTTCGTCTCCCAGGAGAAGTACTTCGTGGTGCGGCTGCGGCCCACGTAAGTATTTAGTGCGGCGGAGCCGTCCACGCTCAGGTCGTACGCCGCCTGATCACGGCTGTTCCAGATGCCGGAGTTGAAGACCCGGTTGTTGTACGCGCTGAAGCCCTCGCCCGCCGCGCGGCTCAGGCCCCACTGGCCCAGGTCGAAGTCGTACACGAAGTTCTCCGGGTCGATACTGCCGACGCTGGCGGCGAACGCCAGGATCAGGTTCTTGAACATGGGAATCGCGTCCTGCAGGGTGTCCGCCGCCGGGGAGCCGCTGTTGGGCGTGCTGACGGTCATGACGTTCCGGACCCATCCGGCGCGCCCCCCGCTGAACAGGCCGCCGCTGGCGCGGTTGGCGGCGTCCCCGTCATCCAGCAGTTTCACGAGCAGCCGCGCGGTCTGCCCCCCCATGGAGTGCCCCAGCAGGTTCACGGGGTGCGCGGCGTCCCAGGCGGGATAGACGCCCGCGTAGCATTTCTTCGTGTCCTTCTGCGCGTGCCCCTGCGTCTGGGCGTGCGCCGCGCCGTAATCCACGCAGCCGCCCTTGATCTGCGCGAACAATTCCGCCGCGCGGTCCCAGTTGCTGCTGACCGGCCCCAGGCTGGCGGTGTACACGGTGTATCCCTGGGCGCGCAGGTCGGCCTGCACGTCCAGCAGTCCGCCCCAGTAGCGCAGGCCCAGGCCCTCGTCGCGGCCCCAGCCGCCCACGCCGTGAATGAGGATCAGCGGGACGCTCTTATCGAGTGCCAGCGTGCGGGGCTGCGTGCCGCCGGGGTAAGTGGCGGCCAGATCGGTGAGTTTCGGCGCGGCGATCGCCTCGGTCGGGGTGGGGGTCGAGGTGACACTCAGGTGCGTGCCCGCCTGTGCGGTGGGCGTGGCGGGGTCGCTGCGGCACGCGGACAGAAGGCTGGTGACGGCAAGGAGCAGCGTGAGGGGAAGGCGGGATGCGGTCATACGGTCTCCTGGGTGGCAGTCCAGGCGGCCACGCTCCACCCGGTTCGGGGGTGGCGTGTGGGGGCCGGTCGCCGGGTGAATTGTGGGTACCGGAGCATGGTGACAGTTGGCTGACCGCGTGTCTTGACCCGAGTCCAGAAGGATGGGTTCCTGTCGTCTGGAAGGCGCTGGATCACCTGTGGGGAATCTGGCACCCACACCCTTGAATGGCATTTGAAAAGTTTTCGGTCGAAAATCCAGTCAATCTCACGCCGCTGCCGGGCGGATGCGGCATGATGGGGCGCATGACGAACCCCACCCCCCGCCCGCAGACCATGGCGGAAAAGATCCTCTCCCGGCGCGGCACGCAGGTCGTGTACGCCGGTGACCTCGCGGTCGTCGAGGTCGATCAGGTCATGGTCGTGGACTCCATCGCCCAGAGCTTCATCCAGCGCATGGGGCAGGACCTGAACGCCACCCCCAAATACCCCGAGCGGGTCAGCATCGTGATCGACCACGTCGCCCCGGCCAGTACCGTCAGCGTGGCGCAGGCGCAGAAGGAAGCGCGCGAGTACGCCGCGCAGACCGGCGTGCGCCTCTTCGACGTGGGGCGCGGCATCTGCCATCAGGTCCTGATGGAGGAGGGCCTGGCCCGCCCCGGCTGGATCGTGCTGGGCAGCGACAGCCACAGCACCACCTACGGCGCGGTCGCCGCGTTCGGCAGCGGCATGGGCGCCACCGACATCGCCCTGGCCGCCGCCAGCGGCAAGACGTGGCTGAAGGTCCCTGACAGCGTGAAAGTCACCTTCACGGGCGACCTGCGGCCCGGCGTGACCGCCAAGGACGTCGCGCTGGAGATGATCCGCCGCCTCGGCGCGGACGGAGCGACGTACCAGAGCATCGAGATGCACGCCGGGGACCGCTTCACGCGCGGCGAACGCATGACCCTCGCCAACCTCTGCGTCGAGGCCGGCGCGAAGGCCGGACTGGTCGTCCCCGGCGGCGAGATCCTCACCGCGTACGGGTACGACATTCCCGAATGGGTCTACCCTGACGAGGGCGCCACGTACGTGCAGAGCATCGAGATCGACCTTGCCACCCTGAACCCCCGCATGAGTGCGCCCAGCGAGGTGGACAACGTGTTCGACGTGGCCGACCTGCGCGAGCAGCTGCGCGACCAGCACGTGGATCAGGTATTCATCGGCACCTGCACCAACGGACGCATCGAGGACCTGCACGCCGCCGCCGACGTCCTGCGCGGACGGCGCGTCGCGCCGGGCACGCGCCTCCTCGTGATTCCGGCCAGCAGTCAGGTCATGGAGGACGCCATGGCCGACGGCACGTTGTTGACCCTGCAACGCGCCGGAGCGGTCCTGGGCACGCCCGGCTGCGGGCCGTGCATGGGCCGCCACCAGGGCGTGCTCGCCCCCGGCGAGGTCTGCGTCAGCACCAGCAACCGCAACTTCATCGGGCGGATGGGCGACAAGGACGCCCGCATCTACCTCGCGTCGCCCGCCGTGGCCGCCGCGACCGCCGTCATGGGCCGCGTCGCGCTGCCCGAAGACGTGCTCGCCACCTCGGTACCCGCGTGACCGACGCGAACTTCTGGGCGGTCCTCGACACTCTCATGGCGGACGCCGAGGTGGTCGTCGAGCAGCCCGTCGGGTCGGCCCACCCGCGCTTCCCGGACACCTGCTATCCCCTCGACTACGGGTCGCTGCGCGGCACGACTTCCGGTAACAGCGCGGAGATCGACGTGTTTCTGGGACATCCGGACGCCCGCGCCGTGACGGGCGTGGTCGCCACCGTGGACGCCCGCAAGCGCGACACGGAACTCAAACTGCTGCTGGGCTGCACGCCCGAGCAGATGCAGGCGGTGCAGGCGTTCCTGTCCTGGCCGGGCTCGTTCGGCTGCGTGGTGCTGTCCACCCCGGTGCCCGCGTGAACGTCCGGCTGGATCACTGCGTGCTGCACGTCTCGGACTGGGCGCGCTCGAACGAGTTCTACGCGAGGGTGCTGGGGGCCGAAGTTATCCCGCGCGGGCAGGGCTTCGCGTACCGCTTCGGGGCGCAGCAGCTGAACCTGCACGGGCCGGGCCTGAGTCCGCAGCCGCTGGCGCGGGTGCCGGTCGCGCCGGGTGGCAGTGACCTGTGCTTCGTGTGGGACGGCCCGGTCAGTGGGGCCGCCGCGCACCTGGGTGCGTGTGGCGTGCCGGTGGAACTGGGACCGGTGGCCCGCGCGGGCGCGCAGGGGAACGGCCTGAGCGTGTACTTCCGCGATCCGGACGGGTCGCTGCTGGAATTCATCAGTTACGAGCAGTCAAGCGAGCAAGAGGGGGCCTGAGATGCCGAGAATCTGGAAATTTGGTGACAGTGTGAACACGGACGATATCCTGCCGGGCAAGTTCGCGCCGTTCATGGCGGGCGAGGACGTGTTTCAGACGTTCGCGTTCCATTACATCCGCCCGGAGTTCGCAGCAGCGGTGCAGCCCGGCGACGTGCTGATCGGGGGGCGTAACTGGGGCCTGGGTAGCAGCCGTGAGTACGCCCCGCAGGCGCTGAAGAAGTTGCAGGTGGGCGGGATCGTCGCGCCGAGTTTCGCGCGGATCCACTACCGCAACCTCCTGAACCTGGGCATTCCGGCGTTCGAGTACGACCTGACCGGGCTGCTGGAGGACGGCGCGGAGGTGTCCCTGGACGTGCCCACGGGAGTCCTGACGTACGCGGGCGGGACAGTGCAGCTGCCGCCGCCGCCGGAGTTCCTGCGTGAGGCGCTGGCCGAGGGGAGCATCCTGGCGTTCTTCAAGAAGCACGGGCGTTTTCCCGGCGAGCCCGCCTAAACTGGGTGTATGGCGACCCTTGAGATTGATTGCCCCATCTGTGCCGAGGTGCTGGAACTGACCGATCAGGACCGCGCGGAGCTTCAGGTGGGGGACGTGATCGTGTGTTCCTCCTGTCATTCGGAAATGGAGGTGACCCGCAACGACGGCGGCGAGGACTTCGAACTGGAACTGCTGGGCGCGATGACGACCTGCCCGAACTGCGACGAGGAGTTCGAGGTGACGGCCGAGATGCTGCAGGCGGCCCCGATGACCCGTGCGCAGGACGGCGTGGAGGTCGCGCTCATGACCTGCCCGCACTGCCGCGCGAAGTTCGAGCTTGAACTGGCGGACGACGAGGGGTAAGTCCCCTAGACAATAACAAACGATAAGCTCGATATCGTTTAGCCTATCAAACGCAAGGAGTGATTATGGCTACCGTTCAATTTGAAAACCCCGATACCGGCGCGACCATCGAACTGACCAACCCCGAACTGGGCGAACTCGTCATCGACGACGAGACCGGCGTGGAATATGAGGTCGTCTCCATCGACCCCCCCCGCCTCGAAGCCGCCCCGCAGGAAGCGGAGGACTGGGGCGAGTAAAGCGGACACAGCTGGCGGTCAACCCGGTGGTCCGGCAGCTGAGGGCGCAGTCCCCGAAGGTGTCGGACCCGAGCGGAGCGAGAACCCGATCCCAGCAGCGATCCGAAGTGGAAGGAACGGGCGTGGTGTTCGCCCGTTTCTGAAGCGGAGGATCGCTGCTGGCCCCAGGCACCTCTGCCGTCTGACCGCCCGCCCGCTTTCCCCCAGGAGACCAGCATGGCCGACCTCGCCGTCCTGTACGACCGCATCCGCCCCGACGAGAAGATGCTCTTCGAGGCCCTCGACGACCTCGGCGTTCCCTATGACAAGGTCTACACCCCCCAGCTGAAGGTCACCTTCGACGAGCAGGGCCGCGCGAACGTGCCCTGGAAGGTCGCCATCGAACGCTGCGTCAGCCAGAGCCGCGGGCACGGCGTGACCCGCGCGCTGGAGGGCTTCGGGGTGAAGGTCATCAACCCCGCGCACGTCATCGAACTGTGCGGCGACAAGCTCGCCACGAACGCCGCCCTGCACGCCCACGGCCTCCCCACGCCCCGCACTGGGGTGGCCTTCGACGGCGACACCGCCCTGACCCTCATCGAGGAGATGGGCTACCCGGTCGTCCTGAAACCCACCGTGGGCTCGTGGGGCCGCATGGTCAGCCGCCTGAACGACCGCGCCGCCGCCGAGGCCGTCATCGAACACAAGGAAGTCCTGGGTGGGCCACAGCACGGGATCTTCTACGTGCAGGAACTCATCAACAAGCCCGGCCGGGACATCCGCGCGTTCGTGGTGGGCGGCGTGTGCATCGGCGCGATCTACCGCACCAGCGAACACTGGATCACGAACACCGCGCGCGGCGCGAAGGCCAGCAACTGCCCCGTCACGCCCGAGATGGCCGACCTCGCCGTGCGGGCCGCCGCCGCCGTGCACGGGCAGATCGTCGCCATCGACCTCGTCGAGGACCCCGCCGCACAGAACGAGTGGGGCGGCCTGAAGATCATCGAGATCAACCACACCATGGAATTCAAGAACTCGGTCGCCACGACCGGCGTGAACATTCCGCGCCTGATGGGCGAATACGCGATCAGCCTGCTGTAGGCGGCAAGCAAAGGAGGCTCGGTGCGCTACACACCGGGCCTCCCACGGCTGTGCGTTCAGTCCAGCACGTCGATGCCCGCCGCGCGGACCCGGTCGCGCACGTCACGCACGCCGTCCCCGTTGACGCGCATCACGAAGCGGCGGCGGCCGTTCTCGCCGCCGAACGTCGCGACGCTGATGATGTTGCTGGGCAGGATCGCCCCGGTCGCGCGTTCCAGGCTGCCCGGCACGTCCGGCATGTCCAGCGTCAGGCGGTGCCCACCCTCGCGCATGCCCAGGATGCCCGTGAACGCCCGCAGGATGTCCATGGTCGTGATGATCCCGCTCAGCTGCCCCGCGTCGTTCAGGACCGGCAGGCCCCCCACGTGGTGCTCCTGCATGCGCAGCGCGGCGTCCTCCATGTACTCGCCCTCGGCCGCCGTGATGACGGGGCGGGCCATCATCTCGTCCACCGTCAGCTTGCTCAGCAGGTAGTTCAGTTCCCACACGCTGAGGGTCGTGGCCTTGCTGGGCATGGCGTCCTTCAGGTCCTTGCGGGTCGTGATGCCCACCAATCGCCCCTGCGCGTCCAGCACCGGCAGGCGCCGGAAGCCGCCCTCCTTGAGGATCTTCAGGGCGTCCATCACGGGCGTGTCGGGGGAGACGGTCACCGGGTTGCGGGTCATCCAGTCGCGAACGAGCATGCCCGCAGTGTACCCACTGCGCGCCGTCACACGTCCCGTCCCCCGGAATGGGAACGGTATGTGAAGCCCGTCAGGCGCCCTTCATTCGGCTCAGAAAGGCGCATGCTACGTTTCCAGGCATGAAGATCAGCTCGAAACTCGTCGCCCCCGTGGCGCTCGCCGCTGCGTTCGGCCTCGGCATGGTCGCTCCCCACGCCCAGACCACCCCCCAGAAGGTCGCGTTCGTGGACGTCAGCAAGCTCCTGACCGCGCACCCCAACGACAAGGCCATCAAGGACATCCAGGCGAAAGCTGAAGCGGAACTCGGCGCGATCGACAAGCAGATCAAGGCCATCGACGCCAAGGGCGCGAACGCCACCGCCGCCGAGAAGCAGACCCGCGACACGCTCGTCAAGACCATCCAGGCCAAGGCCGCCGACTACGACAAGCAGATCGACCCCAAGGTCACCCAGATCGAGCAGGCCGTCGACAAGGCCGTGAACGCCGTCGCCAAGAGCAACGGGTACAGCATCGTCATGGACAAGGGCGTCGCCGCCAAGAGTGGCCTCGTCATCTACGCCGACGACAGCACCGACCTGACCAGCGCCGTCGTCAAGAACATCAAGTAACCCACCCAGCGCCGGTCAAAGCCTGCCCGCAGGCCAGACCGGCGCTGCGCTTTACATGGAGGTTCACATGAACCGATTCCTGATCCTCGCACCACTGGCGCTTCTCGCGACCGTGCCCCACGCGCAGCAGAGCAAGAACCGCGTGGGCGTCGTGAACGTCCAGAACGTCATCAAGAACATGAGTGGCAGCAAGACCTACCTGGACCTGAACACCAAGTCCAGCGCCGACCTCAAGGCCCGGCAGGCCACCCTGCAGACCCTGGCTGGCAAGGCCGCGAAAGGCACCGCCGCCGACAAGGCCGCGCTCACCAAGGCCCAGCAGGACTACGCCAAGGTCCGCGACGGGTACGTCAAGCAGATCGACGCGGCCTTCAAGCCCCTGGCCACCAAGGTCAACACGGCCGTCGCCAAGGTCGCGAAGACCAACGGCTACAGCATCGTGCTGGACGCGAACGTCGCGAACGCCACGAACCTGATCGTCCACGCGAACACCGCCGTGGACCTCACCCAGGCCGTGCTGAAGGAAGTCAAGTAACCGCCTACACCAGTGAACAGAGGAGGGGGAGACCGGTGATCGGCTCCCCCTCTTCGACTGTGCGTGCCCGCAGGATCAGAGTTTGACGGTCTCGTTCTCACCCTGGTGGGCGTGCTCGCCAGTCACGAGGCCCCTGGCGATCTGGATGAGGCTGCGGACCTTGCCGTCGCTCTCCCAGTATTCCGCGCCGTTCGCGGCGATGTGGATCAACTGGATGTTCGGGTCTTCCTTGCCCTGCGGGAAGTACGCCTTGTACATGTCGCTCCAGAGTTCGTCCAGCTTGGCGCGGTCCTCGACCAGTTTCGCCTCGCCGTTCACGCTGACGTACACGCCCTTGTCGGGGCGGGCGTAGCTGACGTTCACCTGTGGGTGGGCGCGCATCGCGGCGACCTGCTCGGTGTCCTTCCCGCCGATGAACCAGATGTCCCCGTCGAATTCCACCTCCTGGGTGGTCATGGGGTGCGCGTGCAGGTGACCCTCGGCCGTCTGGACGGTCAGCATGGCGAACTTCACGCCCTCGATCATGTCGGCCAGTTTCTTCACGTCATCGGAGTGCTGCTGTGTCATGCCCGGAGCCTCCCACCCGAGTGCAGCGCAGAATGCAGCCGTCGGCACCGTGTGAACGCCTCCCGAAGCCCTCGTGAACGCCCCCTCACGGTGACATGAGGGGCACGCGGTAATCAGGCGGACAGCCCCAGCGCCTCCTGCAATTCCCGGTGCGAGCGCAGCACCCGCGCCGCCCCGATGGCCTGCATCTGCGCGGCGCTGTCCGGGTGGATGTGTCCGGCGGCGAGCAGCGCGAACAGGGTCGCGCCCGCCGCCACCCCGGCGGTGCCGCCCGGCACGGAATCCTCGACGACCACGCAGCGCGTGACGTCCACGCCCAGCCGGGCCGCCGCGAACACGTACAGCTCGGGGTGCGGCTTGCCCCGCCCGCCCACCCACGACGGATCGTAGGCGTGTTCCCCGACCAGGTCCGCCAGTCCCGACGCGCGGAGCTTCAGGTGCAGTCGCCCCCTTTCACTGTTGCTCGCCACCGCGAACGGAATGCCCGCCGCGCGCAGGGCCAGCAGCGTCTCCCGCGCGCCCTGAATGGCCGGGAGGTCATGGAACGCCTGATTGAAGCGTTCCTCCAGCACTGGCAGGAACGCGTCGGACGCCGTCCAGCCGTGCAGCTCCTGAAGGCGCAGCAGCACGTTCGGGAACGTCTGCCCGACTGCCAGATGCGAGAACTCGTTCGCCGGAATGGGCAGGCCGTGCTCGGCCAGCGTCCGCACCCACACCCCCTCTCGGCGAGGTGCTCGCTGTCCACCAGCACGCCGTCCAGATCGAACAGAACCCCCTCGAACGGCATCAGGTGTCGCTGTCCGGGCCGTGCTCCCAGCCCGCCAGGACGTGAATGTGCGTGTGGAAGATGACCTGACCGCCTCCGGTCCCGCAGTTCACGAGCAGCCGGTAATCCTCGGCGTGCATCCGCGCCACCTTCACCGCCGTCAGCCACAACTCGCCCATCTCGGCGGCGTCCGTGATCGCGTCCACGCGGGGCGTCATGCGCTTGGGAATCACCAGCAGGTGAATCGGGGCCTTCGGGGCGATGTCCCGGATGGCGATGTACTTCTCATCCTCGAACACGACGTCACTGGGAATCTCCCGCGCGATGATCCGCTCGAACAGGGTGGGCTGGTCACTCATGCCGCCCACTCTACCCACCCCACTCGCCTTCATGTGGCATTCACGCTCAACCCGGCCGTGATCCAATCAGCTCCCCTCCCGCATATGGCTGGATGTCAAGAACGAACCCCGCCACCCGGCAGCGGTTCACCCACCCCACCTCCCACCCCCGAACCGGACGCCCCGCAAGAGGCGTTCACGGGCGACCACACCCAGGAGCACCACCATGAGCCACGACACCGAACAGCAGATCATCACCGACGCCACCAACGAAACCGCCATGAACCGCCGCGCCGCCATGGGCTTCCTCGGCAAACTCGGCCTCGGCGCCGCCGCCATGGGCCTCGCCGCGGGCAGCACCGCCAGCGCCGCTCCCGCCAAGAACATCGACGGAGACGTCCTGAACTTCGCCCTGAACCTCGAATACCTCGAAGCGGCCTTCTACCTCGCCGCCGTGGGCCGCGTGAACGAACTGCGCAAGATCGGCGGCGGCGCCGACATCCGCCTGCCCGCCGGGCTCGACCAGGACCGCGGCATGCAGTTCAAGGACGGCAACGTCCAGGCCCTCGCCCGCGACATCGCCGAGGACGAACTGCAGCACGTCAAGTTCCTGCACGGCGCACTCGGCAAGGCCGCCGCGCCCCGCCCCGTCATCGACCTGAACGGCGCCTTCCGCGCCGCCGGACAGGCCGCCAGCGGCGGGAAGATCGACGGCTTCAACCCCTTCGCCAACGACCTGTTCTTCCTGCACGGCGCGTTCATCTTCGAGGACGTGGGCGTCACTGCCTACAACGGCGCCGCGACCCTGATCACGAACCCCGCGTACCTGCAGGCGGCCGCCGGCATCCTCGCCGTCGAGGCGTACCACGGCGGCGCGATCCGCAGCATGCTCTTCCAGCAGCGTCAGGTCAGCGCCGCCGCCGGACTGTACGTCGGGCAGGTCGTCCAGGCCATCAGCAACCTGCGCGGCAAGGTCGGCGGCATGAAAGACCAGGGCCTCACGGATGCCAAGGGCATGGCCGTCATCGCCCCCGCCGACGCGAACGGCATCGCCTTCCCCCGCAGCACCCGCGAAGTGCTGAACATCGTCTACCTCGCCCCCGGCGCGAAGAAAGGCGGCTTCTACCCCAACGGCCTGAACGGCAACATCAAGTAAGCGGCCAGGCGAGGGGGATGGAGCAGGGACGCGCTTCATTCCCCTCCCTGTATGGATAGGCCAGCGTGAACCGGCGGCCTTGACGCATCGGCCCACCAACTCGTGTCGATCCAGCCGTTTCGAGACGGAAGCAGCAGACCTCCAGGCGTGATTCACCATGCCCGGAGGTCTGCTGCTCATCCGGAACGGGAGGTCTGTTAGAGCGAGCCGCCACAGCCCGGCTCATCGCCTGAGGTCAGAACGGAACTGGTCGCACATCACACCAAACTCCTGTTGAAGCGCAGGGGACAGTTCAGCGGTCGTGAAATACCACTTCCGTGCACTGTCGCTGATGGGAAGGTCCGCAAGGCTCGACACTTCCGCCTCTACCCCGAAACACTTCAATTCCTCGCGACTCGGAGCCCAGAAATATGGAAGTGGCAGCCCTGGAAGGCGGCGCGCGCCATCCGTTGCGGCCCGCTGGGCGAACACGGACTCGACCGCCCTGCCCGAAAAAACCACGAAATTAGGATTTAACCCGAACTCCTGGGCAAAGGCAGCGCGGTCGCTCGCCGCATCTGATCTGCATCCGAGCAGACCCGTACAGGGCGCGACGTACGTAGACTGCTCACCGCCATGAAACAGCAGAATCGTCGGTTGTCCCCACTGCGCGCCCGGTACCCCGGCCACATAATTTGCGCACGAGCTGACGCAGTACCCTCTGATCGTCAGGTTGATGCGGTGGGATTTCATCCAACGGGCAATCTGCTGCGCTTCTTCTGAACGCCCACCGAAACTCTGGAAGATCAGTTTCGACCCATCAGGCACCTCCTTCCTGAGACGTTCCGCAGTGCCGAAATTGATTGGCCCGACGAACGAGTAGGCCCCCAGTCGGGCATCGTATGTGATCTCCGGCTGCTGAGTCAGGAGTTTGACGTACGTGCATGACGACAGCGCGAGCAGCACGCTGCCCACCACGAGCGCGCGCAGGCCGAGAACACCGGAGGGTACTCTTCGGCCCCACAGTGGCTTGAACATGCCGTGAATTGTAGTTGCCGAACAGCCTTGCCAGGAACGAACCTGGGCGATGCGGCCGTGACATGGAGCCGATGTCCCCGACCGCGACCCCCACAACGGGAGGGCTTACGGTTGCTCCGCTGGAGCGCCGACCAGCATGCGCGGCGACAACCCCCGTGGCCGGTTCTCCTCCTACCCAGAGCACCCGGTACTCCAGTCCATCCGGCCGAATTCCGGCAGATTTACCCTGCGTCGGTCAGTACCTCACCGCTCTGACCGGCGGGTGTTGTCCAGCGCCGCCCGGTACGACTCCACCGACTCGCCGGGGCAGGACAATGGATGCAGCTGCACCAGCTGCCGCCACGACTCGACCCGCTGGTCGTCCAGCATCACCTGCGGTTTGGGCAGGAACGCCGTGAACATGCCCTCCAGGCCCACCTCACGCGCACTGTCCCGCGCGTACTCGGCCCCACCGGAACTCCAGCAGTACAACTCCGAGCCCTGCGCCGCCAGCTCCCGCACATGTGCGATCGCGCCGGGAATCGGCACCCGCGACCGCCCCACGTTCCGCACCAGCGTCTCGTCCACATCCACGTACACGATCAATGGGGTAGGGGTCATCAGATCACTTCTCTGTAGGCGACGCTCTGGCTGCGGTTCTGGAGTTCGCTGCGGAGGTACTGGAGGCGGGGGTGTTCCAGTTTCGGGTCGTGCGCGAGGATGTGTTTGGCGAGTTCGCGGGCCTGTTCGATGATCTGCGTGTCGTTGGCGAGGTCGGCGAGGCGCAGGTCGGGGATGCCGCTCTGGCGGGTGCCGCGGATCTCGCCGGGGCCGCGGAGTTTCAGGTCGGCTTCCGCGATGACGAAGCCGTCGGTGCTGCTTTCGATGATCTTGAGGCGCTGACGGGTTTTCTTGCTGTGTTCCCCGGCGATGAGGACGCAGTAGCTCTGGGCGCTGCCCCGGCCGACGCGGCCGCGCAGCTGGTGCAGCTGGGCGAGGCCGAAGCGTTCGGCGTTCTCGATGACCATGACGGTGGCGTTGGGGACGTCCACGCCGACCTCGATGACGGTGGTGGACACGAGGATGTCGAAGTCGTGCGCGCGGAAGCGGTCCATGACATGGTCTTTCTCGGCGGCGCTCATCTTTCCGTGCAGCAGGTCGATGCGCGCTTCGGGGAGGATGGTCTTGAGGTCGTCGGCGAGCTGCGTGGCGGCGAGGAGTTCGAGGTTCTCGTTCTCCTCGATGAGGGCCGTGACGACGAACGCCTGCCGCCCCTCGCGGATCTGGCGCATGACGAATCCATACGCCTGCTGCCGGGCGGTGTCCTGGATGAGTTTGGTTTCGATGGGCGTGCGGCCTGGTGGGAGTTCGTCGATGATGCTGAGTTCCAGGTCGCCGTACGCGGTGAGCGCCAGCGAGCGGGGGATTGGCGTGGCGCTCATGACGAGCACGTCGGGGCGGCCCGCGAGGAGTTTGCGGCGCTGCTGCACGCCGAAGCGGTGTTCCTCGTCCACGACGGCCAGCCCGAGGTTGTCGAAGCGGACGTTCTCCTGAATGAGCGCCTGGGTGCCCACGACGACGTCCACGTCCCCTTCCGCGATGCGGGTCTGCATTTCCAGTTTCGTCTTGGGGGTCATCGCGCCGATCAGCAGGCCCACGCGGATGTCGAGCTGCCCGAGGTACCCGACGAGGTTCGCGTAGTGCTGCCGCGCGAGGATCTCGGTGGGGGCCATCAGCGCGCCCTGGTAGCCGTCCCGCACGGCGAGGTACAGGGCGCAGGCGGCCACGGCGGTCTTCCCGCTGCCGACGTCTCCCTGGACGAGGCGGGCCATCTGGCGGTCGCTGCGCATGTCGTCCGTGATTTCCAGCAGGACGCGCCGCTGCGCGTTCGTGAAGCGGAAGGGAAGGGCGCCCTCGAAGGTGTGGATGTCGTCGCCCCTGGCGTTGAAGCGTTTGCCCTGCAGCACGGCGTCCTCGCCCTGGAGGAGCATGCGGAGTTCCAGGAACAGGTACTCGTCGAAGCGCAGGCGGTGGTTCGCGCGGCTCAGGTGCGCCTCGTCCGCGGGGAAGTGGATGCCCCACAGCGCGTCGCTCAGGTCCGTCACGCCGTACTGCCGCCGCCAGTGAGCGGGCAGGTAATCGTCCAGTGGCACGGCCTGCAGGGTGCGGAACGCGGCGCGACGCAGGAACTCCTGCGAGATACCGTCCTTCGCGTCGTACACGCCCACGATCCGCCCGGTCGATAGGGAATCCTGCGCGCCGTCCACCGTCTCCAGGTGCTCCACGCTCAGCTGCACGGTCCGCCCGAAGCGTTTCACGCGGCCCGTCAGGACCAGCCGCGCCCCCTCGCGCAGCTGCTTTTCCACCCACGGCTGATTGAACCACGTCGCCTTCACGCGGCCCCCGGACGGCGTTTCCAGCGTCACGTCCAGGATCTGCATGCCGGGCTTGGGACTGCGGCGGGACTTGGCGACCACGCGGCCCTCCACCGTGACCTTCTGCCCCTCCTCGACCTCGGACAGGTCGGGCAGGGCGCGGCGGTCCTCGTGGCGGTGCGGGTAGGCGTGCAGCACGTCGCGCAGCAGGTGCAGGCCCAGTGTGTGCAGCTTGCGCGCGCCGCCGGGGCCAGTGTCGAGCCGCTCGACCGGCGCGTCTGGCGGGAGGCGCTCGCCGGGCTCGGCGGTGGGCACGGCGACCCGCTTGGCGACCGGGGCGGCGCGGGTCGCGGTCTTCTGGCTGTCGGGTTCGGTCAGCAGGTCCAGCGCCGCGCGCAGGGCCACCTCGCGCCCCTGGGCGTCCAGGCCCGCGTACCCAGCCAGGGCCTCACGCACCTTCGGGAAGGGGTTCCCCAGCGGCGAGGCCAGCAGTTTCTCCACGCCGCCCGCCACCACGCGGTTCTGGCAGCCAGACGCCAGCTCTGCCGCCAGGGGTCGCCGCAGTTTCTCCCGTAATTCCGCCACCGTCGCCATCGAGCACACAGCCTAGCAGAGCGGACTAGATTATGTGCGGGACAGAATGCTGGTGGGTCGAAGGGTCTAAGCATCAAAGGGAAATACCGTAGACGCTTGGACCCTCGACCCTCAGACCTCAATTCAGCGTCTTCGCTGTCGTCGGGACCTGTCCCAGCAGGTGGTCCAGCCGGTCCAGCAGTGTCCGGGCGCGCAGGGCGTCCTCGCGGGCCTCGGGGCTCAGCGGCAGGACACTCGCGGCGAAACTGGCGATCAGGAGGGGGTCCTCCGGGCGGCGGCGGCGCGCAGCGCGTCGGTGTTCTCCGGGTTCAGGCGCAGCAGCGCGGACAGGAGTTCACGCGCGGTGGCGTGAGCGGCTCCCTCGGCCTCGGCGGGGCTCAGGTCGCCTTCGGCCTCCAGCGGCCACAGGGCGACGTCGGCGCTCAGGTACGCGTGGTCCGTGTGGAACTCCTGCACCTGGAAGCGGTCGCCGCCCGCGATGATGATCGTGCTCGTGCCGTCCTCGTGCGGATCGGCGTGCCGCAGGTGCGCCAGCGTGCCCACGCGCGACACCCGGTCCTGAAAGGGCAGGTCCGACTCCTTCGACGTCTGGAGGATCCGCACGATCCCGAACGGCTCCCCGCTGGCCTGCACGTCCGCCAGCAGCGTGCGGTACCGGGGTTCGAACACGTACAGCGGCAGCACCACGCCCGGGAACAGCACCAGATTCGGCAGGGGAAACAGCGGAACGCGCATAGGCTGTTATGCTGGCGCGTTCCGCTCCGCGCGACTTGAGCGCATCCCACAGAAGAAAAGAAGTTTTGACTGGATTCTCACGTCCCGGAGGGCGTCGCGTCCGGTGTCTTCTTCCGCTTCGGTTTTTTCGGCGGTGGTGGAGGGGGCGCCCCCCAGGCCGTCAGGTCGTCCGGGGTGGCGCCCAGGGTCAGCAGCGTGGCGCTGTCCTGCGGGGTCAGCGGGGCGGTGGTCAGCAGGTCCGGGCGGCGGGTCAGCGTGCGCCTGAGCGCCTGCTCGCGCCGCCACGCGCCGATCGCCGCGTGATTCCCGCCGCGCAGCACCTCCGGCACCTCCTGCGCCTGCCACTCCAGGGGCCGCGTGTACTCGGGGTAGTCCAGCAGGCCCGAACTGAACGAGTCCGCCCGGTGCGAGTCCGCGTCGCCCAGCACGCCGGGCCGCAGGCGGGCCACGGCCTCCAGCACGCACGCGGCGGCAGCTTCACCGCCCATCATCACGAAGTCCCCGACGCTCAGCTCGCGCGTGACCAGCCCCTCCACGCGGGCGTCGAAGCCCTCGTACCGGCCGCACAGGAACACGAGGTGCGCCTTCCCGGCCAGTTCCTCCGCGACCGCCTGCGTGAACGGCTGCCCGGCCGGACTGAACAGGATCACCTCGTCGGCGGGCGGCAGGCTCGCCAGCGCCCGCTCGGCGACGTCCACGCGGATCACCATGCCCGCCCCACCCCCGTACGGCGTGTCGTCCACCTTCAGGTGCTTGTTCTGCGAGTAGTCCCGCATGTTCACGAGGTTCACGTCCACCAGCCCCCGCTCGCGCGCCTTCCCGAGGATCGCCTCGGACGCGAAGGGCGCCAGCAGCTCGGGGAACAGCGTCAGGAACGAGAACGTCAGCGGGCCGTCCGGGGTGGGCTCAGGCGTCATCGCCGCCCGCCTCTGGCCCCTCCGGCTCGGCGGACTCCAGCAGACCCGCCGGGGCATCCGCCGACAGCGCCAGCGACGCGGGACGCTTCCGGTCGTTCAGGTTGACCAGCACGTACGGCGCCTGCAGCGGCACGAACGACTCGCCGCCCTCGTGCCGCACGACCAGCAGATCCTGATGCCCGCCGTCCTCCACGTCCACGACCTCGCCCAGCACCTCGCCGCCCGCGCCGTGCAGGGTCAGGCCGCGCAGCTCGTGGTAGTAGTACACGCCCTCCTCGGGCTCGGGCAGCTCGTCGTCCGCCGCGAACACGTTCAGGCCGCGCAGTTCCTCGGCCGCCTCGCGCGACGTCACGCCCGCCAGGTGCAGCGCCACGCCCGGCGCGAGCATCTCCAGCCGCGCCACGCGCAGCCAGCCGCGCCCCTCCACGAACACGCGTTTCAGCGCGCGGAACTGCTCCTGGTCGCCCAGCACGTACACCTTCACGCCGCCCTTCACGCCATGCGGCCCGAGGAAATACCCGAGCCGCGTCCGGTCCTGCCCGCCCGTCACGCTTTTCTGGGCGCGTCCAGGTCGACGTTCAGCCGTTCACGCGGGTCCGACGCGGCGCGCACCAGCGTGCGGATCGCCTGGATCACGCGCCCCTGACGGCCGATCAGGCGGCCCTCCTCGCCGGGGCCGACGCGCACCATGACGGTCGGGCCGCGTTTCGAGACGCGCACCAGCGACGGCTGGTCCACCACGCTCTGCGCCAGGAACAGGGTCAGATCCACGGGATCACTCTTCATGCGCGGTATTCTACGGTATGACCGCCCGACTCCCGCCGCGCTGCAGCGGGCGCGCGTGACCCGCCCCGCCCAGCGCCGCCTGCTGCTGATGGCGGACTATGGGTGCTGGCCCCTCTGGGAACCCGGCGCCGACCCCTACCAGCTCACGCCGCACGACCTGCCCCTGTCGGGCGCGCTGCGCAGGCGGCTGACCGCCTGGGCCGAGGCGTTCGACGCCACCCTGAACTGGGAGGACCCGGCCCGCTCGGACTTCCCGGACGAGACCGCCCGGCAGGCCTTTCACGCCGAGGGGCTGCGCTCGCCGAACTGCTCCGCGCGGAACTCGGTGCGGCCCTTGACGTGGATTACCGAGAATCCTGACCCGTCACATCGGCTGGAGTGAGGGGCGCGCCCTGCTCCTCGTGACGCGCCCCTCACTTCCCACTGCCCGAGTCCGCTAGAATCGCCGATTGTGACGCGCGCCGCCCCAGGGCGGACCCGGTGAGGAGCACGGGGGAGGCACCCCCAGCCGCGCGCCCCCTCCGGAGGACCCTTGAGTTACTGGCGCACGACCATCAAACCCCTGCTGGACGACGAGACCGGCACCATCCACAAACAGGCCCCCATCCGCGTGACCCTCGCCTTCCCGAACCGTTACTCGGTGGGCATGGCCTCGCTGGGCTACCAGGTCATCTACCGCATGTTCAACCAGGAGGAAGGCGTCGCCTGCGAACGCGCCTTCCTGCCGGACGACGTGGACGCCTTCGAACGCACCGGGCAGGCCCTGCCCACCGTGGAGACCGGCCGGGATGCCGGGGACTGCGAACTGTTCGCCCTGAGCGTGTCGTTCGAGCTGGACCTGACGAACATCATCCGCACGCTGGACGTGGCGGGCCTGCGCCCCCTACGGGAGGAACGCGACGACAGCGACGCCATCGTGATGATCGGCGGGCCTTTCACGAGCAGCAACCCCTACCCCCTGACGCCCTTCGCGGACATCATCGTGATCGGCGACGGCGAGCAGATCGTGCCCGTCATCAGCGAGGCCCTGCGCGAAGCCGAGAGCCGCGAGGACTTCTACGACCTGATCGACGGCATGCCCGGCATCTTCCTCCCCGCGCGGCACGTCCACGAACCCAAGTGGGCCACCGCGCCCAAGGAACTGCTGCCCGCGTACAGTCAGATCGTCACGCCGCACAGCGAACTGAGCAACATGTTCCTCGTGGAAGCCCAGCGCGGCTGCCCGCGCCCCTGCACGTTCTGCCTCGCGCGGACCATGTACGGCCCGAACCGCAACAACCAGGCGCAGGAACTGCTGGACACCATCCCCGACTGGGTGGAGAAGGTCGGCCTGGTCGGCGCGGCCCTCAGCGACTTCCCGCACACCAAGTTCGTGGGCCGCACCCTGACCGACCGCGGCATCAAGCTGGGCGTCAGCTCCATCCGCGCCGACACCGTGGACGCCGAACTGGCCGAGATCCTCAAGGCGGGCGGCCTGCGCACCTTCACCGTCGCGAGTGACGCGCCCAGCGAACGCCTGCGCCGCTGGCTGAAGAAGGGCATCACCACCGAGGACCTCACCAAGACCGCGCACATCAGCCGCGACCTGGGTTTCAAGGGCGTCAAGGTGTACATGATGATCGGCCTCGGCCCCGAGAACGACGATGACATCACCGAACTGATCGAGTTCACGAAGGACCTCGCGAAGATCAACCGCATCGCGCTGGGCATCAGCCCCTTCGTGCCCAAACGCCACACGCCGCACTTCGCGGACCCCTTCGCCGGCGTACAGACCATCGAGAAGCGCATGAAACGCATCCAGAAGGAACTGCGCACCACCGCCGAACTCCGCAACGTGTCCGCCAAGTGGGCCTGGGTGGAATCCGTCATCGCGCGCGGCGGCCCCGAGGTCGGCATGGCCGCCTACCAGATCTACCGCAACGAGAGCATCGGCGCGTGGAAGAAAGCCCTGGAGGAAGTCGGCTGGAGCGACGAATTCGAGGCCAACACCCCCGCCATCGACCTGCCGCCCGGCCAGTACGAGAGCAAGGACGTCAGCGCCCACGCCCAGGGCCTCGCCATCTGATACGGACTCCGGTTGAAAGGTTTGCAAAATTTTTCAACCCGAGCGGGGCGAGCAGGAGAGAAACGGGTTCCGGGCGTGGAGTTGACGGATCGGTGATCTTCCGATCTGTCAACGAAACAAACGGAATCCGTATGAGTTAATCCGGGCCGAATGGACTGTGACGAGTGGTCCGTGTGGAACTGGAACCTCATGCAGGGGCAGGCAGGCAACGGTGAGACGTTCGAGGTGCACCCGTTGACCCCCTGCCCTGTGCCCCACGTCCTCCAGTGGATGCAACTTCACGTCGCCACCGCTGGTGCTGACGGGTTCTCGTTCTGCGTAGCAGCTCTGCGAGTCCACTCGTGTCGTCTGGTTCGAGGATCGCCCTCGGTGCACCTGCACACCGCTGGATGCAGACATGCGGTGAGAGTGTTGGATGTGCCGACTCTTCCCCGTAGACCCTGGAGTTCGTTGTGAAGTCGCTGAAAGTACAGGCGAACTTCGCCTTCGCCATTGCCTTTCGCTGATTCGACCCGGAGGACGGAATCCGGATCAGTCATGAGGCGCACTGCCGTTGAAGCTCCCCTGTCGGGGGGAGCAGGGCTGCGCCACCATCTGTGACACTCATGAATGCCGCCGCGACGTAAGCTGTGGGTACGATGATCACAACGTTGCGTCCGGGCCACAGCGGCTTGAGTCGGTTCTGTTCGGCGGTCCTGGCGCTGATCCTCGTCCTTGCAGGGTCTGCCGGGGCGCAGACCACCTTCAGTTCCCGGTACACGAATACCGCGACGAACGGCGATATCGTCCTGATCGGGAACGTGAACTATCACTGCACGACGGTCAGTCCGGCGTCCGCCGCGCAGATCACAGCGTGCAACACGGCCCGCAGTGGCGGGACCACCACGAACAACAGCGTGTACATGGTCCCCATCGACCTGGACGGCGACGCTGCCACCACGAACTCCAGTTCTGCCAGCCTGAACCTCGGGGCGGGCAGCAGCGTCCTGTTCGCCGGGCTGTACTGGAGCGGGATCAGCAGCAGCGCGACGAATCGCGCCGGTGTGCGCCTCGCCACGCCGGCCACCGGGACGAGTGTCGCCCTGACCGCCTCGCGGACCTCCGTGATCGGGTCGAACTACCAGTCGTTCGTGGACGTCACGACCCTCGTGCAGGCAGGCGGGAGCGGGACGTACACCGTCGGCAATATCGCCAGCAACGCTGGGGCGAGCAGCTGGGCCGGGTGGTCGCTGGTCGTCGCGTACCGGAACTCCAGCCTGCCCACCCGGAATCTCGCCGTGTTCGACGGCTTCCTGCAGGCCAGCGATCCGGCGGCGCCACTGGACATCGGCGTGAGTGGCTTCGTCACGCCCAGTGTCGGGACGGTCCGGAGCACCATCGGCGTGGTCGCCTGGGACGGTGACCGGGGGCAGCAGGAGGGTGCGTCCGCCACGCCCCAGGGGAGCCTGCGCTTCGGGCCGAACACCGCCTCGCTCAGCACCGTGTCCAATACGGTGAACACGGTCAACGACGTTTTCAACTCGACCATCTCGGTCACGAGCGGCGCAGCCGGGGGCGGATCGAACGTCGTGACCGGACAGGTGCCGAACTTCACGAATACGCTGGGCGTGGACATCGACACGTTCACGCCGAACACGGCCCTCCCAAACGGCAGCACGTCTGCCGTGGTGCGGGTCGTCGGCACGAGCAGTGACGTCATCTTCCCCGGGGTGGTCACGCTGGCGACCGAGATCTTCGTGCCGAACATCAAGGACGCCCTGACGAAGACCGTCACGGACCTCAACGGCGGCCAGTTGATCCCCGGCGACACCCTGGAATACGAACTGGTCGTCAGGAACCAGGGCAACGACGGCGCGCTGAACGTGATCCTCACCGATCCTCTGCCCGCTGGAACGACCTTCGTGCCGGGGTCGCTGGTCATCACCGGGGCGAACGCCGGGTCCAAGACCGACGTGTCCGGCGACGATCAGGCCGAGTACGACCCGGCGGGGCGGACCGTGACCTTCCGCCTGGGCACCGGCGCCACGGCAACGGCAGGCGGCGCGGTCCTGCCCGGCGAGGAGTCGCGCGTGCGCTTCCGCGTGACCGTGAACGCCGGAACGGCGGGCGGCACCGTGATCAGCAACACCGGGACCGTCACGTACCGCCAGCAGACCCTCGGGACTGTCGTGAGTGACACGAGCGACAGTGACCCCGTGACCGCCGGGGATCAACCCGCCGTGATCACCGTGGCCGGACCTGACCTTACGGTGGACAAGTTCCACAGTGGCTCATTCCAGGCCGGAGCGAACGGCACCTTCACGCTGAGGGTCACGAACGCCGGACCGGCTCCCACCACCGGGCAGACCGTCACCGTGACCGACACCCTCCCGGCCGGAATGACCGCCGTGGCTCTCGCCGGATCCGGATGGACGTGCACCCTCAGTCCCCTGAGATGCACGCGGAGCGACGCTCTCGCCGCGGGCAGTTCGTATCCCGATCTGCTGCTGACCGTCACGAGCGCCGCCGGTTCCTTCACGAACACCGCGGCCGTCACCGGAGGTGGGGAGGCCACCGCCCAGACCGGGAACAACGGGGACAGCGACTCCGTGACCGTCCAGCCCAGCCTGCCCCCTAGCGTGGCTCTCACGAAGTCGGTTCGGAACGTGACGAGGGGCGGCGGCGCCGGGACGTCCAGCGTCGCCCAGCCGGGCGAGGTCCTGGAATACTGCATCGCGTACGTCAATTCGGGAGGCGCCGCGCTGAATTTCGTCCTCAGCGATACCGCGCCCGCCTCGACGCTCACCCGCACGAGCGCCTACGGAGTGGGCCTGGGAATTCAGGTCACCCAGAGCGGCGTCACGCTGCTGACCAGCGCTTCAGATGCGGACGCGGGCAGTCTGGTGGGTCAACTGCTCACGTTCCGGGTCGGCTCCATGCCCGCCGGGGACAGTGGAACCGTCTGCTTCCAGGTGCAGGTGCGCTGAACGGCCGCAGATTCCACTGCTGGCGCGGCACTCACGCTTCCCGGTTCAGGATGTGCCGCACCTCGCCCGGCGGGACGCGCAGCAGGTCCCGGATGACCAGCGGGTAGACCGGGGTCGCCTCGATCCGGTCGAAGGGCACCCACTGGCACTGCACGTCCGGGTTGTCCTGCACGGTGAAGGTCCCGTCAGGCAGGTCGGGTGGGGCGGGCAGGTGGTAGTAGAAGCCGATCTCGTGCTCGCGCCGTCCCGCCGGGCCGAAGAAGCTCTCGATGATTCCGACCAGCCGCAGCGCGTCTGCGGTGAGGCCGGTCTCCTCGTGCCATTCGCGCGCGGCGGCCTGCGCGGAGTCCTCATCGGCCCTGACCGCGCCGCCCGGCAGGAAGTGAAAGCCGCTCCCGTGCTCGCCGTGACCGCAGTTCGTCAGGAGCGTGTCCCCGCGCGTGCAGAGGATCACGGCCCGCACGCTGAACTTCACGTGCCCCACCGGCAGTCGGATGTCGGTCACGCGCCGACCCGCGCGGCTTCCTCTCGCACGCTCGCCTCCGGATCGGCCCGCAGCGCGTCCTGCACGGTGGGGGAGAGGTCGGCGCGTCCGGCGACGGCCAGTCGCACGCCTTCATCCGGGTCCCCGGCCAGCACGGCCATTTCCTCTGGCGCGAGGTGTGGGTGCAGGGCCGCCGCGCGGCGCACCCCGGCATTCGGGTCACGCGCCAGTCCCGCCAGCGTCCCGCCCGACGTCGCGGACGCGTACGCCACGGCGCGGCGCACCTCCGGGTTCGGGTCGCCCGCCAGGACCTCCAATCGCGTCTCGCCCAGGTCCGGGCGGACCGCCAGCACCGTCCGCACACTCGCGTCCGGGTCGCTCAGCAGGGCGTCCAGCACCGACGCGGGAATACCCTCCGCGCTCGCCACGTGCAGGCGGATGTCCGCTTCCGGCGCGCGGGCCAGCGCCAGCACCGCGTCCTCGGGCAGGTCGCTGCGGTCCAGCACGGCGCGGCGGACCGTCTCGGACTCGTCCGCCGCCAGTCGCGTCAGCAGTTCCGCCGGAACGTCCGGGCGGCGGGCCAGCGCGGCGCGCACGTCGGGGTCGGCGTCCACCTCCGCCCGCGCCAGCCACTCCGCCGGGACCGTCCACGCCTGCAGGGCCGCGGCGCGCACCAGCGGCTGGTCGTTCGTCGCCAGCCACTCCCGCACCGACCGGGGCAGATCCACCCGCCGCGCCAGGGTCGCCAGCACGTCCGGGTCGCCGTCCGCCGCGAGGTGGATCATGCAGTCCAGCGGCAGGTCCAGCCGCCGCGCCACCCCGGCCCGCACCATGCCGTGCGCGTCCCCCACCAGCACCCGCAGCACGTCCCCCGGCAGGTCGGGGCGGGACGCGACGGCCTTGCGCACGTCGTAATCGTCGTCCGCCGCCAGCTGCCGCACCAGCCCCTCGGGCAGCTCGTCCCGGCGCGCGACCGCCTCGCGGATCTGCCACCCGGCATCCTGCGCCAGCGCCGCCACCCGCTCCGCACTCAGATCCGCCCGGCCCGCCAGCGCCGTGCGCACCGCGTAGTCCTCGTGCCGCAGCGCCGAATCCACCACCCACCCCGGCACGCCCGGCGCGTTCAGCAGCGCGATCACCCCGTCCGCCGGGAACACCCCCAGCAGGTTCGGCCGCGCCAGCCGCATCAGCGGCAACCCCGGGTTCGCCAGCACGTCCGCCGGGTACGCCGCCGCCAGCGACCCCAGCACCTCCACCGGCGTGTTCGGATGCCGCGCGACCCGCGCCCGCACCCGCGCGTCCGGATGCGCCGACAGGCCCGACAGCGTATCCGCCGTCGCCCGCGGGGCACCCGCCGCCTCCAGCGCCCCCTCCACACCCAAGATCGTCAGCGTCCGCGGGTCAAGCTCACCAGTCATCGCAGCGATGATGGCACGGGGGAACAGGGAAGTGGGCAGGAGGGAGTGGGAAGTGGATGGCCCGTGGGTGTGCGGGTGCGATGCGTGTGGGCCAGGGGGGTGTGCCCCGGCAGCCGACCCACTCCCTACTTTCCACTCCCCACTTCCTCCAGCGCGCCCGCCATCGCCCCGTCGATCAGCGCCCGCGCGATGCTGAACGCGGCGGGCAGCGTGGGGAGGTCAGTGATGGGGAACCAGCGGGCGTCGTCGATCTCGCCGGGTTGAGGGGTGATGTCGCCGCCCGCGTACTCGGCGGTGAAGCCCAGCATCAGCGAGTGCGGGAACGGCCACGGCTGACTGAACTGGTACTGCAGGTCCGTGATCTGCACGCCGACCTCCTCCTGCACCTCGCGCTGGGCGGCGGCCTCCAGCGTCTCGGAGGGTTCCACGAAACCTGCCAGGGCGGAGTACATGCCGGGCGGAAAGTGCGGACTGCGGGCCAGCAGCAGTTCGGTGTCCCGGCCCTGACCGCGCCGGATCAGCACCATCGCGACGGGGGCCACTCGGGGGTAGGCGGTCAGGCCGCAGTTCGGGCAGCGGCGCGAGCGTTCATGCGTGGCGTCACTTAGGGGCGTGGCGCAGCGGCCGCAGTAGCGGTGCGTGCGGGCGAACTCGATGAGCTGCGCAGCGTATCCGGCCAGCCCCATGTGGTGCTCCGGCAGGCGACCGAAGCCGGTGCGGACCGGGACCGACTGGAAGCCGCCGGGCAGCTCGCCGTCCAGACCCGCCGCCAGGTACGACGTGCCGTCCAGGGTGCCCAGCGGCGTCACGTCCACCACGGGCAGCGGGGCCTCGCCCGTCGGGAGGGTGCCGTCCGCGCGCAGCACCAGTTTCGGCCCGTCGAACACGAACCACGCCGACCCCGCCTCCGGGGTCAGGGTCAGCGCGACCTCGAAACCGTCCGGGCGACTGGTCGCCTTCACGTGTGTTCTTCCAGGCGCAGGACCTCACCGAAGGGGAAGCCCTCGTCCTCCAGGCCGCCGGGCGGCACGACCCACAGGGTAGAGACGCGTGGCGCCTGCTCGGGGAAATCCCCGTACCCGTCGGTCAGGTAGATCAGGACGTCCGGCTCGTGCTCGTCCAGCAGCCGGAAGATGGGGCGGAAGTCGGTGCCGCCGCCCCCCTGCGGTGGGGGAATCTCGCCGCCGGGCGTCAGGTCGTGCGGGCCGTACGCCTCGGTGTCCGCGTAGTACAGGGTCGCGCGGACGTGCGGGTACGCGCCCAGCACGCCCTGCACCTCACCCACCAGCGCCCGCACCGCGTCGTCGTCCACGCTGCCGGACGTGTCCACGGCGATCAGCGCGGTCAGGGACTCGTCGTCCAGCGCTTCCAGGTACAGTCCGCGCCCCACGAACCGCCGGTCGAACCCCCCGAAATCCACCGGGGTGCGCGCCAGGAAGCGCCACAGGTGCGCCCGCCAGTCCAGTCGCGCCGGGGCGAGGCGCTGCAACTCGCGGTGCTCGCCCAGCGGGTCGTCGCCCTTGCCGCTCATGGCCTCCACGCTGCGCGCCTGCGCCAGCGCCTGCTGCCACTGCCGCTGCGTCTGCCCGGCCTGCCCCGGCTTCTGCCCGCGCGGCGGCGCGTCACTGGGCGGCCCGTCCAGCAGGTCGTCCCCCTCGTCGTTCCCGTCGCCCTCGGCTTCGGCCTCGATGGACGTGTACACCTCCTCGACGCTCAGGCGTTCCAGGTGCTCGTCCCGCCGCGACTGCGGCGGCGTGGGCAGCCCCGCCGCCGACACCATGCCGTTCACGATCAGGTCCGCCGCCTTGTTCCAGCGTTTCTTCTCACGCGGACCGCGCCGTTCCACGTGCGACAGCGCCGCGTGTAGCACCTCGTGCAGCAGCAGCCCGTCCAGCACGTCCAGCGCCAGCGTCGCGGCGACCTCCGGGTTCACGTACACCCGCTCGCCGTCCGTGCCCGCCGCCGCGACCTCCCGCGACGGCACGAACTCCGCGTGCAGCAGCAACGTCGCGAAGAACGCCGACCGCCCCCGCAGCCGCAACCGAGAGCCGGAAATCAGACGCTGGAACTCAGGGGTGACCGGGACCGGGGTCATGGGGCTCCCGGTGTTGAACGTTGATGGTTGATGGTTGATGGAAAAAGCTGTTCTCCATCAACGTTCAACCATCGACCATCCCCCCGCCTCACGCGCTTTCCGTGAGGCTCAGCGTGGTCTGCACGAGCGTCGCGAGGCGTTCGTCCCGGCCGACGAGTTCCGCGAGGTCCGCGAGTTGCCCGATGGCCTGGAATTTGCTGACGAGGGTGGCGACGTACAGCTGCAGCCATTCGGGTCCGGCGCTGTCGGCGAGCCACGTGAAGGCGTGGTACGCCTCGTCGGCGGTGGCGGCGCGGGCGGCGAGGCCCACGACGGCGGCGTAGCGGACGCTGGGTTCGTCCGGGAGGCGCAGGCCCGCGCCGCGGCCCTCGAGGACGATGCCCAGGTCGGGCAGCTGCTCGTACAGGCGCACGAACGCGCTGAATTCGGCTCCGGCGGCCTCGCCGATGGCGGGCGTGGCGTCCAGTCCGGCGCGGTGCAGGCGGGACGCCATCTCCCAGGCGCGGGGGCTGGGCCACGCGGGCTGCTGCGGGTCGAGGCGGTGCAGGAGTTCCGGGCGGAACGTCAGGAACGCGATGACGTGCTCGTGCAGGTTGCGGCCCAAGGCGTAGGCGCGCCAGGAGTCGAAGTCCGGGCGGACCGTCAGGTGCAGGAAGCGGTTGGCGAGGGGCGCGGGCATGTCGAAGACGCTGGCGCGGTCTTCCTTGCGGTTCCCGGCGGCCCACACGAACCACCCGTCCGGCAGTTCGTAGCTGCCCACCCGGCGGTCCAGGATCAGCTGCTGCGCCATGCCCTGCATGGTGGGCGGGGCCATGTTCACCTCGTCCAGGAACAGGATGCCGCGCCCGCTGCGGGGCAGGAATTCCGGCGGGTACCAGCGGCTCACGCCACCCCCCTGCCCGTCGCTCTCGGGAACCGGCAGGCCACGCAGGTCCGTGGGGGCCAGTTGCGAGAGGCGCACGTCCACGAAGTCCAGGCCGTGCGCGGCGGCGACCTGCGCCACGACGCTGCTCTTGCCCACGCCGGGGGGGCCCCAGATCATCGTGGCGAGTTTCAGGTCCCCGCGGACGAGGGCGTGCAGGTACGTCTGAAGTTCGGCAGCAGTCAGGCTCACGCGCTGAGGCTACCGCAACGGGGCCGCCCGGCGCTGAGCGCGCGTGCAGGCGGCCTTCAGGGTGCGGGGTGGGGTCGGTGGTGTTCCGGCGTGACGTTACAGCGGAACGGTGCAGGTCACGGAGGTGCTGCCGCCCCCCGCGAGGCGTTTCGTGCCCTGGATGTCCAGTTTCACGCTGGGCGCATTGCGGCCCCAGGTGGCGTGGAAGTCCAGCTCCTTCGGTTCGGTGGCGGTCAGCGGATCGTCGATCAGCCAGATCACCTGATTCAGGTCCGGGAGGGTCTGATGCCCGAACACCCGGATGGCCTGCGGGGTGGGCGTGAACGAGTACGTCAGGGTCGGGCTGGCGAAGGTGTAACTGCCGTCCGCTGCGACCGTCAGCGAACAGGCCGCGCCGCCGAGGGTCTTCCCGGCGTACGTCCCGGCGAGGCAACTGCTCGCGGCGGGGTCCGAGGACGCGTTCACGACCGGGCACGCCGCGAGGCGCGTCGTGATCGCGTTCCCCGGCGTCGGTGTCGGCGTCGGGCTGGGGGTGGAGGTGCCGCCCCCACCGCACGCGGCGAGCAGCAGGGGCAGGAGCAGGGCGGTCAGGGAAGCGGGTCTCGTCATGGGGGCCTCGTGGGGTAGGGGACAGGACGCCCGGTCCGCCAGTGCTTCTGGCAGATCGGGGCTATGGTCGGGGCGGCTCGCGGTGAGGGCTTACTGGGCCTTGGGTGGGCAGAGGCGCATGGGGCAGGTCAGGGAGATGCCGCTGTCGGCCGGTCCGGTCAGGGCGGCGGCGCTCGCGTGCGGAAGGATGAGGGTCAGGGCCAGCAGGATGGTGCGCGTCATGGGGGACCTCCGGTGGGGATCACGGTAGCGGAGGTCCGCTGCAAAAACCCCCGTAGAATTCGTGACATGGCGCACGTTATCCTTGACGATCCGCAGGTGGTTGAGGTGCTGCTGGATCATGACCGCATGCGGCTCCTGACGCCTTTCATGACGGCGCCGATGACCATCGCGCAGGCGGCGGAGATCACCGGGTGCCCGCCGACGTCCCTGGGGTACTGGGTCAAGCGGTTCGTGCGGCTGGGGCTGGTGCGGGAGGTCGCCTCTCAGCGTCCGGCGGTGTTTCAGGCGGTGTCGAACGAGTTCATCGTGGACCCGTCGCGGGTGATGCCGCTGGAGGAGATGCTGTCGGGCGTGCAGCGCCCCGCGTGGGAGCGGATGCTGCGCGGGTACGCGCGGGAGTACGGGCGGCTGTCGCCGGACTGGCTGCTGCGGTTTCACGTGACGCCCGAGGGGGTGCTGACGCGGCGTGAACTGACCCGCGAGGAGCTGGAGCGTCCGGGGGGTCCGGCGGCGCAGCGGCCGCTGGGGGAATGGGCGCTGCTGCGGCTGTCGCGGGAGGACGCGCAGGCGTTCCGCGAGCGGCTGTCCGGGGTGGTGCAGGAGTTCCTGGCCCGCTCGTCGGAGCTTGAGTCCGACAGCGTGTATCTCGTGCATGTGGGACTGACGCGGGACCCGGTGCACGGGTGATGTGCGCGCGGCGCGGCATCCGATATACTTTGACTCAGTCTAATTTTTCGTCCGAGTACAGTTAAGCCATTCCGACCGAAGGAGTTGCCCCCTTGCTGCCCCTGATCCACAAACTGCTGTTCTTCCTCTTCGCCCTGATCGCCGGTGGCTTCGGCGCGTGGGGCTTCTACCGCCTCTACCGCCGCGTCGCGCGCGGCGCGCCCGCCAGCGAGGACCGCACCGGGAACCCCGTCCAGCGCGTGCTGTACGCCATCCGGGTCAGCCTCACCCAGGAGCGCACCTTCCGCCGCCGCACGGCCATCAGCGTGCTGCACAGCTTCATCTTCTACGGCTTCGTGTACTACCTGCTGGTGAACGTCGTGGACGGCCTCGAAGGCTACCTGCCGTTCCACATCTACTCCAAGGACAGCCCGCTGCTCGCCGGGTACAACTTCCTGGCCGACCTGCTCAGCATGCTGGTCCTCGTGGGGGTCATCAGCCTGCTGATCCGCCGCCTGTTCCTGCCCAGCAAACGCGACTTCCGCTTCACCGACAAGACGCTGCTGCACCCGCTGCTGCGGGCCAACTACATCCTGCGTGACAGCCTGATCGTCTCGTCGTTCATCACCTTCCACGTGGGCAGCCGCGTGCTCGGCAACGCCGCCAAGATGACCGAGGAAGCCCGCAAGCTCGGCGGGTACGACTCCTTCCAGCCGTTCAGCAGCGCCCTGGGCCGCCTGCTGTTCAACGGCGCCAGCGAGCAGGCCATCGAGGGCTGGCGCATCTTCGGGTACTGGGGTGCGCTGGGCAGCGTCCTGGCGTTCCTCGCGTACTTCCCGTTCACCAAGCACATCCACATCTTCATGGCCCCGCTGAACTACGCCCTGAAGCGCCCGGTCGGCAGCGGCGTTCTCCCCCCCATGAAGGGCCTGGAGGAGGCCATGGAGGCCGACGAACCCAAACTGGGCGTCGAGAAGTTGGAAGACCTGGAGTGGCCGCGCCTGCTTGACGCGTACTCCTGCATCCAGTGCAACCGCTGCCAGGACGTCTGCCCGGCCAACGCGACCGGCAAGGCCCTGAGCCCCGCCGCGCTGGAAATCAACAAGCGCATGGAACTGAACGTGATCGGGTCGCACCCCAGCCCCTTCACGCTCAAGCCCGCGCCCTTCGAGGGTGGCGCGAGCACCGCGCACCCCCTGCTGGAATTCGCCATCAACGAGGAATCCGTGTGGGCCTGCACCACCTGCGGCGCCTGCATGCAGGTCTGCCCCGTGCAGGACGAGCAGATGCTCGACATCATCGACATCCGCCGCCATCAGGTCATGGTCGCCGGTGAGTTCCCCCCGCAACTCCAGACGGCCTTCCGCGGCATGGAACGCGCCAGCAACCCCTGGGGCATCAGCCGCGACAAACGCCTCGAATGGGCCGAGGGCCTGAAAGTCCCCACAATCGACGAGAACCCCACCCCGGACGTCATCTACTGGGTGGGTTGCGCCGCCAGCTACGACCCCGGCGCGCAGAAAGTCGCCCGCTCCTTCGTGCAGCTGCTCGACAAGGCCGGCGTGAACTACGCCGTGCTGGGCAAGAAGGAAGCCTGCACCGGCGACAGCGCCCGCCGCGCCGGGAACGAGTTCCTGTACCAGCAGCTGGCCGCCGAGAACGTCGAGACCCTGAACACCGTCGCGCCGAAACTGATCGTGGCGACCTGCCCACACTGCATGAACGCCATCGGGCACGAGTACAAGCAGCTCGGCGGCGACTACCGCACCATCCACCACACCGAGTACCTCGAGACCCTCGTGGCCGCCGGGAAGCTCCCCATGGAGCGGCTCGCCGAGAACGTCACCTACCACGACCCCTGCTACCTGGGCCGCCACAACGGCGTGTACGACGCGCCCCGCACCCTCATCACCAAGATGGCGGGCGAGGTGCTGGACCTGGAACGCAGCCGCGAGAACTCCTTCTGCTGCGGCGCGGGCGGCGCGCAGTTCTGGAAGGAAGAGGAAGAAGGCGCAGAGCGCATCAGCGACAACCGCTTCCGTGAACTCCAGGCCCGCCTGGACGACGCCAAAGCCGCCAGCGACGAGTTCGAGCAGACCGGCAAGGTCGTCGCCGTCGGCTGCCCCTTCTGCAAGGCCATGATGAACTCCACGCCCGAGAAGCAGAAACGCGACGACATCATCGTCAAGGACGTCGCGGAACTCATGCTCGAGAGCGTGCAGCGCGCCGACGGCACCTGGCAGCAGGCCGCCCCCACCGGCCCCGTGGAAGGCGCCACCCCGCTGGAGCAGCCCGAGGTCGTCAGCGCCCCCAACGCGCAGACGCCCATGGAGCGCACGGGCGACCGCCCCGGCGCCGGCGCCCCCGCCGCGGTGGTGGGCGAGACGAGCGCCGCCGTGATCAACGCGCAGCCCGGCAGCCCCGACGCGACCCAGGGCACCCAGCCTGAGGCGCAGGCCGCGCACCCCGAGGCGACCGCCCGCAAGAGCTGGAAACCCAAAGCGGCGGGTGCCGACGATGTGGCGCCCGCGGCACCGGCAGCCCCTGCTGCCGCTGCCCCATCCACGGACGCTCCGGCCCGCAAGAGCTGGAAGCCCAAAGGCGGCGACGACGTGAGTGCGGCGCCCGTCACGCCCGCACCGGAGGCTGCGACGGCGGCGCCCACCGCTCCAGCCCCCAACGCTTCAGCCCCCACCGCACCTGTCGCTGACGCTCCGGCCCGCAAGGCCTGGGCACCCAAGGCCAAGGCAGATGACGTGAACCCCGCCCCGGTCGCTCCGGCCGAACCTGCTCCGGCCGCACCCAGCCCGGACGCCCCGGCCCGGAAAGCCTGGGCTCCCAAGGCCAAGGCGGAAGCGGCGCCTGCTCCGGCAACCACCGAGCCCACCGCGCCTGCCGCGCCGAGCGAAGTGGCCCCCGCTGCCGCGCCTGCTGCCGGTGAACGGAAGAAATGGGCGCCGAAGGGCCAGCCGGTCAGTGCCGCGCCCGTGACGGATGCAGCCGAGCCGACCACCCAGACCGCGATCGCCCAGCCCGCTCCCGCTCCTGCCGTGACGTCTGAAGCCGCGCCTGCCCCGACCGCCGCGACCGGCGAGCGGAAGAAGTGGGCTCCGAAAGCCGCGGCGGCTCCGGCCCCCGCACCCGACGTGCAGGCCGCCACGCCCGCACCTGTCACCGAACCGAGCGCCGAACCCATCACCGAGCACGTGCACCTTGAACAGGTCGGGGAGAACCTGCTTGAGGAAGGACAGCAGGCGACGAGTGAGCCGGGCGCCGGGGGCCGCAAGAAGTGGCAGCCGAAAAAGAAACCCGAGTGAAGAACCCCGAGTAGAGCCGCTTCGACCGGACCGCCCCACATCGGGGCGGTTCTGCGTTGGGCTTGTCTGCACCGTGTGCAATGTCACGCTAGTATCAGCGAATGACCATTGCGATCGTCACGGATTCCACGAGTGACCTGACGCCGGAACTGCTCGCGCAGATCGGCGTGAAGAGTGTGCCGCTGTACGTGCTGTTCGACGGCAAGATGCACAAGGACGGCCTGGAGATCAGACCGCAGGACATCTTCACGGGTCTGAAGGCGGGCAAGAAGACGCCCAGCACCAGCCAGCCCAGCCCGGCCGAGTTCGCGACCGCGTACACCGAGGCCCTGCAGGTGGCCGACGAGGTCCTGAGCTTGCACATCAGCGGGCAGATGTCCGGAACCGTGGGCAGTGCCCGACTGGCCGCGCAGGAGTTCGGCGGGAAGGTCACGGTGCTGGACAGCCGCTCGGTCAGCATGGGCCTGGGCCTGCGTGTGCTGCGCGCCGCTGAACTGGCGCATCAGGGCCTGAGCATGGACGAGATCGTCCGGCAGCTGGAGGCCGCGGCCAGCAAGGCCGATATCCGCTTCACGGTGGACACCCTGGACTTCCTGCGCATCAACGGGCGCATCGGGGGCGCGCAGGCGCTGCTGGGCAGCCTGCTGAACATCAAACCCATCCTGGTCGTCAAGGACGGCCGCGTGGACTCCGGTGGGCGCGTGCGCGGCCACAAGAAGGCCGTGGCGGACCTCGTCGAGCACGTCCGGAAGTACACGGCCGCCCACGGGCCGACCCGCGTGGCGGTCATGTGCACCCCCGGCGGCGAGGAGTACGTCAAGGAGGTCCGCGCCGGACTGTCCGGGATTCAGTTCGAGGACATGGGCGACCACATGATCGGCGCGGTCGTCGCCACGCACGCCGGTCCCGGCACCGTCGGCGTGACCCTGGAGCCCGTGACGGTCTGAAGTGAGGGCCCGACTCCTGTGGGCGCTGCCCGCCCTGCTGTGGTCGTGCGCGGCGCCGCCCCAGCAGGAGGGGCACGTCGTCCTGCAACGCCAGGACCGCGCCGCGCCCCCCGCCGACCCCTTGCGGGACGACGCGGGCTGCCTGCGACCCGCGCCCGAGGTGCCGAAGGCCCCGCCGCCCCCTCATCACCTGAGCGGGCAGCTGGGCCTGTGGGTGGCCGAGGTAGACCCCGTGACCCTGCGGCCTGTCCGGGCGCTCGCCGTCAACCCCGACAGCGTGTTCCCGCTGGCGAGCACGTACAAGCAGGCGGTGCTGTGGGCGCTGCTGCGCGACATCGACGCGGGGCGCGTCCAGCCGACCGAGCGCTTCGACGTGACCCGCGAGAACCAGTCGCTGGGTAGTTACCCCTTCGACGATTCGGACGTGCGGACCCTGACCGAGCGCATGATCCGCAACAGCGACAACACCGCCACCGACATCCTGCACCGCCGCGTGGGCCTGGGTGCCGTGCAGGACGTCGCCGACCGGCTGGGATTGTGCCGCACGCGCTTGATCCTGCCCACCAAGGACTGGTGGGTGGCGCAGACCGGCCTGTCCGCGACGTTCAACGGCACGAGCCGCTGGGCCGCCGCGCGGGGTGAGGAACAACGCCGCCTGGCGGAGCTGATCGACGCGGACAGCCGGAAGTACCGCGCGGACTACGTGCAGCGCAAGCTGAACGACCACTTCGACCACCGGAAGGACGACGCGGTGGACGCCCAGGTGTACAACCTCAGCACCCCGTACGAGTTCGGGACGCTCGTCGCGCAGGAGTTCCTGCGGCCTGACCTGTCGGAACCGTCGCGCCGCTGGCAGCGGGACGTCATGGCGCTGGGGTTCGGGAAGTCCGCGCTGAACCTCACGCACCAGAAGCGCGTGCGCTACGTGGGCGCCAAGGGCGGCAACGGCTGGCAGCTGCTGACGTACAGCGGCTACGTCGAGACCACCGACGGCCACCACCTCGTGTACGTGTTCATGCAGCGCGGCGCGGACCAGACGTACACCATGCCGAACACCCGCCGCGCCTTCGCGTGGATCAACGCGGCCCTGAAGGACCTGCTCACCCGCCCGGTCGACGCCACGCCCTGACCCGGCCGGGGCGCGACGGTCTGAAGGTGGCGCGCGTGAAAGGAACCTGTGCCGCCGCGCGCCCTACGCTACGGGCATGAACGGACCGCGCGTCACGCCCCAGCCCCGACCGGCGCAGCCGATAGGGGTGCTGGAGCGGGAAGTGGTGGCCCTGGAAGCCGGGATGTACAACACCCCGGAGGTGACGGTCACGCGGCTCGCCGAACTGCTCGAACAGGCCCGGCAACTCGGTGACGTCCGCGCCGAGGCCCTGGCGCACCTGCTGCTGGGTGGCTGCGCGCTGTACACCGGGCGGCTGCCGGACGTGAAGGCGCACCTGGAAGCCGCCCACGCACGAGCGGGGCAGCTGGATGACCCGGCGCTGCTGGCCCGCTGCCTGAACGGCCTGGGTCTGTACCACGACCGCGTCGCGGAGTATGACCTGGCCCTGCAGTCCTTTCTGGACAGCCTGCGCGTCACACAGGCCAGCGGGGACGACACGGGGTCATTCCGCGCGCTGAACAATCTCGCGGCGCTGTACACCACCACCGGGCAGCTGACCCAGGCCCTGGCGTTCCACGAGCGTGCCCAGCAGCTCGCGCAGGTCCTGCAATCACCGATCATGCTGGCGTCGTCGGTCACGCACCTGATCCTCATCCACGACCGGCAGGAGCACCCGGCGCTGGTCCTGAACCTCGCCGGGCAACACCTCCCGCTGATCCGGCAGGTGGGACCGCCCCGCTGGGTGAGCACCGTGCAGGAGTGCGTCAGCCGCGCCCTGCTGCGCCAGGGAGACGCCCCACGCGCACTGGAGGTCGCCCTGGCGGACCTGGACGCCACCCGCGCCCGGCAGGACCACGAGGGCATCAGCCGGCTGGCGTGTGCAGCCGCGCTGGCCCACCTCACCCTCGGGCACCTGGACGAGGGGCAGGCGCTGCTGAGCGAGAGTCTCGGTCTGGCCCGCGAGGTGGGCAGCCGCCCGGTCGAGATCCTCGCGCTGTCAGGACTGGCCCGGAAGCACGAGCTGGCCGGGGCGTACCAGGAGGCGCTGCGGTTCGCACGTGAACACCACGCACTGGAACGCGCCGTGCACGAACAGGAGGTCGACGCCCGCTCGCAGCTGCTGACCGCCGAGATCCGCCTGGAGCTCCTGAACCGCGAAACCGAGATCGAGCGGCTCCGGAACGTGGAACTGGCCCGCGCGAACCGGCAGCTGCGCGACACGCAGGCGGACCTCCTGCACCGCGCCACGCACGACCCCCTGACCGGCGTGAGCAACCGCGCGCACTTCCATCAGGTCACCACCGACGCCCTGCGCGGACTCGGCCCGGCCGAGAACGCCGCGCTGATCTTCATCGACCTGGACCGCTTCAAGAGCGTGAACGACACGCTCGGGCACCCGGCCGGGGACAGCCTGCTGCAACAGGTCGCGCGGCGCCTCCAGAGCGTCGTGCGCAGCAGCGACCTCGTCGGTCGGGTCGGCGGGGACGAGTTCACGGTGCTGCTCAGCCGCGTCAGTGCCCGCCGCGACGCGACGCTCGTCGCGCAGAAACTCGCGGACGTGCTCGCCGAACCCTTCGATCTGGCGGGCAGTCGCGTGACCGTCACGGCCAGCATCGGCTGCGCCGTCGCGCCGTCCGACGGGCGGGACGCCGAGGCGCTGCAACAGCACGCCGACCTCGCCATGTACCGCGTCAAACGCAGCGGCGGCAACCAGGTCCTGCACTTCGAGCCGGCCATGGGTGAACCCGGCGACCGACAGCTGCTGGAACGGGACCTGCGCGGCGCCCTGGACCGCCAGGAACTCCGCCTGCACTACCAGGGGCGCTACGCCGTGCGCGGCGGCGCGCTGGCGGGCTTCGAGGCGCTGATCCGCTGGCAGCACCCCGAACGGGGCCTCGTGCCGCCCGGCACGTTCATCCCGCTCGCGGAGGACACCCGCCTGATCCTCCCGATCGGCGAGTGGGTCCTGCACGAGGCCTGCCGTCAGGCGGCGCAGTGGAACTTCCCGCAGCGTGATCTGTGCATGTCCGTGAACGTCTCGCCGCTGCAGTTCGACCTGCCGCACTTCGTGGACACCGTCCGCGCCGCGCTGCACGCCACCGGCCTGCCCGCCCGGCACCTGATCCTGGAGATCACCGAGAGTCTCGTCATGCGGGACGTGGACCGCGCCCAGGCGCACATCCGGGAACTCAAGGCGCTGGGCGTGCAGATCGCCATGGACGACTTCGGCACCGGGTACAGCAGCCTGAGCATGCTCGAATCCCTGCCGTTCGATCAGCTGAAGGTCGACCGGTCCTTCACGCGACACCTGAACGGCGACCGCGAGCCGCGCGTGACGGCCCTGATGGGCGCCATGATCCAGTTGGCGCAGACGCTGAACATGACCGTCACCGTCGAGGGCGTCGAGGACGACTCGCAGCGCGAGCGCCTGCGGGACATGGGCTGCGATCACCTGCAGGGGTTCCTGCTGGCACGCCCCCTGCCGCCTGAAGACGCCGCGCGGCTCATCCCGCCCGACGCCGCGCGGCTCAACCCGGACGCCACCCGAACGACCAACTGACCGCGTCCGCCTCGTCCCGCAGCAGGCGCAGCAGCGCGGCCTCGCGCAGGCGCGCGGTCGGGACGCTGACGCCCAGCGCCGCCAGCACCGTCCCGCCCGCGCCGCGCAGCGGAACGGCCAGCCCGGACGTGCCGGATGCCCACTCGTCGCGCGTGCGGGCCGCGTCCTGCGCGCGGATGTCCGCCGCCTCGGAGGCCCACACCCCGGTCGTGGTCACGGTGTGAGGTGTGAACCCGGCGGCGTCCGGCGGCAGTGGCCGCCCCGCCAGGGCCAGCAGCAGCTTCCCGCTGGCCGACGCGTGCGCGGGCAGCTCGAACTCCAGTTCCCCCGCCACGGGCGGCCCGTCCCGGCCCTGCACACTGCGCGCGATGCACAGCACCCGGCCTGAACTGCCGTCCAGCACGCTCAGGAACGCCAGGGCATGCCCGGCCCGCGCGACCCGCTCCATCGCCGCGTGCGCCGGGCCGTACCACGGCAGACTGCCGTACAGCGCACTGGAGAGTTTCAGCAGCCGCCAGCCCAGCCGGTACCGACCCCGACCCACCCGCACCAGCAGGCCCGTGCCGCACAGCGCGGTCAGCTGCTCGTGCAGGGTGCTCGTCGGCACGCCCAGCTGCCGGGACAGGTCCGACAGGCGCCACTCGGTGTGATCCGCGTCGAAGGCCGAGAGGACGTCCACCGCGCCCGCCAGCAGGGAAGAGGAAGCCACGGGCGCAGCATGGCACGATTCCGGTCAGGCCGGAAACAGGGGGCTGGGGGTTACAGCTTCAAGCCCGAGATCACCTCCGCCGCGCGCGCCACGCCGTCCTCCGCGCGGATGCGGGTGCCCAGGGCCGCCGCCCGGTCCTTCATGCCGGGATCGGTCACGGCGTGCGTCAGGGCCTCCGCCAGCGTCCGCTCGTTCAGGGCGCGGCGCGGCACCGGGGCGGGTCCCACACCCAGCCTCTGCACGCGGTCGCCCCAGAACGGCTGATCCCCGAAGAACGGCACGACGACATTCGGCACGCCTGCCGCGAGGCCCGCCGCCGTCGTGCCCGCCCCGCCGTGATGCACGGTCGCCGCCACACGCGGGAAGAGCCAGTCGTGCGGGACGCTGTCCGTCACGAACACCGAGTCCGGCACGTCGGCGGCGCTCAGGCCACCCCAGCCGCTCAGGAGGACCGCCCGCTGCCCGCTGCGCTCCAGCGCCCGCACCACCTCGCGGGTCGTCGCCTGCGGGTCCGGGGTGGTCATGCTCCCGAACCCGATGGACACCGGAGGCGGCCCGGCGGCCAGGAACGCCTCCAGCGCGGGCGGCGGCGTCCAGGCCTCCTGCGGCAGGAACCAGTAACCGGTCAGGTGCTGCGCCGCGTCCCAGTCGGCGGGGCGGGGCAGGACCGCCGGGCTGATGCCGTGCAGGGTCGGCAGGGGCCGCAGCGGGCGCGGGCCGAGCAGCGGGGCGGGGAGAGGCCCAGCACCTCGCGCCGCGCGCGCGAGTCCGCCGAGCGGAACATCTGCCACATCACCTGCCGCGTCACGACGTGCGACAGGCGGTTCGCCCAGCCGCCCAGCCGCACGGTGGCCGGCGGAACGATCGCGCCCGGAAATGCCCGCGTGGGGTGGAACGGCACCACGTGCGCCTCCACGAGCGGCACACGCAACTTCTCCGACAGCGCCTGCGCGACGTTCAGCCCCCCGATGCCCGCCACGAGCAGGTCAGCGTCCCGCGCGGCCACCAGACCGTCCTCGGCCCACAGCAACGCGCCCTGTTGCGTGGCGCGGGCAGACACCCGGTTGATCGCCAGCATGTTCCCGCCCGCCAGCGCGGCGCGCATCTCGGGGCTGTTCACGACCTCCCGCACGTCCCCGCGCATCGGGGCGAACTCCAGGCCCGCGCCCGTCACGAACGCCCGGAACGTCTCGTGCGAGGCGAGCCGCACCGCGTGCCCCGCCCGGCGCAGCCCCAGCCCCAGCGCCACGTACGGCTGCACGTCCCCGCGCGACCCCAGCGCGATCAGCGTGACCCTCACGCGCGCCCCGCCGCGACCAGCGCCAGCAGCACGTCCGCCACGCGCGCCGCCGTCACCTGCGGATCGGGGAGAGGCTCGCCCGACAGCGCGCCCTGCACGCTGTGACCCAGCACCAGCGTCAGGCCGGTGCGCAGCAGCTCGCCGGTGTCCACGCCGCGCAGTTCGGGGCGCGCCGCGAGCCCCTGCGCGCCCAGGTCCGCCGTCCCGGTCAGACCGTCGGCGAACGCGCGGCCCAGGTCGCGGCGGATCAGGCCCTCGGACAGGATCACGCGCAGCAGCCCCGCCTCGTCCTGCGCCAGCGCTGCCAGCGGCACGGCCAGGAACGCCTGCAGGAAGTCCCGCAGGTTCAGGGTCGCCAGCGCCGCCGGATCGAGTGCCTCGCGCGCCTGCTCTCCCAGGGCGCTGAACAGGCCCAGCAGCAGGTCGTCCTTGCCCCGGAAGTGGTGGTAGAGGGTGCCCTCGGCCAGTCCCGCCTGCCGCGCCACGGCGCGCATGGTCGTGCGGTGGAACCCGTCCTGCGCGAAGCAGGTCTGCGCCGCGCGGAGGATCGTCGCCCGCCGCTGGGGATCGTCCGCCGGGCGGGGCGAGGTCCGCTTCGTCCGTTCATTCCAATCCGAGTGAGTGCTCACTCATTCAGAATGATCCATGTGCTGACTGCGGGCAAGAGGGGCAGATCACTTTCCGGTCAAGCCGGAAAACTCGATTGCGGATGATGGAAGGCAGATGGAAGATGGCGGCACAGAACTGGGCTATGAGCTCTGAGCTACGGGCTCTGAGGAAATCTGCCGGAGCGGAGGTGACTGCCCCTGCACGCCTCACAGCTCACAGCCCCCACTCCCCGGAGGACCCCCCATGACGCACCCCGCCCCCACCGAACCCGCCCCCGTCATCCGCGCCCCACGCGGCCCGCACAAGACCGCCAAAGGGTGGGTGCAGGAGGCGGCCAAGCGCATGCTGATGAACAACCTCGACCCGGAGGTCGCCGAGCACCCCGACACCCTGGTCGTGTACGGCGGGCGCGGCAAGGCGGCGCGCAACTGGGAGGCGTTCCACCGGATCGTGGAGACCCTGGACCGCCTGGAGGACGACGAGACGCTGCTGATCCAGTCCGGCAAGCCCGTCGCCGTGCTGAAAACGCACGAGTGGGCGCCGCGCGTGCTGCTCGCCAACAGCAACCTCGTGCCGCACTGGGCGAACTGGGAGACCTTCGACAAGCTCGATCAGGCGGGACTGATGATGTACGGCCAGATGACCGCCGGAAGCTGGATCTACATCGGCACGCAGGGCATCCTCCAGGGCACCTACGAGACCTTCGCCGGAGCGGCCCGTAAGCACTTCGGCGGCAGCCTGACGGGAACCATCACCGTCACCGCCGGGCTGGGCGGCATGGGCGGCGCGCAACCGCTGGCCGTGAAGCTCGCCGGGGGCGTGAGCATCACCATCGAGATCGACCCCACCCGCATCCAGAAACGCCTCGACACCCGCTACCTCGATGAGGTCGCCACGAGCCTTGAAGACGCCATCGCCCGCGCTGAGAAGTACAAGGCTGAGGGCGTCGCCCGGTCCATCGGCGTGCAGGGCAACGCCGCCGACCTCGTCCCGCAGCTCGTGACGATGAACTGGACCCCGGACCTCATCACCGACCAGACCAGCGCGCACGACCCCATGTGGGGCTACCTCCCCCCGGTCAGCGCCGACGAGGACGCCAGCCGCCTGCGCACCGACCACCCCGACGAGTACAAACGCCGCGCCTACGAGGCCATGGCCGCGCACGTCCGCGCCATCCTCGAACTCCAGAAACGCGGCGCGGTCGCCTTCGACTACGGCAATAACCTCCGCCACCGCGCGCAGGAAGCGGGCGTGGAGAACGCCTTCGACTACCCCGGCTTCGTGCCCGCGTTCATCCGCGACTCCTTCTGCGAGGGGCGCGGCCCCTTCCGCTGGGTCGCCCTGTCCGGCGACCCCGAGGACATCCGCGCCACCGACCGCGCGCTGCTGGACCTCTTCCCCCACGACGAACGCCTGCAATCCTGGCTGACGTACGCCGCCGACCAGATCGCCTTTCAGGGCCTCCCCGCCCGCATCTGCTGGCTCGGGTATAAGGAACGCGACCGCGCCGCGCTGCTCTTCAACGAGATGGTCGCCGACGGCCGCCTGAAAGCCCCCATCGTCATCGGCCGCGACCACCTCGACGCCGGCAGCGTCGCCAGCCCCTACCGCGAAACCGAAGCCATGCTCGACGGCAGCGACGCCGTCAGCGACTGGCCCCTCCTGAACTTCGGCGTCGGCATCGCGTCGGGCGCCAGTTGGATGAGCTTCCACCACGGCGGCGGCGTCGGCCTGGGCTTCAGCCAGCACAGCGGCCTCGTCATCGTCGCCGACGGCACCGAACAGGCCGCGCAGAAACTGTCCCGCGCCCTGACCAACGACCCCGGCATGGGCGTCATCCGCCACGCCGACGCCGGATACGACCACGCCCTGAACGTCGCCCACGAACGCGGCCTCGACCTCCCCAGCCTCGGCATACAGTCCATAGAATGAACACCCCTGCTGCCCGCTCAGGCCTGCTCCGGCGAGCCGTTGCCACGACTCTGGCGTTCGGTGCACTGGCTCAAGCGCAGACCGACGCGCCGCCCACCTCGGCCACCTACCCGGTCACACTGGTCGGCGGCCGGGTGGTGTCGGTCAGCGCGCCATCCCCGGAATGGGCAGATGTCGGCTGGATGACCTGGGAACTCGATCAGCGCCAGCCCAGCCTCGACGGCCGATTCCACGCACTGCTGTTCAGGCAGTTCTCTAACAACCCCAAACACGACCCCATCACCGTCAATCTCGTGAAACCGGACGGACGTGTCCTGCCACTGAAGAACAGTGACGTGTTCGACGTGACCTGGATGCCCGACGGGCAGTACCTGCTGGGCCGCGGCAACAACACCCTGCGCCTGTGGAACACCAGCGGTGGCCTGCGGACCCGTGTCCTACCGGGCATGGAGGCGCTGGACGTGAAGCCGGGCGTGGTGTGCGTCGCGACCGTTCCCGCCGGGAATACGGTGGGTATGATCGTCCAGCGGTTCCGGGTTCCGTCACTCCGTCCCCTCGGTGAGTACACCATCACGGGTGTCCCGACCAACCGGAGGTTCTGCCAGTGACCCAACCCACCCACCTGCCCTACGGCGGGATTGCCACCTTCGCCCGCGCGCCGATGGTTCAGCCCGAGGGGGACTGGACGGCGGACGTGGCCGTGCTGGGTATTCCCTTCGATATCGCGCTGGGTTTCCGCCCCGGCGCCCGCTTCGCGCCCCGTGCCCTGCGCGAGGCGAGCCTGCGGAGCGTGCCGCCCTTCACGGGCCTGGACGGCGTGACGAGGCTGGCGGGCGTGACCTTCGCGGACGCGGGGGACGTGGTGCTGCCCAGCCTGGAGCCGGAACTGGCGCGGCAGCGGATCACGGAGGCGGCGGAACTCGTGCGGGATCGGTGCAGCCTGCCGGTGTTCCTGGGTGGCGACCACAGCGTCACGTACCCGATCCTGCGGGCGTTCGCGGGCGTGCCCGACCTGCACGTGGTGCAACTGGACGCGCACCTGGACTTCACGGACAGCCGCAACGACACCCGCTTCAGCAACAGCAGTCCCTTCCGCCGCGCGTGCGAGGAACTGCAGAACCTCGTGCACATCACGACGATTGGCCTGCGCGGCCTGCGCTTCGACCCGGAAGCGGTCGCGGCGGCCCGAGCACGTGGGCACGCCCTGATCCCCATGACGGACGTGACCGCCGACCTGACGCGCGTGCTGGAGCGGCTACCGCGCGGGAAGAACGTGTACCTCAGCGTGGACGTGGACGGCTTCGACCCCAGCGTCATCCCCGGCACCAGCAGCCCCGAACCGGACGGTCTCACCTACGCGCAGGGCATGGCGATCCTGGCGGAAACCGCGCGGCACAACACCATCGTCGGACTGGACGTCGTGGAACTCGCCCCGAACCTCGACCCCACCGGGCGCAGCGAACTCCTGACCGCACGGCTGATCATGGAGACGCTGTGCGCTGTGGACGAATTTAATTCCGTGCGGCCAGGGTGGACACGATGACGGAAACTCTCTTCACGAACATCAGCCAGCTCGTCACGCCTGCGCGCGACGTGCAGCGTGGCGCGGCCATGCGCGACCTGAAGGTCATCCCCGACGCGGCGATGCTGGTGTCGGGCGGGGTGATCCGCTGGGTCGGCCCGCGCGCCGACGCTCCCGGCAACGCGCAGGAGCATGACCTGGGTGGCGTGGCTGTCGTGCCGGGATTGATCGACCCGCACACGCACGCCGTGTGGGCCGGGGATCGCCTCGCGGACTTCGAGGCTCGCGTGCAGGGCGTCCCGTACGAGGAGATCCTCGCGCGCGGCGGCGGCATCCGCTCCTCCATGCGGGCGACCGGGGCGGCCAGCGTGAACGAACTCGTGGCCCTCGCCCGGCCCCGATTGGAGGCGCTGCGTTCATCCGGCGCGACGACGATTGAGGTCAAGAGCGGGTACGGCCTGGACTTCGACGCCGAGCGGCGGATGCTTCATGCCGTCCGCGTCCTCCAGACGGAATTCGAGCTCGTGCCGTCCCTGCTGATTCACGTGCCGCCCACCGAAGGCCGCGCGGAGTACGTGCAGGCCGTCTGCCATGACCTCATCCCGGGCGTGGCGCGCGACGGTCTGGCGACGGCCGTGGACGTGTTCACCGAGCGGGAGGCGTTCACGGTGGACGAGACCCGCGCCATCCTCCAGGCCGCAAAAACACACGGGCTTCAGACGAAGCTGCATGCCGATCAGTTCCACGCCATCGGCGGCACGGAGCTCGCGTGCGAGCTGGGTGCCCTGAGCGTGGATCACCTGGAAGCGAGCGGCCCCGCGCAGATCGCCGCGCTGGCCGCGTCGAACACCGTGGCGACCATCCTGCCCGGCGTGACCCTGCACCTGGGTCTGCCTGCTGCGCCGGGCCGCGCCCTGATCGACGCGGGAGCGGCGGTCGCCGTGGGGACTGACCTGAACCCCGGCTCGTCCCCCGTGTTCAGCACGCAACTGGCGCTGGCGCTCGCGGTGCGTCTGTGCCGCCTTACGCCCGCCGAGGCGCTGACTGCCGGCACCGTGAACGCCGCCGCCGCCCTGGGCCTGAGCGACCGGGGAGCCCTCACACCCGGCCAGCGCGCCGACTTCCTCGCCCTGCACAGCCCCGACTGGCGCGACCTGTCCTACACCCTTGGCGCGAACCCCGTCCGGAACGTGTTCGTCGACGGCACGCGCCTCTGAGCCGTTTCCATCACCCATCCACTTTCACCCATCAACCCTCCGAAGGAGCTCCCGTGATTCTCGATCAACACCTGTCCCTGTCTGATTTCCTGTCTGTCGTGCGTGGCGGCGAGTCCGTCCAGCTGTCCGAGGCGGCGCGTGGGCGCATCCTGCGGGCGCGGGCGGTGATCGAGCGGATCGTGGATGGTCAGGCGGCGGTGTACGGCGTGAACACGGGTTTCGGGAAGTTCGCGTCGGTGCAGGTGCCGCGTGAGGGGCTGGAGGAGTTGCAGTTGAACCTGATCCTGTCGCACGCGATCGGGGTGGGGGAGGCCCTGCCGGGCGAGGTGGTGCGCGGGATGCTGCTGCTGCGGGCGCAGTCGCTGGCGCTGGGGCATTCGGGGGTGCGGCCCGAGGTGGTGGAGTTGCTGCTGGCCCTGCTGAACGCGGGGGCGCACCCGGTCATTCCGGCGCAGGGGAGCGTGGGCGCGTCGGGGGATCTGGCCCCGCTGGCGCACCTTGCTCTGGCGCTGATCGGGCACGGCGAGATCGAGTACCGGGGCGCGGTGCGCGCCAGTGCGGACGTGCTGGCCGAGCTGGGCCTGAGCCCACTGACGTTGCAGGCAAAGGAGGGACTGGCGCTGATCAACGGTACGCAGCTGATGGGCAGCCTGCTGGCGCTGGCGGTCGCGGACGCGCGGACGCTGCTGGGCACGGCGAATCTCGCGGCGGCCATGACGGTCGAGGCGATGTATGGCTCTCACCGGCCCTTCCAGCCGGACGTGGTGGGCCTTCGCCCCCATCCCGGCGCGGTCGCGGTGGCTGAGGAACTGCGGTTCTTCCTGCGGGACTCGCAGATCGCGCCGTCGCATCTGGTCGGGGACGGGAAGGTGCAGGACGCGTACTCGCTGCGCGCCGCGCCACAGGTGCACGGCGCGAGTCTGGACGCCCTGGCGCACGCCGAGCGGGTGCTGGCGGTCGAGTTCGCGTCCGTGACGGACAACCCCCTGATCTTCCCCGACACCGGCGACGTCGTCAGCGGCGGGAACTTCCACGGGCAGCCGCTCGCCGTGACCATCGACGCGCTGAAGGTCGCCGTGGCGGAACTGGGCAGCATCTCGGAGCGCCGCTGCGAACAGCTCCTGAACCCGTCCCTGTCGGGCCTGCCGGGCTTCCTGACGCCGCAGGGTGGCCTGAACAGCGGCTTCATGATCGCGCAGTACACCGCCGCCGCCCTCGTCAGCGAGAACAAGGTCTTCGCGCACCCCGCCAGCGTGGACACCATCCCCACCAGCGCCAACCAGGAAGACCACGTGAGCATGGGCGCGCACGGCGCCCGGCAGCTGCGGGCCATTCTGGAGAACGTGCAGAACGTCATCGGGATCGAACTGCTGTGCGCCGCACAGGCGCTCGACTTCCAGACCCTCCACGCCGGACGGGGCGCGCAGGCCGCGTGGGAGCACATCCGCGCGCACATCCCCAACATGACCCGCGACCGCTACTACCGCCCCGACCTCCTCAAGATCGTGGACATGGTCCGCAGCGGCGAACTGCTGCGCGTGGCACGGGAAGTTTGAGGGTCGAAGGGTCGGAGCGTCGAAGAGTCTGAGGGTCGAAGTGCATCTGGCTTGGACACTTAGACTCTTCTACCTTCAGACTCTCGGTTCAGCCACTCCAGTCCGCCCACGCGGCCGTCTGCGGGCAGGTCGAGCTGGGCGGTGCCGAGGTGAGCGAGGTGGAAGGTCGGCGGCGTGTCCGTGACGGGCCAGCCGAGCGCCGCGCGGATGAGGGCTCCGGCGAAGTCATGGTGCGTGATCAGCGCCACCCGGTCCGGGCCGGGGTGCCGGGCGCGGAGGTCGTTCAGGACGTGCGTGGCGCGGGCGTGGAAGAGGGGTTCCCCCAGGCTTCCGCGCCCCCGTCCCACGGTTGCCCGGTCAGGTGCGCGGGCCAGATCAACGCGGGGCAGTCCGCGCGGAGGCTGGCGTGGTCGCCGCCCGTGACGGGTGTGAAGCCTCCGGCGGGACCGGTGGTCAGGCCGCCGTACTCGTAGGCCCGTTCGATGCCGTGCGCGGGGAGGTTCAGGCGGGCGGCGATGGGCGCGGCGGTCTGCACGGCGCGGAGCATCAGACTGGTGGACAGGTGCGTCACGCCGCTCAGGTCGGCGTCGTGCGCGAACTGCCGGGCGCTGGCGTGTCCGTGCGCGGTCAGGGGTGGGTCGGGTTGCCGCGCCTGAGCGTAGTCCGGGCGGTCCTCGATGACGTTGTTCTCGGATTGCGCGTGGCGGATCAGCAGGAGCTTCACGGCTGCACCGTAGCGTGTCCGTGCGCTCCGGACGGCCTCACCGCGCGCTGATTCGGCTAGACAGGCCGGGGCGTACGATGGGAGCCACTTTTCCGCACCTGATTCCCCATTCACCATCCGTGCGCCGCGCACGCCTCAAGGACGCCATGACCACCCTCGACGACATCCTGAACGCCCCCCACCCCGCCTCCGAATGGATTCTCGCGCAGGACTGCGCCGAGACTGGCCTGCACCCCGACGACATCCGCGCCGAGATGCTGCGCCGCATCCGCGAGATGCGCGCCAGCATCCAGCGCGGCCTGAGCAGCGACGCCAAGAGCATCACGGGGATGGTCGGCTGGAACGCCAAGGGCCTCTGGGACGCCCCGGACGTGCTGGGTGCGCCGGTCTTGAAGCGCGTGCAGGCGTACGCGATGGCCGTGAACGAGGAGAACGCCCGCATGGGCCGCATCGTCGCCGCGCCCACCGCCGGCAGTGCCGGTACGATTCCCGGCGCGCTGATCGGCGTGGCCGACCACCTCGGCATCCCGGACGAGCAACTCGTGAACCCCATGATCCTCGCCGCCGGGATCGGAAAGGCCATCTCGAAGCGCATGTTCATCAGCGGCGCGGCGGGCGGCTGTCAGGCCGAGATCGGCAGCAGCGCCGCCATGGCCGCCGCCGCCATCGTCGAACTGATGGGCGGCACGCCCCGCGCCGCCGTGCACGCCGCCAGCATGGCCCTGATGAACACCATCGGCCTCGTGTGCGACCCGGTCGGCGGGTACGTGGAAGTCCCCTGTGTGAGCCGCAACGCCTTCTACGCCGTGCACGCCGTCAGCGCCGCCCAGCTCGCGCTGGCGCAACTGGAATCCTTCATCCCGCCCGACGAGGTCCTGGGCGCGATGGCCAGCGTGGGCCGCATGATGCCCGCCGCGCTGCGTGAAACTGCCGACGGTGGCCTCGCCCAGACGCCCACCGGACTGGCCGTCACCGCCCGCATGGAAGGCAGGAAGGACGGCGAGGGGCCGGGCGGCATGATCGAACTGCCACTGGCGTAACCGGACAGAGCGGGCCGACCCCGGTGCAGCTGGGGTCAGCCCGCTCCTGTGGAGCGTCAGGCCCGGCGCAACCTGCGCGCCGTGACGGCACGACCAGCCAGCGCACCCGCCAGGACCGACAGGACGACGGCTCCCCCGGCCAGCAGGACGTCGCTCAGTGGTGCGTCCCAGCCCACCGTGTTCCCCAGCGCACCCTGCGCCCCGGCCCACGCGAGCGGGTAGATCAGGAACGCCGTCCCGAGCGTCCACACGCGCACGCGGGCGGCACCCAGGCTCAGGCCCAGCAGCGCCAGCACCCCTGCCGTCGAGAGGTTCAGCAGGGTCAGCACCACCCAAACCGGCTCCTGATCCGCGACCAGTCGCAGCAGTGCCGCCGACAGTCCACTCAGGGTGAACGCTGCTACGCCCACCGTCGCCACGCTCAGCAGGACATCCACCAGCACGGTCCGGTGCGGGATCAGCCGTGCCGACGCGAGGGTGTCCCGCGCCCAGCCCTCATCCTCCGGCCTGACCGCCTGCGCCTCGTGATCCATGCCGTCGCGCCACTCGTCCGGGGTCACGCGCGCACCAGGGTCCGGCGGTGGGTGGCGGCCCGGACACTGCCCGCTGCGCACGCCGCGATGACCGCCAGCACGGCGACATCCTCGTTCGAAACTCCGATGATCGGCGTGAACGGAGCCGCGTCGCTCAGCATGGCCTGCAACGCCACCACGGCCAGCCACGCGCCCGGAAGGAACGCCAGTGCGCCCGCCCCGGCTTCCAGTGCCCCCACGCGCCGGGCACCCAGTAGGGCTCCGATCATGCCCGAAAGGATCATCACGCCCACCCACAGGCCATCCGGCGCGTCGTGCCGCCAGATGTACTGCCCGAGCATCACCACGCCCACGCCCAGAGCAGCGAACACCAGTGCAGACACGCCCGCGCCACGCCACCCGGATCGTCCCGCCGCCAGTTTCGTTTCCATGGCCCACTCCCTATCGTTCACGCTGGAGGCTTCGTTGCGCATCCCGGTTGTCCATTCTTCCGGGGTCACGCGGTTCTCCTCCTGGGTAGCTTGACGCGCGCCAGTCCGATTCCGGCGCCAAGGACGACGAAGTTGAGAATCAGAGATACAAGCATTGGGCCGCTGATGAATGTCTGTGGAGAGGGCAGGATGTCGAACAGGATGGTCGTGCCGTCCGGAAAGGTTGATGGGACATTCAGGGTGACGAGTCGTGTCGCGACTGAACCCAGAAGCTTGGCAGTCAGGAGGACTCCTGCCGCCTGGACTGGCGTGAATCCTTGCCGGGTCAGCAGGTAGCCCAGGCCAGCGACAAGCGCCCACGCAGGATTCAGGGAAGTGGCGAACATCTGGGTAATGCCGGAAGGCAGGGCGGGCAGGCTACCGATCAGCGCTGCGTTAAGTGTGGCCATCAGGGACAGGGTGACCACTGTGAACCCCAGCGTGATGTTCGCAGCGGTGAGCCATGCGCGGCGGCGCAGGTGGCGGCGGGTGTCCTGGCTCCAGTCCGTGTCCTGCATGCTGGCCGCCTCGTTGCGGATGCCGTCGTGCCACTCGTCGGGAGTCACGCGAGGCTCCGGGGTTGGTGGGGCGGGTGGCGGAAGGGCAGACCGAAGACGATGCCGAGGGCGGCGACGCCCAGCGCGACGCTCAGGGGGTAGGCGGGGAACCCGGCGAAGTCGTGGTTGATCAGGTGGCTGACGCTGGCGATGGTCAGGGTGCCGAGTGCGGCGCACAGCAGCGTGATCCAGTGGGGAACGCGCAGGCGGGTGGCGACGGCGGCGAGCATGAAGACGGTCAGGATCAATCCGACGATGGGTAGTTGCGGGTCCTGGCTGCTGGTGATGGTCGTGACGGGTTGTGGGTTGCCCAGCAGGTTCCATTTCAGGAAGGTCAGGCTGTCCACGCCGTTGCGGGCGGCCTCGCGGGTCATGACGCTCCACTGCGTGCCCAGCGTCAGGGCGGCAGTGGCGGTCACGGTGCCCGTGGTGGCGAGCAGCGCGGTCAGGACGGTGCGGGCCAGCTGCCGATGGCGCAGGTACGTGCGGATATCGTGCGTCCACTGCGGGTCGGTGACGCTGTCCGCTTCGTGCTGGATGCCGGTGTTCCATTCTTCGTGGGTCATGTCAGGGCTCCCTTGGTGCGGCGGGCTGCGGGGTTGGGTTCGTGGCGTTCGCGGGCCAGTTGCAGGCCGCTCTGGGTCAGGCGGTAGATGTGGCGGGGGGGTTTGCCGGGGTGGGGGGACTGTTCCCACTGGGCGTCCAGGTGGCCCTGTTCGTGCAGGCGCTGGAGGATGGGGTAGAGCGTCCCGCTTTTCAGCCCGGTGCCCTTGGAGAGGTCGTAGCCGTAGGTGTGGGCGGGGTAGGTCTGCTGGAGGGCGTGCAGGACGGCTCTGGTGTGCGGGCTGGAGTTGGGGGATCGCGGCATGCCCTATTAACAACATATGTAGAGTTTGGAGTCAAGCGACATTGCACGCGAAGGGGGGAGAGGCGGCGCGGCGACCCCTCTCCCCCCTGCCCAGCACCGCTCAGTTGTCCACGGGCGCACCGGGCGGCGTGATCAGCACCCGGTCGATGCGCGGCCCGTCGAGGTCCAGCACCTCCAGTTCCCAGCCGTCGTGGCTGGCGCGGGCGCCCACGGCGGGGAACTCGCCCAGGACTTCCAGCACGTACCCGGCGAGCGTGCTGAAGTCCTCGCGGGGTAGCGCGGGCAGTGGCAGGTGATCACGCAGGTCGTGCATGGGCATCCCGCCGTCCACCAGGAAGCTCCCGTCGTCCCGCATGACCAGCTGTCCCTCGTCGTCCGGGGTGTTCACGCCCGCCAGTTCCGTCAGGAGGTCGGTGCTGGTCAGCAGGCCCGTGAACACGCCGTACTCGTCCACGACGATCGCCAGTCGCTGCCCGGCCTCCCCGGCCAGGCGGGTCAGGACGTCCTCCGCCCAGGCGGTTTCCGGGACGAACACGACGCTCTGCAGGTGGTCGAGGATGCTGCCGCCCTCGGTCACGGCGCGCAGCAGGTCCGCCACCGAGACCTGCCCGGTCACGTCGCCCGTCTCGTCCGTGACGGGGTACCGGTCGTGCGGGTTCGCCAGCACGCACGCGATCAGGTCCGGCAGGGGCAGGTCGGCGCGCAGGGTCACGGCGTCCGTGCGGGGGGTCATCAGGTCGCGGGCGCGGCGGTCGTTGAAGCGCAGCACGTGATCGATCCGTTCCCGTTCGCCCGCTTCCAGGCTGCCGCTCTCGGCGGCCTGCATGACCAGTGCCTTGACGTCCTCCTCGGTGATCTGCTCCTGCGTCTCGCCGCGCATGCCCAGCAGGCGCAGCAGGAACCGCGTCGTCGTTTCCAGCAGCCACACGACGGGTTTCGCGACGCGTGCCAGTCCCGCGAAGAACGGCGCGACCCGCATCGCCAGCGCTTCCGGGTTGCGCAGCGCGATGTTCTTCGGGGCCAGTTCACCCAGCACCAGCGACAGGAACGTGACCATCAGGACCACGCCCACCGACGCCGCACTCGGGGCGAGGTCGCCCAGCACGGGCGTCAGCGCCGCTTCCAGGTACCGGGTGAGGCTTCCCCCGGCGAACACGGCGCTGACCGTCCCGATCAGGGTGATGCCGATCTGCACGGTCGCCAGGAACGCGCCGGGGTTCTCGGAGAGTTCCACCGCGCGCCGCGCGCCCCGGTGCCCGGCGTTCGCCTGCGCCTGCAGCCGGGACCGCCGCGCGGACACCACGCCCAGTTCGGAACCGGAGAAGAAGCCGTTGATGATCAGCAGACCCACGAGAATGCCGAATTCCAGAAGCGGTTGACCCACAGCGGACAGTGTACGGGCTGGGCTGGCCGTGTCCCTCCCGACCTCCGCCCGGTGCGCGCTGCCTATACTGATCCGCGATGAGCGTTCATTCCAGCATCCATGACCTCGCGCAGCACGTGGGGCAGACCGTCACCGTTCACGCCTGGCTGCAGGACAAGAGCGGCAAGGGCAAGATCCAGTTCCTGAAACTCCGCGACGGCAGCGGCTTCGTGCAGGCCACCGTCTTCAAGACCGACGTGTCCGAGGAGGTGTTCGAGCAGGCCAAGCGCCTCACGCAGGAGCAGGCGATCACCGTGACCGGCGAGGTCCGCGCCGATGAGCGCGCCCCGGGCGGCGTGGAACTCAGCCTGCGGGACCTGACCGTGATCAGCGAGAACCACGGCGAGTACCCCATCACGCCCAAGGAGCACGGCATCGAGTTCCTGATGGACCACCGTCACGTGTGGCTGCGTCACCGCCGCCCCTGGGCAATCATGCGCGTGCGGGACAGCGTGCAGCGCGCCGTCGTGGACTTCTTCCACGGTGAAGGCTTCATCCGTTTCGACGCGCCGTTCTTCACCCCGAACGCCGCCGAGGGCACCACCGAACTGTTCGAGATCGACCTGTTCGGCGAGGACAAGGCGTACCTGTCCCAGACGGGGCAGCTGCACGCCGAGGCGGGCGCGTTCGCGTTCGGGAAGGTGTACACCTTCGGCCCGACCTTCCGCGCCGAGAAGAGCAAGACCCGCCGTCACCTGCTGGAATTCTGGATGATCGAACCCGAGGTGGTGCCCAGCAACCACACCGAGAACATGGCGCTGCAGGAGCGTTTCGTGAGCTTCCTGGTGCGCCGCGTGCTGGAGGAATGCCAGGAGGAACTGAAGATCCTCGGGCGTGACCAGAGCAAACTCGCGGGCGCGGCGGAAGGCAACTACCCGCGCGTGACGTACACCGACGCGCTGGACATCATCCGCCAGCACATCGAGGACCGCGACCTGCCCGCCAACGTGCAGGAGGACGTGCAGCCCGTCGAGTGGGGCGACGACCTGGGCGCCCCGCACGAGACGATCCTCGGGCATCACTTCGACCGCCCCGTGATCATCGAGCGGTACCCGGCGGCCATCAAGGCGTTCTACATGCAGCCCGACCCGCAGGACCCCCGCGTGGCCCTGTGCGACGACATGATCGCGCCCGAAGGTTACGGCGAGATCATCGGCGGCAGCGAACGCATCCACGACTACGACCTGCTGAAGTCCCGCATCGAGCACGAGGGTCTGCCGCTGGAGGCTTTCGAATGGTACCTGGACCTGCGCAGGACCGGCAGCATGCCGCACGCGGGATTCGGCATGGGTCTTGAACGCGTGATCGCCTGGATCACGGGCATCGACCACATCCGCGAGGCGATTCCGTTCCCGCGTATGCTCACGCGCATGCGCCCCTGAGCGACCGAACAGAAGCGCGCCCCACACTGGATGGGGCGCGCTTCCGTTCAGTTCGGCAGGGGGGTTACTTCGCGGCGGCGTAGCGGCGCGCGACCTCGTCCCAGTTCACGACGTTCCAGAACGCCTTCAGGTAGTCCGGGCGCTTGTTCTGGTAGTTCAGGTAGTACGCGTGCTCCCACACGTCCACGCCCAGGAGCGGGGTGCCGCTGACGCCCGCGACGGCCTCGCCCATCAGGGGGTTGTCCTGGTTGGCGGTGCTCACGACGGCCAGCGCGCCGCCTTTGACGACCAGCCACGCCCAGCCGCTGCCGAAGCGGGTCTTGGCGGCGTCCTCGAACTTCTCCTTGAACGCGTCGAAGGAACCGAAGGCCGCGTTGATCGCGTCGGCCAGTTCACCGCTGGGCTGACCGCTGCCCTGGGGACCCATGACCTGCCAGAACAGGCTGTGGTTGGCGTGCCCGCCCGCGTTGTTGCGCAGCACGTTCTTCTTGTCGGCCGGCACCTGATCGAGCTTCTGGATCAGGTCCTCGACGCTCAGGTCGGCGAACTCGGTGCCTTCGAGGGCCTTGTTCGCGTTGTCCACGTACGTCTGGTGGTGCTTGGTGTGGTGGATCTCCATGGTGCGCGCGTCGATGTGGGGTTCGAGGGCGTCGTAGGCGTAGGGCAGCGTGGGCAGTTCGTAGGCCATGGTGAAGCTCCTTTCAGGCCGGGCGGGACCGTGCGGCGCCGCGCCGCACCCCGCAACCGGAGTTCCGGCACGTATCTTACGCGTGAAGCGCGATTTGTGAAGGGGCCGCGTGACTTTAAGAGCCCTTCACCGTGACCCGTTCCGCCCCGCACGAGCGGATCGTCCGCGTGGCGGCGGCTGGAGTTTTTGACGATCAGAACAGTGAAATCCCGCCGGGGCCCTCGGGGGCTGTGCTGGCGTTCGGTCCGCAACTGCTCTAGCATGGTCGGCAATGCGTTCCCCGTTGCCCCGCGCCGTCCTGCACCGCCTGGAAACCGGGAGGCTGGTGGTGCTCAGTGTGCTGCTGGGCGCCCTGGTCGGCGGACTGTGCATCGTCCTGCGCCTGACCCTGGACACCCTGATCTCGTTCGCCGTCCGCCTGACCGATTACGCCCCGCCCGGCACGACCGGCGAGGGCGGCCTGATGATGGCCTTCGGCACCGCGGCCCACTGGGGCCTGATCACGCTGCCGCTGGCCGCCGTGGCGTACGCGCTGCTCGTCCGGTCCGGGGAAGGGGACCCCCTGACGCAACTCGTGCGCGGGTACCACCAGCGCGGCCAGTGGGCGCCCCTGCCCACGCAACTCCGCACGCTGCTCGGCACGCTCGTCGGGCATTCCTCCGGGCTGCTGCTGGGCCGCGACGCGCCGTTCACCATGACCGGCATCCTCGGCGCGCGGCTCATGCAGCGCGTCACGCGGCTCGACAGCGTCGAGTTCCGCACCCTGACCCTGGCGGGCGCCGCCGCCGGACTGGGCGCCGTGCTGCACGCCCCGCTGGCCGCCGCCGTCCTGATCGCCGAGGTGCTGTACCGCCGCTTCGAGTTCGAATTCGAGGTCGTCATGCCCTGCCTGCTGGCCGCCGTGGCGGGGACCGCCGTGTACGGACTGGCCTTCGGGTTCACGCCGCTGCTGAGCTTCCCGGACGTGCAGGTCCCGGCGGCGGCGCAGCTGCCCGCGTTCCTGCTCGTGGCGCTCGGCGCGTCGCTGCTGGGGTGGCTGGCGCTGCTCAGCTGCGCGGCCCTGCCCGCCTCGTTCCTGAGCGGCTGGCGGCGCCTGGTCTTCGCGGGGGCCGTCGGCCTGCTGACGGCCGTCGTCGCGCAGCGGCTCACGCCCGCCGTGCTCGGGGACGGCATGGGCTGGGTGCAGCTGGGTGCCGGGGGTTTCCTCGCGGACGGCAGTGAGCAGGCCGCGTGGCGCTGGGTGCTGCTCGCGCTGGGCCTTCACGTCGCGCTGGGTGGCGGCGTGCTGCCCTCGGTCGGCGTGGGTGGCCTGCTGGGCGTGGGACTGGCGAACCTGCTGGGCGTGGACCCGGCGGTCGCGGCCATGGTCGGCGCCGCGGCGTTCCTGACCGTCACGCTGAACGTGCCGCTCGCCGCGACCCTGCTGACCGTCACCTGGGGCGGCGAGGCGCTGCTGCCGGTCACGCTGGCCGCCAGCAGCCTCGCGCACCTGCTCAGCGGGACGCGCGGCCTGATCGACAGTCAGGTGCACGCCCGGCGGGACAGCGCCGTGCACGCGACCACGCCCGCGTGGCTGCCCGACACCGTCCGGTACATTCCGCGCCGCGCCGCCGAGACTCCGGCCGTTCCCTACGACGGCGCCGCCCCCGCGCCACTGGACGCCGACACGCTGCCGCCGCCTGCCAGCGACCGGGAACTGTACCGCCGGGTGGTGCCCGCCAGCTGGCGCGGCGCGCGGCTGGGCATGGTCACCCTGCCCCCCGGCGTGGAGGTCGTGGGCGTCGTGCGGGACGGTTCCGTGCGCCTGCCCCGACCCGACCTGCGCCTGACCGCCACGGACGAACTGGTCTTCCTGGCCCGCCCCGACGCGTACACCGCGCTCGAGGGGGTCCTGCGACTGCCCGGCGCCTGAACCCGCCGGGAATCACGGGGAATCACGCGCCGGGCAGGACCGTCCGGGTTTCATACGGGATCCAGGTGAGTTCAGGTCATTCGGAATCGCCTGGTGGCCCCCTCACCCTTCCGTCGCTTCGCTCCTCAGCTGCGCCGCTCTGCGAATCCCTCCCTCTCTGCTCCGCAGCTCTCCGAGTCCCACCAGGGGAGAGGGGACAATGGAACGCGATCACGTTGCAGGCAAGTCAATTTCATCCCGTATCACACGTGGTCGTGGCGAGCGTCTGGGAAGCGTGAAGGGCCGCGTGAACTGCCCCTGACGGTCCCGGTCACACAATGGGGTGTGATCCCGAAGTCCACCGTGTGGCGAACTGGCCTGCTGGCCTGCCTGAGCCTGCTGCTCAGTTCCTGCCTCCCCGCCCAGGTGGGGCCGGACCTGACGGCACTGACCCTCGTGGATGGCGCCGGGTGGCGGCCAGCGGACCTGCGCGAGCGTTCGCAGCTGCCCGCTGAGCGCCTGTTGCCGCTGGACGAGGCGCTGCGGCGCGCCCCGGTCGGGAGTCTGCTCGTGGCCTGCGAGTACGCGGAGGCCATGTGGGGTCCCTGCCGGCACCTGACCCGCAAGATCAGCGAGGACCGCGTCGCGGAGGAACCTGGCCTGTTCGGACGCGGCGCCGCGGTGCTGCCGCTGGACAGCCTGCGTCGCCGGGACCTGGTGCTGGTCGTGGATTCCGGTGTCCGGGACGCGCACCTTCCAGCCATCCGCCGTGAGATCGGGCGGCTGGGGGACGCACCGTACCTGCTGAACGGCCAGCTGGACGCCTTCGACTGCGGGACGTACCAGAACGCCCTGCAGCGCGCGGCTGGCCTGCCGGACGCTGTTCCCCTCGATCCGCGCTGGGGTGCCTATCTGCCCTCGGGGGTGCTGTCGGTCCCGACAAACACGTTGCTGTTCGCGGGCGGGTCCGGGCGACTCCTGGCCCAGGTGGGTCAGGAGCAGGCGGCCACCGACGCCCATTGACGGTCCTGATCGACCTGGGCCAGGTGCCGGTGGCGTGCTTCCCGCGCGGCTGATATATGACAGTTTTCTTAATTGTCCTGTGACAGGGAGTTGACGCGACGGGTGTGTCCCCATCAAGGGGATTTGCTCACAGAATCTGCAGCAGTTTAAGAATACATAAAGGTCATGATTGCCGTGCTCACCGATTCCACCTGCGACCTGCACCCCGACAGTGCCCAGCAGCTGGGAATCAACATCATCCCGCTGCAGGTCAACATGCAGGAGCGCACCCTGCTCGACTGGCAGGACATCGACCCCGACGCGGTGTACGACCACATGCGCTCCGGTGGCAGCGCCAGCACCTCGCCCGTGACGGTCGCCGCCTTCATGGAGAAGTACTGGGAACTGCTGACCACGCACGAGGCGGTCGTGAGCCTGCACATTTCCGGGAAGCTGTCCGATACCGTCCGTCACGCCCAGGCAGCCGCGCAGCAGCTTGGTGAAACCGGGCGGATTCACATCATCGACACTGAAGTCGCGTCCGGACCCCTGGCGGAACTCGCGATGGTGGCCCGCGATCAGGTCAGTGCCGGGCAGGAGCTGCATCAGGTGGCCCGCGGTGTCCTGGAGGCACGGAATAGCCTGTACGCGGAATTTTCAGTCGCCACGCTGGACTACCTGCGGCGCAGCGGCCGGATCGGGCGCGCGCAGGCGCTGCTCGGTGGTGTGCTTGGCGTGCGGCCCATTCTCGCCTTCGACCGGGGAGAGTTGAAAGCCAACCGTCGCGTGAAGGTCGACCAGGCCGCCGGGGACATGCTGGGCAGCCTCAAGGACCGCTTCGGCACCACGCCGCTGAGTGTGACCATCATGCACGCCGGGCGCGATACCGGGCGCATCAACGCGCTGCGGACGGCCATGGCGGGCAGCGGCCTGAACGTCCAGCGTGGCCGCGTTCAGCTGATGGGTCCCGTGATCGGCGCGCACGTCGGCCCCGGCACGTTCGGCTTTAACGCCCTGCCGCTGGGCTGATTGTTGACGGACGGGCGGCCACCCCACGCGTGGGGGTGGCCGCCTCGCTCCGTGGTCAGGCGGGGTGCAGTCCGGCGAACTCCAGTCCGGTCGTCTCGGGCCAGTCCAGGGCGATGTTCAGGCTCTGGATGGCGTGCCCGGCGGTGCCCTTGACCAGGTTGTCGATGGCGCTCATCAGGACGACGCGGCCGGTGTCCTGGTCCATCTCGAAGCCGATGTCGCAGTAGTTCGTGCCGTCGAGCAGCATGGGGTCCGGGTAGCGGTGGATGCCCTTGGCGACCTTCACGATGCGGATGAACGGCTCCTGGCCGTACACCTCGCGGTAGGCGCTCCAGACGTCGCGGTCGCTGTACCCGTCGGGAATCCAGGCGTGCGCGGTGGTCAGGATGCCGCGCACGCGGGGGGTGCTGATGGCGGTCAGGTGCAGCGGGAAGTGTCCCGGCAGCTCCTGCTGCGCCTCGGCGGTGTGGCGGTGCCCGACGGGTTTGTACACCCGCAGGCTCCCGGCCCGCTCGGGGTGGTGGCTGCTGTCACTGGCGCTGGCTCCGGCGGCGCTGCTGCCGACCAGTCCGGTGGCGATGATGTCCTTAGGAAGCAGCACGCCCAGTTTCAGCAGGGGGTACAGGGCCAGGATGACGCTGGTGGCGAAGCACCCGGCGCAGGCGATACGGGTCGCGCCGCGCAGGTCCTCGCGGTGCAGTTCCGGGTTGCCGTACACCCACTCGCCGAGCTTGTCGGGGGTGGGGTGGGCCTCGCCGTAGGTGGCGCGGTAGACCTCGGGGTCTTTCAGGCGGAAGTCGGCGGACAGGTCCACGATGATCTTGCCTCTGGCCTCGTACTCGGCGATCCTCTTCGCGGCGCTGCCGTGCGGGAGGGCCAGCACGATGATGTCGGCCTCGTCGAGGTCGGCAGCCCGGCGGAATTTGAGGTTGGTGCGGCCGCGCAGGTTGGGGTGGACCATGCTGACCGGTGTGCCCGCGTTGCGTTCGCTGGTGACCTGCGTGACGTTCAGGTGGGGGTGGTTCAGGGCGAGGCGCAGGAACTCGCCCCCGGCGTAGCCGCTGCCGCCGACGATGGCGACGGTCTTCTGGTCGTGCATGCTCATCACCGGGCAGCATACCCCGCCCCGCCAATGCCTGTCGAGTGATACGTCTGGATACGCTGAATCTATCAAATGTAAAGCCGGTGGCTGCCTGATTCGCACAACCGTCAGAGGATCGGACACCTGCGACGATGGACCGGAAACTGCGGCACGGAGAGGCGGTCCGCAGGACAACGTCGGCTCAGAGAGGGGAGAGGGCTCGACTCTGAACCCAGCGGTCCGCGCCACCTCGACCGGCATGCCCTTTCCAACCCGTGTCGTGCTGCTGCTCAAGACGGAGTTCGGGGCGACCGGCGTTCCGCGCGTGGCCTCCACGGAGACTCCGAAGGGCGTTCCGGCGCGGTGATTCTCATGTCCCAGAGTTCCCTGCGCCCGTCTGTTCAGCCGCAGGTTCCCAGGAAGAGGCATGTCAGATCCGGCGCGCTACACTCCGCCGCGTGTCCCACCGACTGCCTGTCCGTCTTGCCCGCGTGGCCGCCCTGAGTGCCCTGCTCGGTTCCGCCGGGGCCGTCACCCTGACCGTCCGCGACACGCCGCTGCTGCCCGGCGCGGCTCCCCTCGCGGACGCACGCTGGGACAACGCAGAGGGCATCAACCTGTGCCTGGGCGAGCGGCTGCTGCACCTGGGGAGCGCCGGGGACCTGGGGGGCGTCTGGCTGGGCGGGTCGTGCCGGGCCGTGCAGGTCAGCCCGGACGGCACCCGCGCCGCCGCGCTGCTGGCTGACCGCGTGGCCGTGGTGAACATTCAGAATCGCGTGGTGAGCGCTGGTCTGCCCCTGCCGGGCGCGACGGGCGCCGGATTCGACGCGGACGGCGCCCTGCTCGTCGGGTCCGGCGCGGGTCTGGAGCGCGTGAACCCGGACGACCTGCGGCGACAGGTGCTGGACGCTGCGCCGGTCGCGTCCCTGACGGTCGCCACCGACGGCGCGCGCGCCGTGGTCGTGCGCGGCACCCGCGCGCAGCTGATCGACACGCGCACCCTGCGGGTCCTGAGCGGCACGGCCTGCGACGACACCTGCCAGCCGGGCCGGGCGGTGTTCAGCGCGGATGGCCGCAGCGTCACGATTCCGCTGGGGCGAACCCTCGTCGCGCTGAGGGAAGGCCTGCCCGCCACGACCGTGCTGCGGACCGGCGATCCGGAATCGGCCGGGCCGTTCACCGGGCTGCCGCTACGGAACAACACCGTGCTGCTGCTGCGCACCGGCGAGACGCAGGTGCGGGACGTGCAGACCGGGCACCGCGAGCGCCGCGCGGACCTGGGCGGCCTGAGCGCCGCGCCGGGCAGCCTCTCGCCGCGCGAGCAGGTCCTGAGCGTCAGCGGTTCCGCCCTGAACGTCGGCACGCCCGACCAGCCCACCGCCCGCACCGCGCTGCGCCTGCCCGGCACCGTGCGGGCCGGGGCGGTCCTCGCGGACGGCTCGGCGGTCACGCTGGCTGGGGACGGCACCCTGCGGGCAGCCGGGCGGGCGGCCCCGGCTCTGGACGTGCAGGGCGTGGGCCGCTTCACGTTCACCCTGACCCGCGGCGGCCTGACGGAACTGCGCGGGGCGTCCCAGGCGGCGCTGGCCGCGCAGCGCGGCGCGGCGGCCCTCAGCGTGAACCACTGGGGCAACCACGTCGCCACCTGGAACGCGCAGGGCCTGAGCGTCACCGCGCAGAAGACCGGGAAGGTCATCTTCAACGCGCCGGTCGCGGGGCTGTCCCGCGTGACCGTCTCGCCGGACGCCACGCGCGCCTACCTGTTCCCCACGCGGGGCGAGGCGCGGGTCATGCTGCTCGCCAACCGCAAGACCTTCGCGCTGCCAGTCACGCCGGGTGTGGCGTACCGCGACGTGCAGATCAGCGGCAAGGGCGTCTTCGCGTACCAGCGGACCGACGGCCGCACCGACCTGTACGCGCCGGGGCAGCGGCAACCGCTGGCGACCCTGGGCGGCGGCGCCACGCGCTTCAGTCCGGACAGCGCGCTGCTGGCCGCCGCGACGCCCACGCCGTCCGGGTGGGTGGTGGCCCTGCACGACCCGGCGACCGGGCGTGAACTGACCCGCGGCGCCCCGCTGGACGCCGCGCCCACTTTCCTGGCCTGGAGTGCGGACAGTCGCACGCTGCTCGTCGGCGCTGGTCCGCTGAGTGGCCTGGGCAGCGCGACCGTCTTCACCGTGACGCCCTGAACACGGCGTTCAGTGGCCGGTACTCACGCGGAGTGTCTGCCCGGCGGGTCCACATGCAGAGGGGGGCCCACCGGGCAGTCCACGCGGACGTGACCTGAGCCCCGTCGGGGATGACCGCACGCCGGTCCGCGTGTCCCTCTGGCTGGAGGCCTGACCCGCCGTGCACTTTCAGCCGCGTATGAGAGGGCGTTCAGGCGGCCTGAACCTTCCGGGCGTGGGAGCCGTTACACTTGGGCCGTTTATGGAGTCACTCCGCGCACTTGCCGCCCAGCTGGGCATCTCCGACCTGACGGGCCGGGGATTTCTCAGCGTCCTGATCACCTTCGTCAGCGCCGGGGTGTTCACCTGGTTCTTCATTCCGCGCCTGCGGGCCTTCGCGATTCAGGTCGGGTGGGCCGATCAGCCCAACGAGCGCCGCCTGAACAAGGAACCCCTCCCGAACGCCGGGGGGCTGGCGATCTACGCCGGGTTCATCGTGAGCATCATCCTGGCGTGGGCGCTACGGCCCATCGCGGTGGACATCGTCAACATTCAGGTCCTGGCGATCCTGCTGGGCGCGTCCATGCTGGTGCTGGTGGGGTTCATCGACGATCAGTACGGTCTGTCGCCCGTCACGCGGTTGATGGTGCAGACGCTCGCGGCGATCCTGCTGCTCGTGAACGACCTGCGGATCGACTTCAACGCCATTCCGTTCCTGCCGGTCCTGCCGGACGTGATCAATCAGCCGCTGAGTACCGTCCTGACGATCCTGTGGGTGGTGGCGCTCACGAACGCCGTGAACCTGCTCGACGGCGTGGACGGCGTCGTGGGTGGGGTGGCGTTCGTGGCGAGCTTCGTGCTGCTCGCCACGGCCGCGCAGTTCCCGGACCGCGCGGCGGCGGTCGTGCTGCTGGCGGGGCTGTCCGGCGCGGCGCTGGGGTACCTGCGGCACAACTTCAACCCCAGCCGCATCATCATGGGTGACGCGGGCAGCACGCTGTTCGGGTACACCCTGGCCGCCGTGAGCCTGCTGGGCACCCTGAAGTTCAGCGCGGGCGCCAGCCTGCTCGTGCCGCTGATCGTGCTGGCGCTGCCGCTGCTGGACACCACGCAGGTCGTCATCGGGCGGCTGGCGCGCGGCATCCGCAACCCGCTGCGTCACCCGGACAAGACCCACATTCACCACCGGGTGCTGGCCCGCACGAGCAGTGCCCGCCGGACCGCCGTGATCCTGTGGCTGGTCGCGCTGGCGTGCGGCGCGGTCGGCATGAGCCTGCAGGGCCTGCGCTTCCAGGCGATCCTGGGCACGATCCTGACGGCCATGCTGTGCCTGGTCTTCGTGGCGTACCGCCGCGTGCGCGCCCGGAACCTCGAACTCGCCCAGACCGGGCAGGGAGACGAAGAATGAAGAAGATTGTCCTCGCCTTCGGGACGCGTCCCGAGGCCACCAAGATGGCCCCCGTGTACCGCGCCGTGGAAGCCCAGGCTGGCCTGACCCCGCTGATCCTGTCGACCGGGCAGCAACGGCAGATGCTCGACGGGGCACTGAACGTGTTCGGCCTGACCCCGGACCGCGACCTGAACGTCATGACCGACCGGCAGACCCTGGCGGACCTGACGGCGCGGATCGTGCCGCAGGCCGGGCGGACCCTGCGCGAGATGGGCGCGGACATGGTCCTCGTGCACGGGGACACCAGCACCAGTTTCTGCGTGGCCCTGAGCGCCTTCTACGAGGGCATCCCGGTCGGGCACGTCGAGGCCGGCCTGCGCAGCGGCAGCCTCAGCGAACCCTTCCCGGAGGAGGCGAACCGCCGCCTGACCGGCGTCCTGAGCACCCTGGACTTCGCGCCCACCGCCGGCAGCAAGGCGAACCTGCTGCGCGAGGGCAAGGCCCCGGACGGCATCGTCGTGACCGGCCAGACCGCCGTGGACGCCGTGCGCGAGGTGGCCGGGCGCGTCCCGCTGCGCGCCGCGTGGCAGGCCCGCGTGGACGCCGGGCAGCCGCTCGTGACGGTCACCATGCACCGCCGCGAGAACCAGCCCATGATGCGCGAGATGGCCCAGGCGCTCGCCCGCGTGGCGCAGGCCCACCCGGACCACCACTTCATCTACCCGGTGCACCTCTCGCCCGCCGTGCAGGAGGCCGTGCGCCCCGCGCTGGAGGACGTGGCGAACTTCGAACTGACCGAACCGCTGGACTACAGCGACATGGCGCCCCTGATGGCCGCGTCGCGCCTGCTCGCCACCGACAGCGGCGGCCTGCAGGAAGAGGGCGCGGCGCTGGGCGTGCCGGTCGCGGTCCTGCGAAACGTGACCGAGCGTCCCGAGGGGGTCGAAGCCGGGGTGCTGCGACTCGCCGGGAACGACCCGGCGCAGCTGGAAGCCACGCTGAAGGACCTGCTGGGCAGCGCGGCCACCCTGGCCGCCATGCGGGCCGCCCGCAACCCCTACGGCGACGGGCACGCGTCGCAGCGGATCGCGCAGGCCATCGCGTGGCACTTCGGCCTGGCCGGGCGTCCCGCCGACTGGAGCTGACCAGCCCGTCAAGGCACAGGACGAGGGGGCCGCGCATCATGCCGCGCGGCCCCCTTCCATCTGCCCATGACTAAAAGAAGGCGGAGGTGAACGGTCCCGCCGATCACCTCCGCCCCCTGCCGGTCCTCTGGTGGGACCCTCAGCGCCAGATGGTCAGCGCGAGACGAGGTTGATCAGCAGCGCGAGCAGCATGAAGAAGCCGCCCAGGACGCTGGTGATGCGGATCAGGCCGCCCTCGACGCCACGCCCGCCGAGCAGCGAGCCGCCGGAGGCCATGCTGGCCGACAGGCCCGCCTGCTTGGGCACCTGCAGCAGCACGAAGAAGATCAGGCCCACGCACACGAGGGCGAACAGCACGATGAACAGGGTCAGAATCATGAGTGGAACCTCTCTGGGGACGGCGCGCGGGCCGGTCGGTGATCAGGTGGGACGTCGTGCCGTCAGATCAAGGCCTGACGGTCCGCGCGGCATTCTAGCGCAGGGCGGCCCGACCCGGCGAATTCACCGTGGACGGCCGCGTGGCAGGGCGGCTGCGCCGCGACCGGCGCGGCGTTTGTGACGTCTGGCCTGCGTTTTGGCTCGTCTGGGGTATACTGGGGGGGTAATTCCTCGGATGGGGGTGGGCGGTTCGCTCACCTTTTTTCGTGGAGGGGGTGGTTTCAGGCTGCTGGTCAGCCGGTACAATATGAATAACAACGACAACAAACTGATGCAACTGGCAAGCGGCGCGCTCGAACCCCTGGGTTTCGAGGTGCTGGAAGTGCAGATGCAGAACATGGGAGGCCAGCCGATCGTGCTGGTCCGCATCGACCGTCTTGACGAGCAGCCGGTCACGGTGGACGACCTGGCCCGCGCCAGCCGCGCGGCGGAAGCCGAATTCGACCGGGTGGACCCGATCGCCGGGGAGTACCGCCTGGAATTCGAGTCGCCCGGCGCCAAGCGGCCGCTGCTGCGCGCCCGTCACTTCGAGCGGATGCTGGGCCTGAAGGTCCGCGTGCGCGGCGAGGGCCACGCGTTCACGGCGCCCCTGACGGGCGTGAACGGCGATCAGGTGACCTTCACGGTGGGCGACGAGCCCGTCACGCTGACGGCCGGGACGTTCCAGGCGAACCTCGCCGAGTTCCCGGACCGCCACCGTTAAGAGCAGGAATCATTCAGGGGTGCCGGACGCGCACCCGCAAGGAAGAGTGAGATGAGCCAGCCGGAATTCAACTTTGCCGACGCGCTGCGTGAAGTGGCGCAGGCCCGCAACATCAACGAGATGCAGCTGATCGAGGCGTTCGAGCAGTCCCTCGCCCAGGCGTACACCCGCAACGTGGAACCCGAGAAGCGCATCGAGGTGCACCTCGACCCGCAGAGCGGCGAGCTGGAAGTGCTGATCGTGCGTGAAGTCGTCGAGAAGGTCGAGGACGAGCACCTGCAGATCTCCCTGGCCGACGCGCTGGAACTCGATCCCGGCGTGGAAGTCGGCATGGAGATGGAGTTCCCCGTCGACCGCGAGAAGTTCAGCCGCATCGCCCTGCAGGCCGCCAAGCAGACCCTGACGCAGAAGATGCGCGAAACCGAACGTAACGTCGTCTTCAACGAGTACAAGGACCGCGAGGGTCAGGTCCTCACCGCGCAGGTCGTCCGCAGCGACAACAAGGGCAACTGGTTCGTGGAACTGGGCGCGGGCGAGGCGATCCTGCCGCCCCGCGAGCAGATCCCCGGCGAGAAGCTCACGCCCGGCAACCGCGTGAAGATCTACCTGAAGGAAGTCCGCAAGACGCCCAAGGGCCCCACGATCCTCGCCAGCCGCGCCGACGAGAGGTTGCTCGACTACCTCCTCAAGCAGGAGATTCCCGAGGTCGCCAACGGCATCGTGGAGATCAAGGCCATCGCCCGTGAAGCCGGGCAGCGCAGCAAGGTCGCCGTGTTCTCCCACAACAGCAACGTCGACCCGATCGGCGCGTGCATCGGGCACCGCGGCAACCGCATCCAGGCCGTCACCGGCGAACTGGGCCGCGAGCGCGTGGACGTGATCCTCTGGGACGCCAACACCCGTGACTTCATCCGCAACGCCCTCTCGCCGGCCAAGGTGGGCCTGATCGAGGTGCTGGCCGACCGCCGCGAGGCGACCGTGACCGTCACCCCGGATCAGCTGTCCCTGGCGATCGGCAAGGGCGGGCAGAACGTCCGCCTGGCCGCGAAACTCACCGGGTTCAAGATCGACCTGCGCGAAACCGCCGCGATCAGCGACCTGGACGCCGCGATGCAGCAGGCCATGCAGGACGAGCAGGAAGGCCGCGACCCGGGCAGCGCCCAGTCGGCGTTCGACGCGCTGTTCAAGGACAGCAAGTCCGTCGCGACCGCCAGCCCGGACGACGAGCAGGAGTAAGCCTTGACCGCCGCCCCCTCTCCCGCCACACCCAGGCCCGCTCCTCACGTCCCGGAACGGACGTGCGTGGCCTGCCGCCGCCGCCGCGCGCAGGGCGAATTCGTTCGCCTGACCCGCGGCGCGGACGGGTACTGGCAGGTGCAGGAGGGACCGCGCGCGGGGCGCGGCGCGTACGTGTGCGCCGACACCCCCGCGTGCTGGGCGGAGAAGCGGCTGCGCCGCGCGTTCGGAGCGCAGGCCCCACGCGTGTCGCAGGTGCTCCTGAGTTCCACTGATTTACCCCGCGCGTGACGCGCGGGTCTCACCGGAGGTGAGCATGTCGAAAGTTCGTATTTACACCCTCGCCAAGGACCTTGGCGTCGAAAACGCGAAGATGCTGGAAATCCTCGACGGGCTCGGCGTGTCCTACAAGAGCGTCAGCAGCACCATCGAGGAAGACACCGTCGAACTGATCAAGGACATCCTGGCCGCTGAAGCCGACGGCGGCAGCGCACCCGCCCAGACCGAGGCGCCTGAGACCGCTGCGCCCGCGCAGACGGCCCCGGCGCAGCCTGCACCGACCGCCGGGCAGCCCGCCGCCCCCGCCCAGACCGAGGAACCCGTGAGCACCGAGAAGGAAATCCCGCACCGCGCGCCCGTCGTGACCATCATGGGTCACGTCGACCACGGCAAGACCAGCCTGCTGGACTACATCCGCAAGACGAAAGTCGCCGCCAAGGAAGCCGGGGGCATCACCCAGCACGTCGGCGCGTTCGAGGCGAAGACCAGCAAGGGCAAGATCGTGTTCATCGACACGCCCGGCCACGAGGCCTTCACCACCATCCGCGCGCGCGGCGCCAACGTCGCCGACATCGCCATCATCGTGATCGCCGCCGACGACAGCCTGATGCCGCAGACCCGCGAGGCCATCGCGCACGCGCAGGCCGCCAAGGTGCCCATGATCGTCGCGATCAACAAGGTCGACCTGCCCCAGGCCGACCCGGAACGCGTCAAGACCGACCTGACGCAGCTGAACCTCGTGCCTGAAGAGTACGGCGGTGACCTGGTCGTCGTGCCCGTGTCCGCCAAGACCGGCGAGGGCGTCGAGGACCTGCTGGAGTACATCAGCCTGACCGCCGAGATCGAGGACCTGCGCGCCGACCCGAAGGGAGAGTTCAGCGGCGTGGTCATCGAGGGCAAGGTGGACAAGCAGGCGGGCGTCCTGGCGACCATCATGGTCCAGGAAGGCACCCTGCACGTCAGCGACTTCCTGGTCGTCGGCGAGAACTACGGCAAGATCAAGGCCATGACCGACAGCGCCGGGGCGCGCATCAAGGAAGCGGGCCCCAGCACCCCCGTGCAGATCCTCGGCTTCAGCGAGGTCCCCAGCAGCGGCGAGAAGGTCATCAGCGCCAAGAACGAGCACGCCGCCCGTGAAGTCGTGGCCAGCCGCGCCGACGTCCGCCGCGACGAGGAAGACGCCCGCGACCGCCGCAAGGGCCAGCGCAGCCTGGAAGACCTCCTCGGGCCGCTGGGCACCATCCGCACCGTGAACCTGATCCTGCGCGCCGACACGCAGGGCAGCGTGGAAGCCATCCAGGGCATCCTCGCCCGCAAGGAAAAGGACGACGTCAAGATCAACGTGATGCTCGCCGGGATCGGCGCGCCCACCGAAGGTGACGTGCTGCTGGCCTCCACCGCCGAGGCGACCATCCTGTGCTTCAGCGTCACCGCGTCCGGCGGCGTGAAGAAGGTCGCGGACACCAAGGGCGTGGACATCAAGTCCTACCGGATCATCTACGAACTCATCGACGAGGTCGACCGCCTGATCAAGGGCAACCTCGAACCCGTGTTCGAAGAGAAGTACCTGGGCCGCGCCGAGGTCCGCATGGTCATCCGCCACCCCAAGAGCGGCAACATCGCCGGATCGTACGTCACCGACGGCAGCCTCAAGCGCAACGCCAAGGCGAAAGTCACGCGCGGCAAACAGGTCGTGTACGAGGGCACCATCGTGGGCCTCAAGCGCTTCAAGGACGACGTCCGCGAAGTACAGACCGGCTACGAGTGCGGGATCAACGTGGACTGGAACGACGTGATGGAAGGCGACATCATCGAAGCCAGCGAAATGGTCGAAGTCGAGCAGAACTAAACCGCCAAATGAAAGCCGGAACCTCCGCGTGGGGTTCCGGCTTTTTCGTGGCGTTCACTCGTTCGCGGCGGGCGTGACGAACAGTCGCCAGTGGTCGTTCAGCAGGCGGGTGTCGCGGGCGGGCGCGGGTTCCAGGGTGACGGTGAAGGGAGTACCGCTGTCCTGGCCGGTCAGGGTGAGTTGCGCGCCCTGCCGCGCCCAGCGCAGACGTTGCGGGGAGCCGCCTGCTGGGGTCAGGGTGAGGGTCTGCCCGTTGACCTCGTAGCGTCCCGCACCTGTGGCGGGATCGTGGGGGCAGTTCATCCACTCGGTGCGGTACAGCGGCGCGAGGCTGGTGCGGTGGGCATTCAGGGCCAGGGTGCGCCAGCGGCAGTCGTTCGCGATGTCGGGGGCGGGGCGGGAGTCGGCGGTCACGCGGTACACGCCCGCGAGGTCGTGGGGAACGGGACGGGGGGACCACCTCTGCACGAAGGTCAGGTTGTTCTGGAGTGGCGCGGCGAGCACGTACCCCAACACGGCGACCCGCGCGAGTGCCCGCAGTGGGCGGGAGCCGGGCAGTCCCGGAGGGGCGGGCAGGGGCCGGGTGGGTTCGTTCCGCACGGCGCGCCACAGGTTCGGCAGGTGCGGCCACAGGATCGCCACGGCCAGCAGCAGCAGGTTCGCGGCCCCGAGTTTCACGAACACGTTGAAGCTCAGGTTCAGCAGCAGCACGAAGCTCATGACCGGCACTGCCAGCAGCGCCCCGGCCAGCGCCGTGCGGCGGTGCAGCAGCAGAAACGCGGACAGCACTTCCAGTGCGCCCCCCACGAACTGGAAGACTGGCGAGGCGCCGACCGTGCGCCACAGCAGGCCCATGTGGTTCATCTCCCCGAAACGGGTCAGGAGGTCCGTGTTCTCCGGCCTGGGCATCTGGAGCAGGAACACCTTCTGCCAGCCGTAGATGAACAGGACGTACGCGAGGGACAGCCGGGCTGCACGCATGATCCACGGGGCGGCGCGGGCCGTCCAGCCCCGGTCGCCCTCCGCACGGCCCCAGGTGAGGGCGCCGAGCAGGGCCAGTCCGGCGTTCAGGCCGAACAGGATGAAGGCGCTGGGTGGCTCTCCGGTCAGGGGCGGGCCGGTCTCTCCGGCCAGGGTTCGGGCCAGGGGCATCAGGGTCACGCCGTACCAGCCGAGCAGGGTCAGCAGCAACCAGCATGCCAGCCAGCGGAGGCCCAGGCCAGGTGAGGGGATGGGCGCGGGCGTGTCAGGCGTCACGTTGAAGTTGGCGGGCACGCCGCTGATTGTGACGACCCGACTCGGTCAGCACGGACCAACATGACCAACCCCCCGCCACGGGGACGGGGGGCCTGGGGGGCGGGGGTGGAGCATACGGATTCCGTTTGTTTCGCCAACAATCCGGAACTTCACCGGATCGCCGGCTCCACGTCCGGAACCCGTTTCTCTCCTGCTCGCATCCGCTCGGATTGAACGGGCTTTACAGCCCATTCAATCGGAGTCCGTATCAGGTGCCGCTGGTGGTGCCGGTGGCGCTGCCCTGGTCGGTGCTGTCGCCCTGCGGTCCCTGGTTGTCCTGGCCGCGCGGGCCGCCGGGTCCCATGGGGCCGTCGTGGTGGCCGCCGCGTCCGGGGCCGCCGGGGCCGCGGCCGCCGAAGGCGAAGGGGTTCTCCGCGAGGTGCTGTTTCATGTCGGCGGCGCGGTCGGCGGGGATGTCCCCGGCCTTCACGGCGGCGTCGATGGTGGCGTTTCCGGCCTTGACGGCGGCGGCCTTGAGTTTCTCGGGCGTGGTGTTCAGCTGCCTGGCGAGGTTGGTGATGAACGTGTCGGCGTAGTTGGTGCCGCTGCGCTGGGGGCGCTCGCCGGGCTGACGCTGCCCGTTCTGGCCCTGCTGCGACTGGTTCTGCTGGGTCTGGTTCTGCCCGGTGCGCTGGCCGGGCTGGGCGGGCTGCACGCGCTGCGGGGCCTGTGCGGTGGTCGCGGCGCCGGTGCTGGCGGTGCCCGTGCCGCTCTGCTGGGCGAGCACGGCGCCGACGGTCAGGGGCAGCGCGGCGAAGGCGATCAGGGGAAGTCGGTTTTTCATGGGGGGCACACTCCTGTTGACTGGGGGCCTTGAACTGAGGGCCTGGGAATGGGGGGCTTCGGGTTCGGGTGGCGACGTCCGGACATCGGCCACGCAGGCAGTGTGCCGAACCGGTGTTAAGGGGCGGCTAATTGGCGTGGGGGCCTTCTGCTATGCTGGGTCGCCTTGAGATTCCCGCGTTCCTTCCGACTGGCGTGGCAGCGTGCGCTGCTGAGCCTGCCGGGCCTGTTCCCCCTGCTGCCGCTGCTGGCGGTGGCGCTGGGTCAGCCCTGGAACGTGCCGGAACCGGGCCGCTGGGCGGCGGGGAATGTCGCCCCGGCCCTGCCGGAGCTGCGGCCCGCGCCGCCGCCCGGTTCGCCCGTGCCGCTGCTGGCCGGGGACGCGCCCCGCCCGGTGGCCCTGCCGCCCGCGCAGGCCCGGTTCACGCTGGCGCTGCCCGTGTGGGCCGAGCCGCGTGTCAGACCGGCGCTGAGCGTGCTGGGACGGCGGCAGTCCGACGGGGGCTGAGCGTCACCGCGGACCGCCCCCCCTGATTCTCTGCAATGCACTGGAGTTGTGAATGACGTACGGAAACAAAGGCAAGAAATCCGGCCGCCCTGCCCCGCGCAGCGCGCCGACCGCGAGCAAACCGAACCTCTGGACGGGGCTGATCCTGCTGCTGACGCTGCTGGCGTCCGTGGCGTACATCTGGCGGCCCTGGGAGCACAAGGACAACGTCTGGAGCCTGTGGAACGACAAGTTCCAGTTCATGACGCTGGGTCTGGACCTCAAGGGCGGCCTGCGGATCGAGCTGGCGCCCGAGTCGGGGACCGCCACGAAGGACGAACTGGACCGCGTCAAGACCGTGATCGAGAACCGCATCAACGCGCTGGGCGTGGCTGAGCCGACCGTGACGGTCGCCGGGGGCCGCCGCGTGGTCGTGGAGATTCCGGGCGCGACGCCCGCCGTGCAGGACCGCGCGCGGGCGATCATCAAGCAGACGGCGCGTCTGGAATTCCGGATCGTGCAGGCGAACGCCCAGCCGGATCAGACGCTGGCGCAGCAGAAGCCGCAGACGGGCGGGTACACCCTGGCGCAGCTGGGGCCGGTCGAGGCGACGGGTGAGGTCATCCAGAACGCGCAGGCGGCGACCGATCCGCAGTCCGGCCGCTGGATCGTGACCTTCCAGAACACCGACTCGGGCTCCGCGAAGTTCGGGGAGTTCACCGGGAGGAACGTCGGGAAGCTGATGGCCGTCGTGCTGGACGACCAGATCCAGAGCGTGGCGACCATCCAGAGCCGTCTGAACCGCGACGTGCAGATCACCGGGAACTTCGACGCGCAGGAAGCGAACCAACTGGCGCTGGTGCTCAAGTCGGGCGCGCTGCCCATCAAGATCAAGACCGAGGCCGAGCAGGCCATCGGGCCGAGCCTGGGCGCGGACGCGATCCGCAGTGGCGCGGTCGCGTCGCTGGTCGGGATCGGGCTGGTGTTCGTGATGCTGTTCGGGTACTACGGCTTCTGGTTCGGTCTGGTGGGCGCGCTGGGCCTGCTGTTCTCCAGCGTGGTGATCCTGGGGATGCTGGCGGGCTTCGGCGCGACGCTGACCCTGCCGGGCATCGCGGGTCTGGTCCTGACGATCGGCGCGGCGGTGGACGGGAACGTGATCTCCTTCGAGCGCATCAAGGAGGAACTGTTCAAGGGCAAGGGCATCAAGAACTCCATCCGCGCCGGGTATGACCACTCGACGGCGGCCATCCTGGACGTGAACGCCTCGCACCTGCTGTCCGCGATGGCGCTGTACACCTACTCGACCGGGGCCGTGAAGGGCTTCGCGGTGACGCTGATCATCGGCGTGATCGCCTCGACCTTCTCGAACCTGGTGTTCGCGAAGTGGTTCATCCAGTGGCTCGCGCAGCGCAGGACCAACATGAGCGCGCCGCAGTGGATCAAGGAGACGCACATCGACTTCATCCGCCCGGCGCGGATCATCACGACCCTCAGCGTGCTGCTGGCCGTCGCGGGCGGCGTGACGGTGCTCACCAGGGGCCTGAACTACGGCGTGGACTTCTCGTCCGGCACGACGATCACCGCGAAGACGGACGCCGGGACGACCACCGAGCAGGTCCGCACGGCCGTGACCGGTGCCGGCGTGGCGAAGGTGAACGGGCAGAGCACCGTGATCCTGCGCAACGTCGTGACCGGTCAGGAGGGCGCGTCGTACACCATCAAGGTGCCGGAACTGAGCACCGAGGAGATCCGCACCGTGCAGGCCGCCGTGCAGAAGCTGCCGCAGGGCAGCGTGCAGGCCACCGAGACGGTCGGCCCGGCCGTCGGGAAGGAGCTGACGCAGAAGACCATCTACGCCGTGCTGCTGGGCCTGGGCCTGATCCTGGTGTACGTCGGCTTCCGCTTCGACTTCATCATGGGCGTCGGCTCGATCCTGGCCGCCATTCACGACGTGATGATCGCCATGGGCCTGTTCGCGCTGCTGAACCTGGAGTTCACGGTGGCGACCGTGGCGGCCCTGCTGACATTGATCGGGTACTCGCTGAACGACTCGATCATCGTGTCGGACCGCATCCGCGAGAACATCAAGGAGCTGCGCGGCAAGTCGTACCGCGAGATCGTGAACCTCGCGATCAACCAGACGCTGTCGCGCACGATCATGACGTCGATCAGCACGATGCTGCCGCTGCTGAGCCTGCTGATCTTCGGCGGGCCGGTGCTGCGGGACTTCAGTCTGGTGCTGCTGGTGGGCATCCTGATCGGGACGTACTCCAGCATCTACATCGTGGCGCCGCTGGTGGTGTACTTCGAGGAGTGGCGCGAGCGCCGCAGGGCCGGGGGGCAGGCCGCCAAGGCGTAACCGCCGCAGCGAGACAGGACGCGTTCCCAGGCGAGAGGAAGGGGGTGGAGGCCCCCTCCCGGACTCGCCTGGGAACGCGCCTTTTCGTGGAGTGAAAACCGCGGCGTGTCGTGAGCGGTCGGGGAAGAGAGGGACGGCTGCGTGCCTGCGGCGCCATGTCCAGCCGCTGCTGATGGAATACGGAGGGAGCCACGGCGTCCGGCATGGATGGATGCGCGGGGGAGTCGCTCCTGACGGGGGCTTCATGAACCCTTACCTGTCCAGTGAACGTGCCCAATCCTCAATCACAGGGGCGTGAACTTCCTTACACTGCCTTCCGATGAAGGTCTGGGCCGCAGGAATCACCGCCGGAACCGTCGCGCTCCTCGTGGGGGGAGCGCTGGCGGTTGCCGCCACGCAGAACACCACCACCCTAGCCCCCGGCCTGCGCATCGCCGGGACGGACGTCGGCGGCATGACCCGCGAGCAGGCCCTGGCCGCCGTGGGCAGCCGCGCCGCGACGCCCCCGCAGGTCACCGTCACCGCCGGAAAGAACACCTGGACACTCGGCGCCGAGAAGCTCGGCTGGCACGCCGACGCGCAGACCAGCGTGGACGCCGCGCTGAAGATCACGCAGGACCGCGGCATGCTGGAGAAACTCCAGGGCCTCATCGGTCAGGCGCCAGCGCAGGACATCCCCCTGACCGCCGCCGTGGACGCCGCGAAGGCCCGCGCCACGCTGACCACCCTGACCACCGGGCTGAACACGGCCCCGAGGAACGCCAGCGTGTACTTCGACAAGGTCGGCAAGCGCTACGCCGTGAAGGCCGACGCGCCCGGCCTGAGCGCCGACGTGACCGGCGCCGTGAACACCTACGTCGCCACCCCCAGCCTGACCAGCCTGAAAGTCGCATTGAAGGCCACCCCCGCGAAACTCACGGCTGCGACCCTCAAGACCTACGTGGACCAGGGCAACGCCATCGCGCGCCCCTTCACCGTGACCCTCAGCGGCACGGCCCGCAAGGGCGGCCTGACCGCGCTGCAGGTCGCGGACCTGTACTGGGTGCGCGACAGCGGCATCGAACCCGACGAGAAGACCCTCAAGGCCGCGTTCGGCCGCCTGACCGACGCCATCGACCAGCCCGCCCTGAACGCCCGCTACGTCCTGCAGGGCGGCAAGCTGGTCAAGGCGAAGGAGAAGGCTGGACTGGTCACGGACCGCGCCGCCGCGTACGCCCTGTTCCGCAAGGCGGTGCTGGACCCCACTGTGAAGACCGTGGTGTTCCCCAGCAAGGCCGACCAGCCCACCCTGACCATCGACAGACTCCCAGCCGCTGACAAGCTGCAGCTGATCGCCGTCGGGAAGAGCACGTACTACGGCAGCAGCGCCGCACGCCGCACGAACGTCGCGAACGCCGCCTCGAAGATCAACGGCGCGGTCGTCCCGTCCGGCGAGGTCTTCAGCTTCCTGAACAGCCTGGGAGGCATCGACGCCGCGAACGGGTTCGTGGGCGGCCTGATCATCAGCGGGGGCCGAACCGTGGACGGCCTGGGCGGCGGCGTGTGCCAGGTCAGCACCACCGTGTTCCGCGCGCTGTACCAGGCGGGCCTGCCGGTCGTGGAACGCAACCAGCACTCCTACCGCGTCGGGTACTACGAACCGCAGGTGGGCTTCGAGGCCGCCGTGTACGACCCGGGCCTGGACCTGAAACTGAAGAACGACACGACCGCCCCCATCCTGATCAAGGCCACCAACGACAACGCCAAAAGCACCCTGACCGTCGAGGTCTGGGGCGTCAAGCCGCAGCGGACCGTGACCGTCAGCCCCGCCGTGATCACCGCGCGCGTGCCGCACCCCGCCCCCAAATACGTGGTGAACACCGCCCTGCGCCCCGGCGTGGTCCGGCAGGTCGACTGGGCTGCCGACGGGTACAGCCTCTACATCACCCGCACCATCAAGGACGCCAGAGGCGTGCGCACCGACAAGGTCAGCACCGTCTACAAGGCCTGGCAGGCGGTGTACGAGACCGGACCCAGGAGTTGATGGTGAACGGTTGATGGTTGATGGAGTTCGATTCCATCAACCATCAACTGTTGACTTTCAACCTCACGTACGAACGTCCGTTTGTTCCCCGGCCCGGAACGCCCGGCGGTCTAGACGCGCCTTGCACCCGGTTCAGACGGGAGCCTATGGTGAACACATGAACGCGGCGATCGTGGTGGTACTTCTTGGCATCGGGGGAGTCCGAGGCTAGGCGTACGACCTACCCGCACACCCCCACCCACACCCGGGTGGGGGTTTTTCATACCAGCGCAGGCACGGAGGAGACCATGGCAGACAACGGCAAGCAGCACCCCCCGCACCGGGGCGACATGACCGGCGCGAAGGCCCTGTGGGCGACCCTCGCGAACCACGGCATCAGCACCGTGTTCGGGTACCCCGGTGGGGCGATCATGCCCGTGTACGACGCGCTGACCTTCTACCCCGAGGTCCGCCACGTCCTGACCCGCCACGAGCAGGGCGCCGCGCACGCCGCCGAAGGCTGGGCCAAGGCGACCGGCGAGATCGGCGTGTGCATGGCCACCAGCGGCCCCGGCGCCACCAACCTCGTGACCGGACTGGCGGACGCGATGCTCGACAGCGTGCCGCTGCTGGCGATCACCGGGAACGTCGCGTCGCACCTGATGGGCACCGACGCCTTCCAGGAGGCCGACATCACCGGCATCACGCTGCCCATCACGAAACACAACTACGTGGTGCGCGACGTCGAGGACCTGCCCCGCATCGTCGCGGAGGCCATCCGGATCGCCCGGTCGGGCCGCCCCGGCCCCGTGCTGGTGGACATCCCCAAGGATATCCAGCTGGCCGCCTTCCACGGCGAGATTCCCGCCCCGCACGCCCGCCCCGAGGCGCCCGCCCCCAGCCCCGAGAGCATCGAGCGTGCCCTGGAACTGCTGCGCGGCGCGAAGAAGCCCGTGATCATGGCGGGCGGCGGCAGCCTGGACGCCAGTGCCGAGATCACCTCCCTGGCCCGCGCGTGGGACATCCCGGTCATCACGACCCTGATGGGCCTGGGCGCGTTCCCCAGCAGCGATCCGCTGTGGCTGGGCATGCCCGGCATGCACGGCAGCGTCGCCGCGAACCGCGCGATCAGCGAGGCAGACGTCCTGCTGGGCATCGGCCTGCGCTTCGACGACCGCGTGACGGGCCGCGTGAACGGCTTCGCGCCGAACGCCGCGATCATCCACGTGGAACTCGACGCCGCCGAGATCGGCAAGATCATCCGCACCCACGTCCCCGTGCGCGGCGACGCCCGGCAGGCCGCGCAGCTCCTCGTCGAGGGCGCCCAGCCCACCCCGCGTCCCGAGTGGAAAGCGCAGATCGAGGAGTGGAAGAGCCGCACCGTCACGCCCGAAACCTACGGCGCCGGGTACGCCGTGAAGGCCGTCGTGGACCGCCTGCGGCCCGACGACATCCTGAGTTCCGACGTGGGGCAGCACCAGATGCTCGCCGCGCAGCTCGCCCGGTTCGAGAAACCCCGCCGCTGGATCAACTCCGGCGGGCTGGGCACCATGGGCTTCGGCCTGCCCGCCGCGATCGGCGCCGGTATGGCCGAACCCGGCGTGCGCTCGGTCGTCATCGCCGGGGACGGTGGGTTCCAGATGACCGCGCAGGAACTCGCCACGCTGAAGATGTACGACGTCCGCAACGTCAAGATCTGCATCATCAACAACTCGTTCCTGGGCATGGTCCGCCAGTGGCAGGAACTCTTCCACGAGAAGCGTTATAGCGAGGTCTGGCTGGGTGACAGCAACCCCGACTTCATCAAACTGGCCGACGCCTACGACGTGCCCGGCTACCGCGCCACCACCGCCGAGGAACTCCCCGCCGCGATCGACGCGTGGCTGAGCGACCCCAAGAGTGCCCTGCTGGAAGTCGTCGTCCCGCACGAACACGGCGTGTTCCCCATGGTCCCCGCCGGGGCCGCGCTGTACGAGATGATCGAGACCGAACCTGTCAGGAGCCCCGACCTGTCCGCGCAGATGCAGGACGCCGCCGAGGAGGCCAGCGAAGCATGACCGAAGTCCGAGACCACCTGCTGTCCATCCTGGTGCGCGACGAACCCCGCGTCCTGACCCGCATCACCGCCCTGTTCGGCCGCCGCGGCTACAACATCAAGAGCCTCAGTGTCGGCAGCACCGAACACCCCGGCGTGTCCCGCATGACCATCGTCGTCAGCGGCGACCGCGGCGTCGTCGAACAGGCCATCCGCCAGCTGGAGAAACTCCACGACGTCATCAAGATCATCGACCACAGCCTCGAGAAGTACGTGGACCGCGAACTGGTGCTCGTGAAGGTCGCCATCACCCCCGAGAGCCGCGTCGAGGTCCGCCAGATCGCCGAGGACTTCCGCAGCCGCATCGTGGACGTCGGCCGCCACGCCCTCACCTTCGAAGTCACCGGCGACGAGGGCAAGATCACCGCGTTCATCGAACAGATGCGCCCCTTCGGCATCCTGGAGACCATGCGCACCGGCCGCATCGCCCTGACGCGCGGCAGCAACGCCGACATCCCCACCCACGTCTACCACGAGGGCGAAACGCAGGCCCTGCAACCCACCCTGGAAGTCCAGCCGCGCGAGGAACGCGCCCGCCACGTCCCGAACCTGTTCTAAGTCGATGGTTGATAGTGGATGGTTGAACGAACACCCATCAACCTTCGACCATCAACTATCAATCCCCTGAACCCGCCTAGTCCGCCCAGTCCCTGAAATCCCTTTCTGTAGGAGAATCCCGAACATGGCTGCAAAAATGTACTACGACCGCGACGTGAGCACCGCCCCCATCGAGAACAAGCTGATCGCCATCATCGGCTACGGCAGCCAGGCGCACGCCCACGCGCAGAACCTGCGGGACAGCGGCTTCAACGTCGTCGTCGGCCTGCGTGACGGCAGCGCCAGCCGCGCCAAGGCCGAACAGGCGGGCCTGCGCGTTGCCAGCATCGAGGACGCCACGAAGGAAGCCGACGTGATCATGCTCCTGATCCCCGACGAGCAGCAGCCCAAAACGTACGAGCAGAGCATCGCCCCGCACCTCAGCGCCGGGAAGGCCCTGGCGTTCGGGCACGGCTTCAACGTGCACTTCGGCCGCATCACGCCCCCCGCCGACGTGGACGTGTTCCTCGTGGCCCCCAAGGGCCCCGGCCACATGCTGCGCCGCGTCTACGCCGACGGTGCGGGCATGCCCGGCATCTTCGCCGTGCAGCAGGACGCCACCGGCAAGGCGCGCGACATCGCCCTGGCGTACGCGAACGGCATCGGCTGCACCCGCGCCGGGGTGCTGGAAACCACCTTCAAGGAAGAGACCGAAACCGACCTGTTCGGTGAGCAGAGCGTCCTGTGCGGCGGCGTCACCCACCTGATCCAGGCGGGCTTCGAGACCCTCGTGGAAGCCGGGTACCAGCCCGAAATCGCGTACTTCGAGACCCTGCACGAGGTCAAGCTGATCGTCGACCTGATCTACGAGAAGGGCTTCGAAGGCATGCGCCACTCCATCAGCAACACCGCCGAATTCGGCGACTACGTCACCGGCCCCCGCGTCGTGACCGCCGAGACGAAAGCCGAGATGGGCCGCGTCCTGAGCGACATCCAGACCGGCAAGTTTGCCGAGCGCTTCATCGCCGACGCCGAGGCGGGGTTCCCCTTCATGGAGGAGCAGCGCGGCAAGATGCGCGACCACACCCTGGAAGTCGTCGGGAAGGAACTGCGCGACAAGATGCCCTTCATCAACAAGAAGGCGCTGGAAGTTTAACCGCAGGGCACGGGAAGGGGCCGGGGGCAGCGACGCCCACCGGCCCCCCTTACTGTGCGGATCAGCCCGGAACGGCCGCCCCGGTGCGGGCCAGCGCCCGGTCCAGTCGTTCGAGCAGCAGGTCCACCTCGGCGGCTGTGATGCTCAGGGGTGGCCCCAGCAGCAGGTGATCGCCGCGCACGCCGTCCACCGCGCCGGAGCCCGGGTAGGTCAGCAGGCCCTCCTCGCGCGCGGCGGCGGCGACACGGTCGGCCAGTCCGGGTCGCGCGAAGGCCTGCTCGGTGGCCGGGTCGCCCAGCACGACGCCCAGCAGCAGCCCCTGCCCGCGCACCGCCAGGACCTGCGGGTGCCGGTCCTTCAGGACTTCCAGACCTGCCAGGAGCTGCGCGCCGCGCTCACGGGCCGCCTGCACCAGCCCCTCCTGCTCGACGATGTCCAGCACGCTCAGACCCGCCGCCACGCTGACCGGATGCCCGGCGTACGTGAAGCCGTGCTTGAACGCGCCGCTGCCGTCCATGACCGTGCCGTACACCTCCGGGCTGGCCATCAGGCCCGCCAGCGGCGCGTAGCCCGCCGCGAGGCCCTTGCCCAGCACCACGATGTCCGGCGTGACGTCCCCGCCCAGGCGGACGGCCAGCGGCGCGCCGCAGCGGCCCATGCCACTCATGACCTCGTCCGCCACGAACAGCACGCCGTACTCCCGGCAGATCGCCGCGATCCGCGCGTGATACCCGGCGTTCGGGGCGAGCGCCGCGTCCGACGCGCCCACCACCGGCTCACAGATGAACGCCGCGACGGACTCCGGCCCGGCGGCCTCCAGCACCGCGCGCAGCCGCTCGGCGTCCTCCTCGCCACTGAGGGTCGGGTCGGGTTTCGGCATCTTCGGCCAGGCGTCCTCGCGGATCAGGGGCGCGTACACCTCGCGCCGCGCGCCCATGCCCGACGCGGCCAGCGCACCCAGCGACGCGCCGTGGTAACTGGGCACCCGCGTGATCACCTTGAAGCGCCCCGGCTCGCCTCGCTCCACGTGGTACTGCCGGGCGAGTTTGATCGCACTCTCGTTCGCCTCTGACCCGCCCGACACCGCCCAGAAGCGGAAGGCGGGCAGGTTCAGGAACGCCGCGAGGCGCGACGCGTACGCCTCCAGCACGTCACTCGTGAACTGCGAGCCGTGCACGAACGCCAGCCGCGACGCCTGCGCGGCCATCGCCTGCGCGACCTGCGTGCGCCCGTGCCCGATGTTCGCCACGAGCGCCCCGGACGACCCGTCCAGGAACGACCGGCCATCCTGCGTCTCGATGAACACGCCCCCGGCGCGCACGGCGACCGGGTACGATTTGCTGCTGCGGTAGAACACGTTCGACATAGAAATCCTTTCCGGCCCGCGCAGGGCCGGGCGTTTACCAGGTGTCGCCGCCGCCGGGAGGAGGCCACGCCCCCAGCGCCTGCCGCACCGTCACCACCTGCCCGAAGTGATGCGCCGTGTGCAGCGCCATGTCGGCCAGCAGCTCGCCGATGGTCTCCTCGTGGTTCACGGGGTTGGACAGGTCCGGGCGGGCCGCGTGCGGGTCGATGCGGGCCAGCAGCTCGTAGAACTCGTTCTTCACGCGCGGCCAGTCACTCGCCTGCACCTCGGGCCAGGTGTCGGCGGCGTGCTTCGGGTACGGCTGGGCCTGACCCATCTCGATGATGTCCAGCATCCAGCGGTTCCACCAGTTCACGTGCGCCACGAGCTCCGCGACGCTGTGCGGCAGCCCCGCCGGGCGGGTGGTGGCCTGCTCGTCGGTCAGGCCGCTCAGGGACGCCTCGACGCCCACGAACGCCTGCCCCCCACGGAACAGTTTCGGCAGGAGCCGGGCGAACGCGAGCTGCGAGCGTTGATTGCGAGAGTCATCCGTCATGCGACCAGTGTCCCAGATTGCGGCGAGAAACGAGAATGGGAGGATGGAACCCCAACAGTCCGACAAGGTCACGACCCTGCCCGAGCTGGGCCTGACGCTTCGGTCCGCCGCTGACATTCCGCAGGTGGTGGGCGCGACCTTCGGGCACACGGGCCTCCTCCTGCACGACACGGACCTGGGCGCCGACTTCCTGAACCTGCGCACGGGCCAGCTGGGCGAGCTGTTCCAGAAGTTCGTGAACTATCGCCTGCCCGTCGCGGTCGTCGTGCCCGACCCGGCCCGGTACGGCGAGCGTTTCGCGGAACTCGCCCGCGAGCACGCCCGCCACCCGGCGATCCGCTTCGTGCCGGACGAGGCGGCGGGGCGGGCGTGGCTGCGCGGGCAACCCTGACCCGACCACGCGCGCCCTCATACGGGTTCCGTTTGTTTCGTTGACAACCCGGGACAGCACCGGGTTGCCAACTCCACGTCCGGAACCCGCTCCGCGCCTTCTCTGCTGCGCAGCTCTGCGAGTCGCATCCGCTCGGGTTGAAAGTTTCTGCAAACCTTTCAACCGGAGTCCGTATCAGTAGCGCTGCGCGATGGTCTTCGTCTGCAGGAACCAGAACAGGTAGTCCGGGCCGCCCACCTTGGCGTTCGTGCCGCTCATGCCGTACCCGCCGAAGGCGTGCGTGCCGCTCAGCGCGCCCGTACACTTGCGGTTCACGTACAGGTTGCCGACGTGAATCTTTTTCCGGGCCTCGTCGATCTTGCGGGGGTCGCGGGAGTAGAACGCGGCGGTCAGGCCGTACTCGCTGTCGTTCGCCAGCTCGATGGCGTGCTGCCAGTCGCGGGCCTTCGTGAACGCCAGGACGGGCCCGAAGATCTCCTCCTGGAACAGCGGGTCGTCGGCGGGCACGTCCGCGAGGATGGTGGGGGCCACGTAGCCACCCACGCGCTCGCCCACGTCGGGCGTCTCGCCGCCCAGCAGCAGGCGCACGCGGCCCTGCCCCTCCTGCACGTACTTCGTGATGCGCTCGGCGCTGCCCTGCGTGATCACGGGACCCAGGTCCGCGTTCTCCTCGGGGAGGCCCACCTTCAGGCCGCGCGCCTTCTCGACCACGCGGGCCAGCAGGTCGTCGTACACGCTCTCCTCGACAATCACGCGGGAGCAGGCGCTGCACTTCTGCCCGCTGTACCCGAACGCCGCCTGCACGATCCCGGTCGCGGCGGCCTCCAGGTCACCGTCGGCGCACACGACCGTCGGGTCCTTCCCGCCCATCTCGGCGATGACGCGCTTGAGCCACTTCTGGCCCGGCTGCACCCGCGCGGCCCGCTCGTAGATGCGGCAGCCGATCTCCTTGCTGCCCGTGAACGCGATCATCCGCACGCCGGGGTGATCCACCAGCGGATCGCCCAGCACGTCGTCCGTACCGGTCAGGAACTGCACGGTCCCGCGCGGCAGCCCGGCCTCGAACAGCAGTTCGATCATCAGGTACGACGACAGCGGCGTCTCGGACGCGGGTTTCCAGAGGACGGTGTTCCCGGCGGCCAGCGCGCCCAGCGCCATGCCCAGCGGAATCGCGCTGGGGAAGTTCCAGGGGCTGATGCAGGCCACGACGCCCAGCGGCTCGTACACGGTCGTGACGTGCTCGTCCGGCATGGGGTACACGGGCTTGCCGGTCGCCCAGCGCATCGTTTCCCGCGCGAAGACCTCGAAGTGGTCCACGGACTCGGCGACCTCGCCGTCGGCCTCGAACCAGTTCTTGCCGTTCTCCAGGGTCATGACGGCATTGAATTCCATGCGGCGCGCGCGCAGCAGCTCGGCGGCCCGCTTGAAGATCGTGGCGCGCTGGAACGGCTCGGTGAAACGCCACTCCTCGAACGCCACCTGCGCGGCCTTCACGGCCTCGTCCAGCTGCGCCGGGGTGGCCTTCTGGAAGGACCAGACGACCTCGCGCGTGTCGGCGGGGTTGCGCACGTCGAAGGTGCCGTCGCCCTGCACCTCCTGCCCGTTCACGATCAGCGGGAACGTCCGGCCGAGGTACTTCTCGCGGACCTGCGTGAACGCGGCGCGCTGACGCTCGGCGACCTGCGCGTCCTTGAAGTTGAAGTACGGTTCATGCTCGAAGGGAAGGAACCCTTCCATCAGGGTGCTGCTCATACGGACCTCCTTGTGGTTGCCGCGAGGCTAACACACCCGCCCCCCGGCGCGTAAACACGCTGTCAGACGATCAAAATGCCCCGGCGCGCGGCGTGGGCAGGAGGTCCGAAACCGCCCCGCGACCTGCCGAATGAAAAGTGGTGGAGGGGGCGCCGGGGACGGTCACGCCACAGTCACGCCCCGCGAAGCACCATGACCCTGCGCCAGCGCCCCACATGGCGACACCCACGGAGGTTCACCATGCACGTCCCCACCCTGCCCAGCGGCACCCACCCCATCGGCAACTACCGCGTGCACCCCACGCCACCCGGATACGAGGTGCAGGTCCAGTGCGCCGGACAGTGGCACCCGGTCACGCCGCACCCCGGCGAGGACACCCGCACCCTGATCACGCTGCTGCAGAGCCCCTACTGCGCCGTACAGAACGGCTGGATCACCGGGGCCCGCTCACCCCTGCGCTGAGCCGGTCTGTGCTGCCGCCTGCCGGGCCGCCCACAGGGCCGCGCCGATCAGCCCGGCGTCCGCGCCCAGCGCCGCGTGCACCACCTCGGGCCGGTAGCGCTCCGGGAACGCCGCCAGCGCCTCCTGCACGCGGGTCCGGTAGCCGGGGCGCAGGCCCACGCTGCCGCCCAGCGCCGCGCGCGTCACGCCCAGCAGCGCCGCGATGTCCGCGATCTTCCACGCCAGCCCCGCCGCCGAGTGCCGGTACTCCGCGTCCGCCCGCGCGTCCCCGGCCTCGGCCGCGTCGCACAGCGCACGGGCATCCGTGAAGCCCAGCGCCGCCGCGCGGGCGTTCAGGGCTGTGCCGCTCGACTCGAACTCCAGCGGCGCCAGTCGCCCTGCCGGGGTGGGCGACCCCGCGTGCCAGTGCGCCGGAACGGTCACGAAGCCCAGCTCGGCGTCCAGGCCGTTCCCGGCCAGATGCAACCGCCCGCCCAGCACCAGCCCCGCCCCGACCCCCGTGCTGACCGTCACGAACATGAACTCGGTCGTGCCCCCGCCCGCACCGGCCGCGTACTCACCCCACGCGGCGGCCCGCGCGTCGTTCAGCGCCGCGCACGGCAGGCCCAGCCCCGCGCCCAGCCGCTCCGCCAGGGGAACGTCCACCCAGCCGGGGAACGTGTGCGTGGCCGTCGCCGTCACGCGCCCACGCGCCACGGCGCCCGCGCACGCCACACCCACCGCCGACGCCCGCGCCGCCAGGGGCCGCGCCAGTTCCAGTGCCGCCGCGATCACCGCGTCCGGCGAGGCCGGGCGGGGCGTGCGGGCCTCCACACGCTCCACGACCTGACCACCCGACACAAGAGCGGCGCGCATGCTGGTGCCCCCGATATCGAGGGCCAGCAGGGGAGAGGCATCAACACCAGTCTGGGAGGGGGAGACCGTCACGCGCGCATTCTGTCACCCGTCAACGCCGGGACGACCGGGCCGTGCAGACGCCAGGTCGTGCAGACGCCGTCAACAACAGCGCACCCGACGGACCGAAGCGGGTGCGCTGCTGTTGACGACCGTCATTCCACGCGGGTCTCGACCGTGATGTCGCTGTTCAGGCTCGCCGCGACCGAGCAGTACTTCTCGTGGCTGAGGTGCGCGGCCTTGTCCAGCGCCTCAATGGTGACGCCCTCGCCGCTGGCGATATGCCGCACCGTGATCGTCGTGTAGCGCTTCGGGTCGGTGTCGGCCCGCTCGCCCTCGACCTCGATGCGGTAGCTGCTCAGAGGCGTGCGGCGTTTTTTCATGATCTCGACGACGTCGTACGCGGTGCAGGTCGCCAGCGCGCCCAGCAGCGCCTCCATGGGCGACACGCCGACCTTCGTGGGGCTGTTGTCGATCAGGAGCTGGTGGCCGCTCTCGCTGACGCCCAGGTAACGCTGCTCGCCGAGCCAGGTGACGTTCAGGGTCTTCTTCATGTGTTCACGCTAGCGCGTCTTCATGTGTTCACGCTAGCGCGTCGCGCGGCCCGTCGGTGAACTCCTGTCCGGGCAGGTCGTCCACGGGCAGCGGTTCCCCGCTCAGGTCGTCCCCGGCGTCCTCCTCCAGTTCCGGCAGGCGCACCCGGAACGTCGCGCCGCCCCCCGGCGTGTCCACCACGTCGATCGTTCCGCCGTGCGCGGTGACGACCTGCTGCGCGATGGTCAGACCCAGCCCGGCCGACCCGGCCTCCTTGCCGCGGTAGAACTTGTCGAAGATGCGGGGTTTGACGGCGTCCGGCACGCCGGGGCCGCGGTCCACGACCCGCACCTCGATCTCGCCCGCGCGGGGTTCCATCTCCAGCCGCACCAACTGCGCGTTGCCCGTCACGCGGATGGCGTTCGTCACGAGATTCACGAACACCTGCGTCAGGCGGCCCGGATCGCCCACGATCTCGAAGTTGCCGTCCGGGGCCTGCACGCCATAGTCGCGGCCCACCTGCCGCAGCAGGTTCCCCAGGTTCGTGAAGTGCATCTCGATGCTCTGCACGAGCTCCCCACGCGACAGTTGCAGCAGGTCGTTCACGAGGCGCGTCATGTTCTCCGCGACGCGCTGCGCGTCCTGCAGCGTCTGACTGCCGCCCGCCTCGCGCTCGGCGCGGCGCAGGTACCCGTGCAGCGCCGTCAGCGGCGTGCGCAGCTCGTGACTGGTTTCCGCCAGGAACGTCTTCTGGAGGTTCAGGGCTTCCTCCAGCTGCCGGGCCTGGATCTCCAGACGCTGACTCTGCCGCTCGGCGGTGTTGCGCAGCCGCTCGACCTCCTCCAGGCGGGCGCGCAGGCGGTCGTTCAGTTCGCGGACCTCCCGCTCGGCCCGTTCCCGCTGCGTGCGGGACTCGACCTCGCCCAGCGCGCGGCGGATGCTGGACGGCAACCGCTCCAGGCGCTGCTTGAGGATGTAGTCCGTGACGCCCTCGCGCAGGGTGTCCACCGCCGTCTCCTCGCCCATCGCGCCGGTCACGATGATGAACGGCACGCGGGGCGCCCGTGCGTGTGCGGCCCGGAAGGCACTCAGGCCGTCGTAGCTGGGCAGCGCGAAATCACTGAGGATCAGGTGCGGGCGAACCTCGTCCAGCGCCCGCAGGAACTCCCGCTCGTCCTCCACCCGCGTGAACTCGACGCCCCAGGGCAGTTCCGTCTCGACGTGCATGGTGACGAGTTCATGATCGAGTTCGCTGTCCTCGAGGTGCAGCAGCCGCAGCGGTTCGCCGGGCGCGGGCAGGGCGTCGGTCATGCCGGGCCCTGCAGGGGCAGCGTGACGCTGAAGGTCGCGCCCTCGCCGGGGCGGCCCTCGGCGCTCACGCGCCCTCCGTGGCGGGTGACGATACGGCGGACGTTGGCGAGGCCGATGCCGATCCCCTCGAACTCCTCGGCGCGGTGCAGTCGTTGGAACACGCCGAACAGTTTATCCGCGTAGCGCGGATCGAACCCCAGCCCGTTGTCGCTGACGTTCACCGTCACTTCATGTTGCCCGCCCGTCACGCTGACCGTCACGCGGGCCTCATCGCGGCCCCGCGAGTACTTGATCGCGTTGCTCAGCAGGTTCGTGAACACCAGACTGAGCAGCGCCTCGTCCCCCTGCACGGTCGGCAGGGTGTCCGGCAGCGTCAGCGTCACCACGCGCCCGGCCCGGTCGGGTTCCAGCGCGTGCCAGCTCGACTCGATCACGCGCCGCAGGTCCACCGGCACCTGCCGCATCTCCTGACGGCCCATCCGCGAGAACGACAGCAGATCGTCGATCAGCTGACTCATGCGGCTGGCCGACTCCTTGATGACCGTCAGGTACCGCTGCCCCTTCGGACTGAGGTCCGCGCCCGTCTCCTTCGCGAGCAGGTCCCCAAACCCCACGATGTGCCGCAGCGGCGTCCGCAGGTCATGACTGACCGAGTAGCTGAACGCCTCCAGTTCCCGGTTCGCGTTCTCCAGTTCCAGCGTCCGCTGCTGCACCCGTTCCTCCAGGGACAGGTTCAGCGCCTGCAGGTCCGTCTGCGCCGCGAGCACCCGTTCCTGCAGGCGGTCGTTCGTCAGGGCCGACGCGAAACGCCCCGCGAGTTCCTGCGCCAGATCCTGATCACGCGCCGTGAGCGCCTGCCGGTACAGCAGCCCCAGCACCCCGACCAGCGCCCCACCCCGCCCGGTCAGCGGGTAGAACAGCGCCCCGGTGGCATTCACGCGGTGCAGCGCCGGGTCCGCGTCGATGAACACCGGGTCCTCGCTGGCGACCACCTGCTCGATCGCGCCGCCCGCCACCACCTGGAACGCCGCCGAGTGCCACGTTGCCGACGGGGACGACACCGCGACCAGCTGCGTGGGCTGCACCGTCCACAGCGCCCCGCTGTCCACGAACCGCCCGTCCAGCCGCGCCAGCGCCGCCCGGTAGCGGTCGTGCCGCAGGTGACTGGAATCGTCGCTGCGCGCCGAGAGCTGCTCGGACACGTCCGCCAGCAGCCGCGCGGTCTGCTCGGCGTACACCTGATCGTCCACGTCCGTGCTCGTCCCCACCCACTCCAGCACCTGCCCATCGGCGTCCAGGACCGGCAGGCCGCGCGTCACGAACGCCCGGTACTGCCCGTCCGCACGCAGCAGGCGGTGCTCTGCCTCGAATGGTCGCCCGGACGCCAGCGCCGCCTGCCAGCCCCGCAGGTAATCCGCGCGGTCCTCCGGGTGAATCAGACTGCCCAGGTTCTGCCCGGCCCGCGCCCCACCCACGAACTCCGCCCAGCGGCGGTTGGAGTACACCGGCGCGCCGCGCGGATCGGTCAGCCACACGATCTGCGGCATGCCCTCCAGCACCGCCCGGTACCGCTCCTCGTTCCGCTGCGCCCGCCGCTCGGCCAGCAGCCGGTCGTGGATGTCCGTCGCGGTCGTCACCCACGCCGACACCGACGGGGTGTCCGGGCCCGACGGGTCACGCACCGGATTCAGCCGCACCTGGAACCACCGCGCGCCCCGCGTGGTGTGCAGTTCCCACTCGCTGCTCGCGTCGCGGCCACTGGCGATCACCTGCTCACGCCACTGCGCGTACGCGACGCGTTCCTCCGGCCCCAGGTGCTCGGCGAGGTCCTGACCGCCCAGTTGCACCTGATGCGCCAGATTCCGGTAGCGCACGCGCCCGCTGCGGCCCGACAGCTGCACCACGCTGGGCAGCGCGTCCAGCACCGCGCGCGAGCGGCGTTCCTCGGCCTGCACCGCCTGCTCGGCCTGCACCCGCTCGCGGATGTCACGCACGACCTCCAGCAGGCCCAGCAGCGTGCCGTCCGGCGCGATCACCTCGCTGCGCTGCGCCTCCCCGGAGAAGACCGTCCCGTCGGCGCGCACGTAACTCGTCGAGAGCGGCTCGAAGCGGCTGCGGCCGTCCAGGCGGCGGTCCGCGTGAATCACGCCCAGCGGGCGGCCCTCCAGGTCCCCTCGGCCCAGCCAGTCCCGCAGCGCCCGGTTCACCATCCGCACGCGACCCTCGGCGTCCGTGAACACCGCCGCGTCCTGCATGGACTGGAAGATCGCCTCGAACTCCGCGCGGGCCGCCTCCTGCAGGGACCGGGCGTGCGCCAGCGACACGTTCAGCCGCTCGGCCCGCTCACGGGCGTCCACCTGCGCCTTCACGATCCGGAACGCGAAGCCCGCCAGCAGCAGCCCCAGCAGCGCGATCAGGTACGGCACGAACGCCGCGATATCCCGCCCGAAGCTGCTGCCCGCCGTGAACTCCAGCGTCCACACCTGCCCGATCAACGTGAACGACGTCCGTGTCGAGAACGCCCCGCCGGACGTTTCTGCCCCGCCGCTCAGCGGCTGCCCCGCCAGACTGACCCGCACCTTCAGGTTCCCCGGCGCGCCCTGGACCGTCGACAGGCTCTGTAGGAACGACGCGCCGTCCACCGCCGCATACAGGAATCCGCCCCGCCCGCTGCTGGCCTGCACCGGTAGCATGACCAGGAACCCCTGCATGGGTTGTCCCGCCGGGCCGCGCTGCACCAGTTGCACCTGCCCGGTCGCCTGGGCGCGCCCGGTCCTCAGGGCCTCGCGCATCGTGGCCCGCCGCACGGGTTCACTGTTCAGGTCGAAGCCCAGCGCCGCCAGGTTCTCCGGGGTGGGCGGCGCGATCCGCGTGATGATCACCCGCTCGTCCTGCACCGGCCCCCCGGCGCGCAGCGTCACGTCCGGGAACGTGTCCAGCCGCAGCTCCGAGAGCAGCCCTTCGGCGTCCCCGCGCGCCACTCGCTGACCGAACCCGACCGCCTGCACGCCGGGGTAGCGCTCGCCGAGCTGCAGCCCCGCCACGTACTGCGCGAAGCGAGTCTCGGCCGGGTCCGGCCCGACCGACTGCCAGCTGGCCCGCGCGGCCTCCAGCAGCCGCTCGTACACCAGCACCCGGTCCCGCAGCAGCTGCGTGTACGCCCCGGCCTCCCGCTCGAAACGGCCCCGCTGCTGCTCCTGCGCGAAGGAATGCACCGCGAACGCGACCAGCAGCGACAGCAGCACGATGACCAGCAGCACCACCACCGGCACCTGCCGCCCCCGCAGCGCCGCGAGCCGCGTCACGAGACCAGACCGTCCGCCAGCGCGTCACGGAACACGCCGGCCGGCACGTCCACGCCCGTCCACTCGCGGAACGCCAGCCGCGCCTGATGCGCCAGCATCCCCAGGCCATTGTGCGCACTCAGGCCAAGGGCACTCGCCTCGCGCATCAGGCGCGTCTCGGCCGGCTTGTACACCATGTCGTACACCAGCGCCCCCACCGGCACCCGCGCCAGGAACGCGGCGTCCAGCGGCGTGCCCTCCGGGTGGTTCAGGCCCGCGCTGCTGGCATTCACGACCAGCGCCGCCGACGACCACGGCACGTCCGGCGCGGACGCCGCCTGCACCTCTCCCCACCCGGCGAAATCCGCCGCGAGCGCCTGCGCCCGCTCCAGCGTGCGGTTCACGATCCACGCCCGGCCCCGCAGGTCCCGCAGCGCCACGAACGCCGCCGCGCGCGCCGCCCCGCCCGCCCCCAGAATCACGACGTCCGACCCGAGCGGCAGGTCCGGCAGGCCCGCGTCCCGCAGCGCCGCGAGCAGCCCCGGCGCGTCCGTGTTCTCCCCACGCAGCGACCCGTCCCGATGCGTGACGGTATTCACCGCCCCGATCGCCCGCGCCGCGTCACTCAGGGAATCCAGCAGCCCCAGCGCCGCTTCCTTGTGCGGCAGGCTGAGGTTCGCCCCCAGCACCCCCGCCGCCCGCAGGCCCGCGACAGCGTCCGGCAGCTCATCGGCGGGCACGCGCCGCGCCTCGTACGAACCGGACAGCCCGGCGTACGCGAATGCGGCCCGGTGCATACGAGGCGACAGCGAATGCGCCGCCGGGTCCGCGAACAGAAAGGCGCGCAGGGAAAGCGGGTCGGGCACGGTCACCCGCCCAGTCTACCCGCCTGCCCTCAGGGGCCGCGCCCGGAACGCCCGCAGCGTCCCGTATCCTGCAGGTATGGGATTCGTCCTCCGACTGCTGGTCAGCGCGCTGGCCCTGTACCTCCTGACCCGCGTGTACGCCGGGGTGAGCTTCGCGCCCGGCGCCGACCTGCTGAGCGTCCTGATCGCCGCGCTCGTCATGGGCATCGTGAACGCCCTGGTGCGCCCCGTGCTGCTGCTGCTGTCCCTGCCCGTGAACGTCCTCACGCTGGGGCTGTTCACGCTGGTCGTCAACGGCGTCGTGCTGTGGCTGGTGGCTGCCGCGACCGCCCTGAACGTCGCTGGCTTCGGCGCGGCCATCATCGGCGCGGTCGTGCTGGCCGTCATCTCCTGGGTGCTGGACGCCGCCGTGCGCGCCCTGGGCCTGGAGAAGGACCAGTGACCGCCGTGCTCCCCCACGTCCTGACCACCCCACACGACCTGCGCGCTGCGGTCCGTGGGCGCCGCGTGGCGTTCGTGCCCACCATGGGCTACCTGCACGACGGGCACGCCGCCCTGATCCGCGCCGCCCGCCACGAGGCAGGCCCCGGCGGACTGGTCGTCCTGAGCATCTTCGTGAACCCCATGCAGTTCGGCCCCACCGAGGACCTCAGCCGTTACCCGCGCGACCTGGACCGCGACCTGGGGATCGCCGCGCAGGCCGGCGCCGACCTGATCTTCCACCCGGACGTGAACACCATGTATCCGCAGGGCTACAGCACCAGCGTCACCGTGACCGGGGTCAGCGACGGCCTGGACGGCGCCGCCCGCCCCGGACACTTCACGGGCGTCGCCACGGTCGTCCTGAAACTCCTGAACCTCGTGCAGCCCGACGTCGCCCTGTTCGGCGAGAAGGACTGGCAGCAACTGGCCGTGATCCGCCGTATGGTCCGCGACCTGAACGTCCCCGTCAGCATCCAGGGTGTGCCCACCGTCCGCGCCGCGTCCGGACTGGCCCTCAGCAGCCGCAACACCTACCTGACCGCCGAGCAGCAGGACCGCGCGACCATCCTCTCCCGCGCCCTGCGCGCCGTTCAGGCCGCCTACGCCGCCGGCGAACGCCGCCCGGACGCACTGGAAGCCGCCGGGCACGCGGTCCTCACGCAGGAACCCGAACTGACCCTGGATTACCTCACGGTCGTCGGGGGGGATATGCAGACGCCGGAAATCATGGACAATGACCCCATGAATCGCGTCTTGGTGGCGGCCCGCCTCTTCGGGGTGCGCCTGATCGACAACATGCCCCTTCAGGAGACACTGTGACCCTCGACGAACTCCTGCGCGAGATGGTCGGCCGCCGCGCCAGCGACGTCCACCTCCAGGCGGGCAGCCCCCCCATGGGCCGCATCGACGGACAGCTCGTGCCGTTCGGCACGCAGCCCCTCATGCCGCCCGACACCATGCTGCTCGCCCAGTCCCTCATGAACGCCGACCAGTGGGACGACTTCACGTACCGCAACGAACTCGACCTCGCGTACAGCGTCTCCGGACTGGGCCGCTTCCGCTGCAACGTCTTCCGGCAGCGCGGCGCGGTCGGCATGGTCATGCGCATCGTCTCCGACGCCATCCCCGGCTTCGAGGCGCTGGGTCTCCCGGCGGACGTCATGCGCGGCCTGTCCGAACACGCCCGCGGCCTGATCCTCGTCACCGGCCCCACCGGCTCCGGCAAGAGCACCACCCTCGCCAGCCTGATCGACCACATCAACCGCGCGTACGCGTACAACATCATCACCATCGAGGACCCCATCGAGATCCTCCACAAGAACAAGAAGAGCATCGTCGTGCAGCGCGAGGTCGGCAGCGACACCCGCGACTTCCGCACCGCCCTGAAGTACGCCATGCGCCAGGACCCGGACGTCATCATGATCGGCGAGATGCGCGACAAGGAAACCGTCGAGGCCGCCCTGAGCGCCGCGCAGACCGGCCACCTCGTCGTCAGCACCCTGCACACCCAGGACGCCGTACGCAGCGTGAACCGCATCATCGACTTCTTCCCACCCTTCGAACGTGAACAGGTTCGCCTGCAACTCGCCGAATCGCTCGTCGGCATCATCAGCCAGCGCCTCCTGCGCCGCGCCGACGGCGTGGGCCGCGTCCTGGGCCTGGAAGTCCTGCTGAACACCCCCCTGATCCAGGAATACATCAAGGACGAGGACAAGACCCCCCTGATCAAGGACGCCCTGATCGAGGACAACATCCGCGGCATGCACACCTTCGACCAGCACCTCGTGCAGCTGTACCGCAACACCCTGATCACCATGGACGAGGCCCTGGCCGCCGCGACCAGCCCCCACGAACTGAAACTGATGGTCACCCGCAGCGGCTTCACGTTCTGACCCGCCTTTCCGCTGGGCGCGGCGCATTACCGTCTTCCGGGTGCGCCGCGCCCGCGTCCGGTGCCGGTTCATCGTACGGATTCCGTTTGTTTCGTGAACAACCCGGGACAGCACCGGGTTGCCAACTCCACGCCCGGAACCCGCCTTTCTCCCACTCGCGCCGCTCGGATTGAACGGCTTTGTCAGCCCTTCAATCGGAGTCCGGATCAGGCCAGTCCGCAGGCCCGCTGCACGAGCAGGTGCAGTTCGTCCCGGCCCAGGCGACGAACCTCGGGCGTCAGGTCGCCCGGCAGGTCGCTCAGGCCGGGTACGATCGGCACGAAGCGCAGTTCGGGGCGGCAGATCAGGTCGCGGGACGCGGTCAGCGCCAGCGTGAAATCCACCCGCAGTTCGAAGTGGGCGTTCAGTTCCGCCCGTAGCGGGTCCGGGTCGCCCGCCAGGAGGGCCACCAGGGCCGGGTGCGGCGCGAAGCCGTCCTCAAGGTGCCGGGCGGTGCGCGCCACGTCCAGAAAGATGCCGGCGCCGGGCAGCACGTACCCGCTCACGCGGCGGCGGCACAGGTCCGGCGCGTCGCCGCGCACCAGCGTCACCTGCCGTCCCGCGCGGGCTGCGCCGCCCAGCAGGGCCCACAGGCGCCCCAGGCTGGAGTAGCGCGCCAGTTCGACGTGCCCCGCCGGTTTCTGCGGGAGGGGCCGGGTCGGGCGATCCGAGGCGGGAGAGGACACGCCCGTATGCTACGGCGGACGCGACCGCCGCGGCTGAACGCGACCTGAATGAACTCCGGAGTGGGCCGCACCCAGGCCGACGCTGGGCGAGCCGGGTGCGGCGATGCGGTCAGTCGCCGAGGACCGTCAGGCCCAGCAGGGCGGGGTTGGCGTTGCCGCCCCCGCTGACCAGTGTCACGGAGCGGATGACCTGATCGGGCCTGAGATTCACCCATTCCAGGACGGGCACGGCGACGTTCAGGCCCTCGCCGGTCACGCCATTCCAGCCGGGGGCGGGGATCATGCTGGTGGGGGCGGTGTCCGTCCAGGCGCGGATGTGCCGCCCGTACTCCAGCGGTTGCGTGATCCGGCTGCCGTCTGCGTATTCGATCTCGTACTGGCCGACCTTCTCGCGGTTGGTGGCGGCGGGCCAGCCGGTCGCGTGCAGGAACGCCAGGGCGCGGGCCTTGCGGTTCAGGTCCACCGTGGCGCGGTCAGGGAGGGATTTGACGCTGGCGCGGCTGCCGCGCAGCATCACGGCCCCCCGGACGTCGAACAGGTATGCGCCCAGCCGCTGCACGCGGGGCTTCAGATTCCGCAGATCGATGTCCCGGCCCTTGCCGATCCAGCCGCTTCCGTCCTCATCTGCCAGGGCGCGCGTCACGACGGGGGAGAGGTCCACCGTCGCGCCCGCCTCGGCGCGGTACGGGGTGGGTTGATACAGGTCGCGGTAGCGCAGTTCAGCGTCCTTCACAGCGGGCGCGGCCGGATTCCAGAACGCGCCCGCCGCGCGCACGAACGGCGTGCCCTGGTCGGCGTTCCCGTCCCAGATGCTGGGGTTCCCGAAGTATCCGGTCCAGCGGGTCTGGATCATGCCATGCGCGCCGAGACTCGCGGCGGCCTGCGCGTGCCCTTCGGCGTTGCCCGGGTCGGACCAGCTGGCCCCGAAGGTCGGGAAGCCCAGCTTCTGGATGGTGCCCAGCATGCCGAAACTGTTCCCCGGCGCGTAGTTCCAGTACGCCACCTGCAGGTCCTTCGGGAGGCGGGCGGGCAGCGTGCCGATCACGGCGTCTGCGAAGGCGGTGTCGTGCCAGATCATGCTGTCCACGCCCAGTCCCTTGAGGTACCCGTGCAGCTTCACGACGTCGTTCACGAACAGCGTCTCGAACCCCAGCGCCTTGCCGTTCTCGCGTGCGGGGAAGCGGTCACGGTTACGGACCTCGTCGTGCCCCAGGTGAATCACCTTCGGCCCAAAGACCTCGACGGCCTCCTTCAGGATGGGCAGGATCACGCGGTCGTACGTGGCGGGGTTCAGCGTGTCGTACGCCCAGGGATTCTGGCTGTCCGGGTCCTGTTTCAGGTCCGCGTTCTTCCCGCCGTAGAACATCCACCCGGCGTGCGACAGCGTCTCGATCAGCGGGATGACCTCCAGGCCGTAGCTGCGGGCCAGGTCCGCCACGCGCCTCGCCTCGGCCTTGCTGGCCCCGCCGGGGTGCGCGAAACCCCCCGCCTTGGCCGTGTCCCACTGCACGTAGTTGCTCATGACGAGCACCGCGTTGAACTTCAGGGCGGCCAGCATGGGAATCAGGGCGTCGTTGACGCCCCTGCTGTACTGGTCGAGGTAGATCATCGCCACGCGCTGGCGCAGGGCGGGCGCGTCCGTGATGCGGGCGTAGCGCAGCCCGGCGGGCGTCAGGAGCTGCCGCAGGGTCTGCGCGCCCAGGTACGCGCCGCGCGCGTCCGCCCCGACCACGTACGCCCCGCCGTCGTCCACCCACAGCGCGTACGCTTCCGCGCCGCCCGGCGTCAGGCCCGCCGCCTTCGCGCGGGCGGCCAGATCGGCGTCGGCCAGCGTGCCGATCACGACGCCCTTCCCGCCCGCCGGGGCGTCGGCCAGTGTCAGGCCCAGCCGCGTCTTCCACTCGGCGCGCAGGTCCCGCGCGGCCCACCCCAGCTCCGGCGCCGTGCCCACCACGCGCACACCCAGCCCGCTCAGGGGCAGCGTGCCGTTCGGGAAGGTCGCCGCCTTCGGCTGCGGCACCAGCGAGGCGAACGGCGTCTGCACGCGCGCCTCGGCGGCCGGGGTGAGGGTCACGGGCGTCGCCGCCGCGCCCAGGCTCAGGCTGATCAACAGAGGCCACAGGCCCCAGATTCGCTGCTTCATGTGTCCTCCGAAAGGGCAGGGAGGCGGGCGCCACCTGACCGCGCGCCGCCTCCAGCTCCCTGCACCCCGGTTACAGGCTGGCGTTCCAGGCCTTCACGATGTCGTCCAGCGCCTGCTTGGCGCTCTTCTGACCGGCCATCGCGGCCTCCACGTTGTCCTTGAAGACCTTGTTCAGCTTGCTGGCGTCCGGGTACACCAGCGTCAGGTCCTTGGCGCGCTTGAGTTCCGTGGACGCCACGAGGCGGCCCTGGCTGACGGCGTCCGATCCGCCCTGCTTGAAGAACTTGTCCCCGCTGGCCTTCACGGTGCTGGGGAAGGTCGTCTTCGTGACCTTGCTGAACTGCAGCTGGTTCACGTCGTTCGTGAGGAACAGCGCGAGCTTCTGCGCCAGCGCCTTGTCCCGCACACCCTTGGGCACCATGAAGCCCATCAGGCCGGTGTGGATGACGTTCCCGGCGATGTTGATCGGGTACGGCGCCACGCGCGTCTGATCGAAGATCGCCTTGTTGTCGTTCTGCACGCGCAGGATGAACTGCGGGCCCGTGATCAGCATGCCCAGCTTCCCGGCCGAGTACAGCTCGGTCGCGGCCGTGAACCCGCGGCGCATGGTGTCCTCGGGGATGTAGCCCTTCTTGTACAGGTCCACGTACGTCTGCAGCACCTTGACGTGCTCGGGGCTGTTGAACACGGCCCGGCTGCCGCTCTTGTCCAGGATGGGCAGGCCCGCCTCCTGGAACACGTACAGCATGCTGATCCCGTTGATGTTCGGCATGAAGCCATACATGCCGGTCCTGTCCTTGATCTGCTTCGCTGCGGCGATCAGCGTCTGGATGGTGCGCGGCGGGTTGGCGGGGTCCAGGCCCGCCTTGCGGAAGATCTCGGTGTTGTACGCCACGACCTTCGGCGCCCAGTACCACGGCACGCCCATGACCTTCCCGTCGTACGTGAAGGTGTTCAGCGGGCTGGCGAAGTACAGCTTCTTCTGCGCGGCACTCAGGTCCAGCGCCTCCAGCGCGCCCTGCTGCACCAGCTTGACGGTCATGTCGCTGCTGAGGTTCACGGCGGCCGGCGGGCGACCGGCGGCGACCGACGCGAGCAGCTTCTGCTCCATGGCGGTGGCGGGCACGTCCACCCACTTGAGTTCCACGGTGGGGTTTTCCTTCTCGAACTGCGCGACCAGGCGGTTCATCTCGTCGTTGAACAGCGGCGCGAGGCTGATCGTCCAGAATTCCAGCTGGGTCTTCTGCGCGGAGGCGGTCCCGCCGAGCATCGCGGCGGTGATCAGGGTGGTGAGGGCGCGGTATTTCATGCTTGAACTCCTGGGGTGCGGCGCGCCGGGCGGCGCTGGGTGGACTCCGGCGGGGGAACTTGAGAAGGATGTGCGCCGAATGTAGCGGTTTTCCGCACCTACCGTCTGAGAACCTGAGCGTGCCCCTCTCACCGGACCGTCAGCTTGACCGGCTGCCCGCCATCCCGAGCGCCTGCGCGAACCAGCGGGTCACGTGATCCGGGCGGGTGATCGCGCTGCCCACCACCACCGCGTGCGCGCCGGTCCCCAGGGCCTGCGCGGCCAGTTCCGGCGTGTTCAGGCGCCCCTCCGCGATGAACGGCAGCCCCCCGGCTGCCAGGGCGCGCATCAGCTCGACATCCGGCCCGGCCTGCTGCGGGCTGTGCGGCGTGTACCCGCTCATGGTGGTTCCCACGATGTCCGCACCCGCCGCGTACGCCGCCTGCGCTTCCGCCAGCGTGCTGATGTCCGCCATCGCCAGCGCCCCGCAGGCGTGCGCCTCGCCGATCAGGTCCGCCACCGGGTACGGGCGGGGGAGGTCCGTTCCGTCGAACGCCACGATGTCCGCGCCGGCCTGGGCCACCGCGCGCACCTCTGCCGGGGTGGCCGTGATGTACACCGGCGAGCCCGGCTGCGCCTGCTTGGTCAACCCGATCAGTGGCACGTCCGTCAGTGCCCGCACCGCCCGGATGTCCTCCGGACTGCGCAGCCGCAGGCCCCGGGCGCCGCCCAGCAGCGCCGCGCGGCTCATGGCCGCGATGATGCCCGTGTCCCGCATGGGGCTGCCGTCGTCCGCCTGGACACTCACGATCAATGCGCCCCGCAGGCGCCGTAGCACGTCACTCACGCCGCCCAGGGTAGCGGACCGGCGCGGCGAACTGGTGCGCGCCACCTCCGCGCGCGTCCGGGCAGGCGCTGGCGTAGGCTGGGCGGCGTGAGCCCAACCCCGAACGGCCCCCTGTCCAGCGGCGCGCTGGTGATGGTGGACATCCCCGGCCCCACCCTGGACGACGACACCGCCGCGTACCTGCGCCGCCACGGCATCCGCAGCGTGTGCCTGTTCCGCAAGAACGTGGAGTCCGAGGCGCAACTGTCGGCGCTGTGCGCCGACCTGCGGGCCGTGATGGGCGAGCACGCCCTGATCGCCCTGGACCACGAGGGCGGCGCGATCCTGCGCCCCACCTTCTGGCCGCATGCCCCCAGCGCCATGAGTCAGGGGGCCGCGGGCGACGAGACGCTCACGGCGGACGTGAATGCCGCCCTGGCACGGCAGCTGCGCCGCGTGGGCATCAACTGGAACTTCGCGCCCGTGCTGGACGTGAACGTGAACCCCGCCAACCCCGTGATCGGCGAGCGGGCCTTCGGCGCCGACGTGGAACTGGTCACCCGCATGGGCCGCGCGGCGCTGTCCGGGCACGACCGGGCGGGCGTCGCCGCGTGCGTCAAACATTTCCCCGGCCACGGGGACACCAGCCTGGACAGCCACCTTGCGCTGCCCCGCGTGGACAAACCCAGGAACGAACTGGAGGCCGGGGAGTTCGCACCGTTCCGCGACCTGCTGCCCGTCACGCCCGCCGTGATGACCGCGCACATCATCTACCCGGCGCTGGACCCCGCGCGGCCCGCCACACTGTCCCGCGCGGTGCTGACCGGCCTGCTGCGCGAGGCGTGGGCCTATGACGGGGTGATCGTCACGGACTCCATGGGCATGAAGGCCATCGACGACCACTACGGGCGCGGCGAGGCCGGGGTGATGGCCCTCCAGGCAGGCGCGGACCTGGTCATGGCCCTCGGCCGCCGCGAGGCGCAGGAGGCCACCCTGGACGCCATCCAGGCCGCCCTCGACAGCGGCACGCTGGACGCCACGCAGATGCAGGCCAGCGTGCGCCGACTGGAGACCCTGGCCGCCCGCTACCCCGCGCAGGCCGACGACACCCTGGACCCGCAGGCGGACGCGGCGCTGCTGGAGGGCGCCTGGGCACGCGGCCTGAGCGCCTACCGCGACCCGGTCGCCCCGCCCCCCGGTTCACGCGTCCTGCTGGTCGCGCAGGCGAAAGTTCCCCGCGAGAACGTCAGCGAGGCCAGCGTGGACGCCCAGACCCTCGCCGATGACCTGCGCGGCGTGTACGACGTGCAGCTGCACGCTTTCGACGACCCGGCTGAACTCGACTGGGACGCCCTGCGTGCCCACGGCCTCCCGGTGATCCTCGCCACCACCGCCCGCCACCGGCACGCCGCGCTGCGCGGCGTCCGCCCGGACCTGCACCTCGCGCTGTACAACCCCTACGCCGCGCTGGACGTGAACGCCCCCGCGCTGGTCACGTACGGCTTCCAGCCCGAAGCGCGCCGCGCCGCGCTGCGCTGGCTCGGCGGCGACCTCGCGGCGGCCGGCACGCTGCCCTTCCCGGCCTGACCCGACTGGGCAGGAGGGGGCTGCCTCCGGGCGGCCACAGGTCGGGGTCGAAAATGCATGCCACATGCGGCGGCCCCACCCAGGTCAGGGTGGGGCCGCGCAGGAGCACCAGTCATACGGGATGAAATTGACTTGCTTCCAACGTGATTGCCTTCCGTTGTCCCCTCTCCCCCTGTGGGAGAGGGAGGGAGGAGCGAAGCGACGGAAGGGTGAGGGGGCCACCGGGCGACTCCGAATGTTTTGGAATCACTTGAATCCCGTATCAGATCGGTTCATTCACTGAACGTCTCCTGGCGCGGGCAGGTCAGAACGCCTCGAAACGGATTTCGTCCACCAGCATGTGCACGGTGCCGGTCGTGGCGGTGCCGCCCCACGCGGCGCTGTTGGTGGGCCAGACGTTCAGCATGATGTGTGCGGCCTGCTGCGGGACGTTCTGCGTGGTCTCCCAGACTTTCGTGCCGTTCAGGAAGTACGTGACGCGGTCGGGGCGCCACTCGTACGTCAGGGTCTGGAAGCTCTGCCCGAAGGTGACGCCGGTGGGCAGCACGCTGTAGCTCTTGTTGTTCACGGTGTTCCACACGGCGGCGTTCAGGGTCCTAGGGCGGTTCCCCTCGATTTCCAGGTCGATCTCGGTGGCGCTGTCGTTCACGTAGCTGAACGCGCCGCTGATGTTCCCGCTCTGGACCTTGCCGCTGCGGGAGGGGTTGGCGCTGGTGCTGGCGGCGCGGAAGCGGTAGGTGTACCGCCCGAAGCCGAAGGTCTGGGCGCTCTGGATCTCGGCGGCGCGGGCGCACAGGCCGGTCGCGCAGGCCTGCACGTTCAGGGTGAGCAGCAGGTGGCCGCCCTTCACGCTGGCCAGGGACGGGTCGAACCCGCCGGTCAGGCCGGGCGCCTGCCAGAAGCCGGGCCAGCTGGAGCGGATCCAGCGGGCGCTGTCCAGCGTGTCGAAGGTTTCGGTCCAGGTGGCGGCGGCGGGGCGCAGGGTGGTTGCGGTGGCCTGCGGGGTGGACAGGTCGTTGCACGCGGTGAGCCACAGGCCCAGCAGGGCGGCGGCGGCGGTTCGGTGGATGGTCATGTGGCGTCTCCCTCTGGTGGCCCGGCTGACCCTGGGGGTTCCGTGGCTTTGCGTCCCCGCCTCGCGGCGGGTTTGCCCTGAGCATCGGGATGCTCGACTGCGCTGTGAGTGTCTCCTGCCGTCTCCTTCAAACCTCTTACATGAATGCCGGTCCGGGCTGCGCAGGACGGCATTCCACCCATCCGGGGGTACGCCGCCGGGGCGGTCGGGGGCTCCTCAGCGGCGCGTGCGGACGCAGCGGCGGAACGCGTCCAGGGACGCCTCGCTGGTCGTGATGCGCCAGTCCACCCGGCCGTCTTTCAGGTGGAACCAGAACGCCCGGCGGATCTGCCCGAAACCCGGCAGGGCCGCACACATGTCCCGGATCCACGCGGCCTTGCTGCCGCCCTGCTCCACGCTGGCCAGTTCGCCCAGCTGCACGGGCTTGTCGCCCGCCACGAGCTTCAGTTGCCGGTACGACGCGGCGAAGGTGTCGCGGAAACTCAGCCAGCGGTTCCAGGGGTTGGTGGTGCCCCAGTTGTACCCGTCCAGGCCGACCTCGTGCACCCACTCGCCGCCCGGGTACAGCGCCCGGTAGGAGCTGGGCATGCCGGGGTACAGGATGTTCGGTGTCCACACCCAGCGCACCGGGGCCTTCTCGGCCCGGAACACGTTCACGATCCGCCGCCACGCCCGTACGAAATCGGCGGGGGTGTTGCTGCGGGTCAGCTGGTACGTGCCCCAGTTGCCGTTCATCTCCGGGGCGAAGGTCACGCGGACCGTCACGCCGCCCCGCCGGAGGTCGCGCGCGAACTGCCGCAGGTACGCGTCGTGCCGTCCGGCGGCAATGTCGCGGTACGGCACGCCCCGCACGCCGGACGCGGCGCGCACGCGGGGCTGCCAGGACAGTTCCAGTTCGCGGCCCTGAGCACTCAGGGTGCGGGCGTACGCCTGGTTGAACGGTGTGTTCCAGTCCTGGAACCAGCGGACCGCACCGAAGCGGCAGCCCAGTTTGCGTTCCAGGGCGTCCAGTACGGCGGGGCTGTCCACCGTCAGCCCGAACACCCCGCAGGAGGGCAGGGGCGCGGCGTGGGCGGTCGGCAGGCCGGTCAGGCCGCACAGGGCCGCTGTCAGAATCCACTCATGAAGGGCGCGTGTGCGGCGGGGTGCGCGGCGGGCCGATTGATGGGAAGGCGGGGTGACGGCAGGCATGCAAGGCGCATGATGGCAGCGTTCTGGACGGGCTGCACCGATGCCCCCGACTGGCCCCCCGCTGACTGTAGGTCGGCTTAACATTGAACCAGTACGCCCCAAACGCCGCGTTCATGGCCCGTCAGTAACGGGCGATTAACGTGTGATGCGTAGGGTATGGCCGAGGGTCCCCGGACCCCGACCCACCCCACACAATGCCGGGAGGCAACGATACTCGTCTTCGAATCGGTCACCTCATGAGACGAGTGGAGCCAGTGGTGAGACCGCCCCGAGGGAGGCCTCACCATGTCTATTGCTGTTTCTTTGCCATCCACCACGCTGGGATGGGTGCTGCTCATCATCGTCACCCTGCTGCTCCTCAAGGCCGTCCTGACGGTCACGCTGGCGTTCGCACACGCCCGCACCGCCGCCCGCCGACGCGCCCGCGCCCACGGCACCCCGCTGCCCGGCGTGAGCGTCATGATCGCCGCGTACAACGAGGAGGTCGGCATCGCCGACACCCTGCGCTCCGTGCTGGCCCAGCAGGGCCCCGCATTGCAGGTGCTCGTCGTGGACGACGGCTCGACCGACGCCACCGCCGCCATTGCCGAGGACTTCGCCCGCAGCGACCCGCGCGTCACGGTGCTGCGCAAACCCAACGGCGGAAAGGCCAGCGCCCTGAACCTCGCCGCGGACCACCTGACCTACCCGGTCGCGGTCAGCGTGGACGCCGACTCCGCACTGGCGCCCGGCACGCTGGCGGCCCTGGCCCGGCACTTCCACGACCCACGCGTGGGCGCGGTCGCCGGGGACGTGCGCGTCGCCGGGCCGGTCACGTCCCTGACGCAGATGCAGAACCTGGAATACAGCGTCGGCCAGCAGATGGAAAAGCGCGCGCAGGACATGCTCGGCGCCGTCAGTGTCGTGCCCGGCGCCGCCGGGGCGTTCCGCAGCGACCTGATCCGCCGCCTGCGCTACAGCCACGACACCATCACCGAGGACATGGACCTGACCGTCGCCATCGCCGCCGAAGGTTACGAGGTGCGCTTCGAACCCGGCGCCCTGAGCTACACCGAACCGCCCGTGGACCTGCGCAGCCTGTGGCGCCAGCGGATGCGCTGGATGTACGGCACCTTCCAGGTCATGGGCAAGTACCGCCACCTGATCATGAACCCCAGGGGCGGCCGCCTGGGCTGGCTGACCCTGCCGTACGTGCTGGTCTACGGCCTGACCCTGGGCGGCGCGGGGCCCATCTTCGACCTCGCCGCGCTGGCCCTGCTGACGCAGCACATGAACGACGCGCTGCTGCCCCTGCTGCTGAACGTCGGCGCGGACGTCGCCGTGGCCGCCGCCGCCCTGCTGCTGGGCCGCCAGTCCCTGCGGCCCCTGCTGATTACCCCCACCCAGCGGCTGTTCCTGCGGCCCTTCGTGTCGCTGGTCGTCGTCATGACCTGCGTGACGTTCCTGCGCCGCCGGAACGTCCAGTGGAACAAACTGCCCCGCGTGGGCCTGCGCCTGCCCGGCGCCGCCCCCACCCGCGAGCCCCTGCCGCAGGCGGGCGACTGATGAACGGCCCGGACCGCCCACGGCCCGCCCGCCGGACCGCGCTGCTCTGCGCCGGACTGGCCGCCGCCCTGAGCGTACTGGCCGCCGCCGGGGCCGCCATGCCCAGCCCGGCACCGTCAAACCAGACAGCGTCCAGTGGCGCGGCCGCCACTGCCCCCGCCACCGGGGGTGTGCTGGCCACCCGCACCGTCACCCGCGACGCCCGCACACCCGGCGGCGAGATCGCCGGGCAGGTCAGTGTCACCGTGCAGCTCGTCCGTGACGGGGCGGAGGTCCAGGCCCGCGCGACCTTCCAGTCCACCCTGCCCGGCCCGGCCGTCGCCACCGGCACGCTGCGCCTGCTGGACGGGCGCGGCAGCGAGGTCGCCCGCAGCAACCCGCGCCAGACGGCCACCCTGGACCCCGGCAGCACCCCGGTCCTCGTGACGCCCCGCAGTCCCCTGGCGGACCACGCCGGGGCCGCGTGCGTGGACGCCACCCTGAACGTCTGGAGCGGCCCGCAGGCTCCGGGCACAGACGCGCGACTGCGCAGCGGCCCGGCGCTGGAACCCACCGTGTTCACCGTGCAGGTCTGCCACGCCTGAACGCGCCCCGGCGCGGCCGGATGACCGGGGTTGACCCCTCACCCTGCCGTTGCTTCTCTCCACAGCTCTGCGGGTCCGATGCAGGGAGAGGGGACAACGGAACGCGCTCATGTCGGAGGCAGGTCACGGTCATCCCGTTTGTCAGCGCAGGGCATCGCCGCCGGGAGGTCAGCGGTCCCAGGGCCACGCGCCGGGCGCGGCGGCCAGTCCCAGGGCGCGCGGGCCGACGTGGACACTCAGGACCGGGTTCACGCCGGTCCGGTCGGACCACACGATGGGGTGGCGCGCCGCGAGCTGCGTCAGGGCCGTGTCGGCGTCCTCGGGGTGATCGCCGTACAGCAGGCCCACGCGCAGCGGGGTGCCCTCGCCGAAGCGGCGGGTGACCTGCTCGGTCAGCGCCTGGATCGCGCCGCGGTACGAGCGGGCCCGCGCGGCGTTCGTGTACGTCCCGGCCGCCTTGTCCACCGTCACGACGGGTTTGAGGTTCAGCAGGCCGCCCACGGCCGCCTGCACGCGCCCGATCCGGCCGCCGCGGCGCAGGTACTCCAGGGTCTCGATGGTGAAGTACAGTTCCGTCTCGGCGTGCACGGCGCGCAGCCACTCGCGGGCCTCCGCGAGGCTCAGACCGCGCTGCGCGGCGGTGACGGCTGCGTGGACCTGGAACGCCTGCGCGGCACTGATGGTGCCGCTGTCGTGCAGCGTCACCTGCGGCCCACCCTGCTCCAGGAGTTGCCGGGCCTGATCGGCGGAGTTGTGGCTGCCGCTCAGGGCGGCGCTGGTGGTCACGGCCAGCACCTCGGGCGTACCGGGGGCCTGCATGGCGGTCATCCAGTCCTGCGGGGTGGGCTGGGCGCTGGTGGGGTGCACGGGGTTGGTCTGCAGTTCGCGGTACAGTTCCTCGCGGGTGATCTCGGTCATGCGGTAGGTGGTGCTGCCGAAGTTCACGGCGAACGGCGCGACCGGCACCTCACCATGCAGGGTGGGGTAGACGTCGAGGCCGCCGTCAGTGACGACGCCGAAGCGGGGGGTGGTCATCGGATCTCCTGGGCGTTCATCGCCTCGATCAGTTTCAGGGCGGCGGTGTGGTCCTCGGCGGGGCCGACGGCGTGCTGCGCGGCGCGCAGAAGGGCGGCGACCTGCGCGAGCACTGGGGCGCTGCCCTGCACGCCCTGCGTGAGGTCTACGGCGATCCCGGCGTCCTTGGCGAGCAGGCCCAGCGCGAACGTGGCGGGGAACTCGCGGGTCAGGACGCGCTGCGGGATCAGGTTCTCGCTGGCGTTGCTGCGGCCGCTGCTGGCGTTGATGACGTCCAGCGCCGCGCCCAGGTTCACGCCGGCGCGGCCCAGCACGGCCAGGCCCTCACCGGTCGCCCAGAGGGTCACGCCCAGCAGGGCGTTGTTCACGGCCTTCACCGCGAAGCCCGCTCCGGTCCCGCCGACGTGCACGACCTTGCCCGCGAAGGCGAGGTGGGGCCGCACGGTGTCCAGCGCGGCGGCGTCCCCGCCCACCATGACGGTCAGGCGGCCCTGCTGCGCGCCGATCGTGCCGCCGCTGACCGGGGCGTCCAGGAAGGTGACGCCGTGCGCGGCCAGTTCGGCGGCCTGCCGGGTGGCGGCGTCCGGGTGGCCGCTCGTGCAGTCCACCCAGGTCGCGCCGGGGCGCAGGTGGGGGCGCATCTGGTGCATGACCTCGTCCACCTCGGCGCTGGTGGGTAGGCAGGTGAAGATCACGTCGGCCGCCGCGGCCTCGGCCAGGGTGGCGGGGTGCGTGCCGTGCGTGTCGGCGTGTGCCTGGGCCCTGGCGGGGGTGCGGTTCCAGACCAGGACGCGGTGCCCGTGCGCGCGGGCGTGCGTGGCGAGGTGCGCGGCCATCGGGTCGCCCATGGCGCCCAGGCCAAGGAAGGCAAGAGTGGTCATCAGGGGTTCAGCGTAGTGGGGTCGGAGGCGCCGCCCCCGCAAAACTGAACCCGGTGCAAAATTCCGGGAGGTCAGCCCGGGGGGTCAGCGCAGGTGCGCGTTCACCGCCCCCTCGCTCAGTTCCCACAGGCGCAGGGCCGCGCCGTCGTCACGTGCCTGCGGAGCGGGTGTCGTCTCACGCGAGTCGCTGAAGTACCGGCCGGTCACGTTCACCGGGTCCGCCGCGAGGTGAATGGTCGTCTGCGCGCCCTGCTCCGGCGTGATCGCGAAGCGGTCCACGATGCGGTACGCGCGGCTGACCCACCCGCCGTTGTTGTGCGCGAAGCCCGTGGCGACCATGCCCGGGTGCAGGCTGTTGCTCTGAATGCCCGGCTCGCGCCGCGCGAGTTCCCGCGCGAACAGGATGTTCGCCAGTTTGCTCTGCGAGTACGCCGCCCACCCGCCGTAGCCGCGGCGGAATTCCAGGTCGTCCAGGCGCAGGCGGCCCATGATGTGCGCGGCGGACGCGACCGTCACGACCCTGGGGGCGCTCCCGGCGCGCAGCAGTGGCAGCAGTTCGCGGGTCAGCAGGAACGGCGAGAGGTGGTTCAGCGCCCAGGTCTGCTCGGTGCCCTCGCGCGTCTCCTGCCGGGAGGTGAAGAACGCCCCGGCGTTGTTGATCAGGACGTCCAGGCCCCCCCCGCGCGCCGTGAACTCCTGCGCGGCCCGGCGGACCTGCGACAGTTCGCTCAGGTCGGCCAGCAGGGTCGCCTGCGCGCCGATGTCGCGGGCGACCTGCGCGGTCTTGTCCGGGTTGCGGCCCACGATGGTCACGTGCGCGCCGCGCGTCACGAGTTCACGGGCGGTGATCAGGCCGATGCCGCCGGTCGCGCCGGTGATCAGGACGCGGCGGCCTTCCATGCTGGTCGTCATGCGCCCAGGATAGAGGCTGCGCCACGACCGCGACGGCGAGCCCGGCGACAGAAGCGCGCAGGTGGGCTGCGCGGCGGGACCACGGGAAGAGAGGCCTCGCTCTGCTGAGTCCGGCCTCTCGCGCTGCGGACTTCACTCGGCCCGCGTATTCATTTGTGCGCTGGTGACGTCATGGTACGCCGCCGGGCCTCACAGGAGTGTCACATGCGGGTAAAGCGCTTCTTCACGCTCGGTCTTCATGTTTGGGTTTCATGACCGGTCGGGCGCCGTCCCCTGGAGTCCGGCCTGCACGAAGCGGTCCAGCGTGTCGGACAGCGCCTCGACCTGCGCCGGGGCGAGGTTCGCGGTGATGGCGTGCGACGCGGTCGCCTGGAGCAGCAGGGTCAGGCAGGTCAGCAGGTACGGCGTGCGCACGCGGCCTGCCGGGTGGGTGAGGTGGTGCTGGAGTCGGGTTTCGAGGTCGTGGAAGACCGCCAGTCGGCGTTCGTTGAAGGCGGGGCCGCTGCCGCTCTGGAGCAGGGTCAGCAGGGGTCGTTCCTGGATCAGTTGCGCCAGGATGGCGGCGAAGGGGCGCGGCTGGGCGTGCAGGTCGCGCAGCAGCGGCGCGAGGCGGGTCTCGAATTCGCTGAGGCGCACGTCGAGCAGTTCGGCCAGGATGTCGGTGGTCGAGGTGAAGTAGGCGTACACGGTCGGGCGCGAGATGTTCAGGTGCGCGGCGATGTCGCCCATGCTGACCGCCTCGAAGCCCAGGGTGGTGAACAGGGTTTCGCTGCCGCCCAGGATCTGCTGGCGCCGGTCGGCGGAGGGCAGGCGTCGCCGGGAGGTGGGGGAGGCGGGGGCACTCATGTCCACAGTTTAGCAGATTGCTGACACAATGTCACTTGACAGAGTGTCGGTTGTGGCGCACACTGCGCTCAGTTGACGGAACGTCAGAAACGATCTCCTGCCGAGGTGCCCATGACCCAGCCCCCACCCCCCGCCCCACCCTGCGCGACAGCTACCGCGCCCTGACGCCCACCGAACGCGGCCTGTGGCGCTACCCGATCATGTGGGCCGCCGCGCTGGCCTTCCTGTTCATCCCCATCACCTACGTCGCCGTGTACCTCATGAGCGTCTGGGACCCCGCCGGGAACCTGAACCAGCTGCCCGCCGCCCTCGTGAACCTCGACCGGGGCACCGTCTCACGCGGCGAGAAGATCAACGTCGGCCAGGACCTCGTCAAGGAACTCCGGGACGACCCCCCGGTGGACTTCCGCACCTACCCCAGCGTGCAGGCCGCCCAGCAGGCCGTCCGCAACGGCGAGGTCTACTTCGCCCTGACCATCCCCGCCGACTTCAGCCAGAAGGCCGTCGCGGGCAGCAGCGCCCAGCACGGCCTGCTGCAGCTGTACCGCGCGCCGGGCCTGAACTACTACGCCAGCACCGTCGCCGACCGCGTCGCGGGCACCATCGCCACCGAACTGAACGCCACACTCGGCGAGAACCGCTGGGACGTCGTGCAGACCAGCCTCCAGGACGTCCAGGAGGGCTTCGCCGATATCCGTGACGCCACCCGCAAACTCGCCGACGGCGCCCAGACCCTCACCGACGGCACCCGCACACTGAACACCGGTGCGGGCGACCTCCAGACCGGCGCGGGCAAACTCGCAGGCGGCGCGGACAAACTGGCCGACGGGGCCGGAACCCTCAGCGGCGGCGTCACCCGCCTGACCGGCGGCGTCACCCAGCTCAGCAGCGGCCTGAAACAACTGGAACAGGCCTCCCCCGGCAGGCAGCAACTGCAGCCCCTGCGCGACGGCGCCGCGACACTCACCGCCGGGGCGACCAGCCTGAGCGGCGGCCTGACCCAACTCGCCGCCGGGGGCGACCAGCTCGCCGCGGGCGCCGCGAAACTGAACGCCGGGGCCACCCAGGTCGCGGGCGGCAACGCCCAGCTGGCCACGCAACTGCCGCAACTGGCCGGTGGCCTCGGCGACCTGAACAAGGGAGCCCAGCAGCTCAGCGGCGGGGCCGCGCAGCTGCGCAGCGGCGTCGTCAGCGGCCTGAAGCCCGCCGTGGACGGCGCCGCGCAGCTCCAGGCCGGAGCCCAGAAACTCGGCGCGGGCCTCGGGCAGGCCAGGGGCGGGGCGCAGAAGGCCGCCGACGGCGCTGGGCAACTTGCCGCCGGACTGCCGAAACTGAGCAGCAGCCTCGGGCAGCTGCAGACCGGCGCGGAGACCCTCGCGGATGGCGCCACGCAGCTCAGCGGCGCCGTGAAAGGCACCCCCGCCGCCACCGGCGCGGCCAGCCTCCAGACCGGCGCCACGCAGCTCGCGGGTGGCCTGGGGCAGGCGCAGACGGCCGCGCAGACCGCGAGCAGCGGCGCGCAGCAGCTCGCCACGCAGCTCCCCGGGCTCGTCAGTGGCCTGGGCGAACTCCAGAGCGGCGCCACGCAGCTGCAGGCCGGTGCCGACAAGCTGCAGGCGGGCCTGACCAGCGGCAGCAAGAGCCTGCAGGACGGGGCCGCGCAGGTGCAGAGCGGCGCGCAGAAGCTCGCGCAGGGCGCCGCCAGCGCCCAGGCCGGCGCGCAGAAGGCCGTGACCGGCGCGCAGCAGCTCGCGCAGGGCAGCAAACAGGTCCAGAGCGGCGCGCAGAGCCTCCAGAGCGGCGCCAGGAGTCTCGCGGACAACACCCGCAAGGCCGCGCAGGGCGCCCAGACCCTCGCGAGCGGCGCGAAAGACTTCCAGGCCGGGGTCAACACCCTCGCCGACGGTAACGAGAAGATCAAGGGCGCGCTGGGGCAGATCACCGCGAAACTCCCCGCGCAGAAAGACCTGAACACCCTCGACAGTGGCGGGAAGACCCTCGCCAGCAGCGCCCGGCAGCTCGCCGACGGCGCCAGCAGCCTCGAAGACGGCACCCGCACCCTCAAGAACGGCGCCGGGGACCTGCTGGACGGCGCGCAGAAACTCACCGACGGCCTGAACGAACTGCACGACAAGGTCCCCGCCAGCATCGAGCAGCTGGGCGGCGACCCCACCGGCCTCGCCGAGAGCGTGCAGGTCCGCACCACCAACTTCGCGGACGTTCCCAACAACGGCAACGCCTTCGCGCCGTACTTCATCGCGCTGGCGCTGTGGGTGGGCGCCACCATGACCACCTTCATCTTCCCGTACCTGCTGCTGCCCGAGAGTGGCCGCCAGACCCGGCAGGCCGCCCGCGTGGCCCGCAAACTCACGCAGCCGCTGCTGATCGTGCTGGGGCAGGCGATCATCGTCGTGATCGGCGTGCGCCTGATGGGCGTGCAGTTCGCCACCCCCGGACAGGTCATCCTGACCACCCTGGCGGGCAGCGTGACCTTCCTGCTGGTCATCCTGGCGCTGAACCTCCTGATCGGCCCCGCCGGGCGCATCCTGGCCCTGGTGCTGCTGATCGTGCAGCTCGCCGCGAGCGGCGGCAGCTACCCCGTGGAACTCAGCAACCCGTTCTTCCAGACGCTGCACAACGTCATCCCCGTCACGGACGTCATCAACGCGATGCGCCACGCGATGTTCGGCGCGTTCGAGGGGCAGTACTGGACCTTCATGGGCCGCATGGGCGTCGTGGCGCTCGTCAGCCTGATCGTCGCGCTGCTCAGCCGCCGCCGCTGGGTGTACACCGAGGACAGCAACTTCCGCTCCCCGATCATCACCGACGTCGGCTGACCACCGACACGAAGCGGCCCCCACCTTCCGCAGAGGGTGGGGGCCAGTTCTGTTCCGGTCAGGCCGCAGCTTTCCGGGTGTCCGGCACGTTCCGCACCAGGATCACACCCAGCAGGAAGAACGCCGCCGCGATCCCGAACACCAGCGTGTACCCCAGGTTTCCGCCCTGCGCGTTCCCCCAGTCGAGCAGCTGCCCCTGCGGCAGCCCCACGAACTGCGGCGCGACGAACGCCACGTGCCAGATGCCCATGTCCCGCGCGTAGCTCTTCTCGCTGGGCATGGCGTCGCTGCCCAGCGCCCAGTCCACGCTCGTGAACGCCCCGAAGCCCAGCCCGAACGCGACCGACAGCGCCAGCGCCACCGCGAAACTCGGCGCGAGCAGCAGCAGCAGCGCCGCCACCGCCATGGTCGTCCCCGCCACGTAGATCACGGGCTTGCGGCCGACACGGTCACTCAGCTGCCCGCCCACCACCGCCGACAGGATGCTCGCCACGATGATGCACGCCAGCATCAGCGAACTGCTCAGGACCTCGTTGCGCTGGCGCAGCACGTCCCCGGCGTAGTACTGCAGGAACGGCTGCACGCTGTACTGCCCCAGCGCGAACAGCACCCGCGTGATGAACACCCACAGGAACGGCTTGAACGTGAACAGCTGCGTCCACGGCATGCTCTCCCCGGTCCGGGCGGGCGGCGCGTCCCCCTCCGGCACGCCCCGCATCGTGATGACCGCCGGGACGACCAGCGTCAGCGCGATCAGCACGAACCCCACCACCTGCGGCAGGCCCAGCTGCCCGATCGCGATGCCCGCCACGGCGCCCAGCAGCTGCGCGGTCGCCTGCAGCATCCCCATGATCCCGCTGTAGCGCCCGCGCAGTTCCGGCGGCACCAGTTGCGGAATCAACGCCGAGTACGGCGCCGTCGCGTAATTGTTCCCCAGTTGCACCAGCAGGAACCCCAGCAGGTACACCCAGAAGCCCGTCATGCCGCCCAGCGTCGCGACCGCCACGCCCATCACCGCCAGACCCGCGAGGTTCACGCCCACACCCAGCTTCAGGTACGGCAGGCGCCGCCCGGTCCGGTCACTGTGCGCGCCCACCAGTGGCGGCACGACCAGCGCGATGATCGCCCCGATGGCGGTCAGCGCCCCCAGGTACGTCCCTTTCTGCGCCTCGCCCACGAAACTCACCACGTTCGTGGGCATCAGGATCGTCAGCAGCAGCAGCCAGTGAAAGGCGGAACCGAACCAGAACGCGGACAGCACCCAGGGACTCACCCGGGGGCGTGAAGTGGAGGCAGAGGTCATCGTCCGGCGAGTATACGTGCGCCGCTCACGTTTCAGGGCTCAGATGTCGTCGGGCGGTAGCGCGTCCCAGTACGCCCGCAGGTCCGGCGCGAGCGGCACCTCGGCCACCACCTGCGCGCCGGCCCACGGGAACGCCACGCGCGCCGCGTGCAGCGCCTGCCGCGCCAGCCCCAGCCGCGCCGTCAGTTCCGGCGTCTGGCCCTCCTCCATGAAGCGCAGGAACACGCCGGGGTCCCGCCCGTAGATCTTGTCCCCGACCATCGGCAGGCGCAGGTGCGAGAGGTGCGCGCGGATCTGATGCAGCCGCCCCGAACGTGGGTACGCCTCGATCAGGGTGTGCCCGGCGCGGCGGGCCACCACCCGGAAGTCCGTCACGGCGGGCCGCCCGTCCGGCACGACCCCCTGCCGGATGGCGATGCGGTTCGCGCCGCCCAGGCCCAGGTCGCCCAGCGGGGCGTCCAGCGTGCGCCGCTCCCAGTCCGGCGAGCCGTGCACGAGCGCGAGGTACGTCTTGCCGACCAGATGCGTCTTGAACAGCGTGAAGAACCGCCCCGCCGCCTCCCGGTCCCGCGAGAGGACCTGCGCGCCGCTCGTCTCGCGGTCCAGGCGGTGCGGGGGCGCCAGGTCCGCCTCGCCCGTCTCGCGCTGCATGAACGTCAGCAGGTCCGGGACGTCCACCCGCGCCCGCACCGGATGCGTCAGCCACAGCGCGGGCTTGTGCACCACGTAGAAATCCGGGTGCTCCAGGATCACGCGGGGCTTCTCGGTGGGCGGCAGCAGCGGCGCGCGCCCCGTCACAGTTCCCACACGCTCGCGTAGTCGCGGCCCCGCAGGCGCGCCGAGAGGTCCACGCCCCGGTCCACCGTCCGCGAGAGTCGCCCGCGCAGCCACTCGCCCGGCACGCCCGGCGCGGCCCAGTGCGCGGACGTCGCGTACACGAAGTGCGGGTTCACCACGCAGCGGAAATCCACCATCAGCCCGAACGCGAACGCCCCGTGACTCAGGTACCCGTGATCCAGCCCGCCCGACACCAGGAACGTCACGGGCCGGTCGAACCACGCGCCGTGCAGGCCGCGCGCCTCGTCGCTGCTGCCGGTCAGTTCCACCAGCGCCTTCACGCCCGACCCCAGGCCCCAGTTGTACACCGGCACGCCCAGGAACACCCCGTCCGCCTCACGGACCGCGCGGTGGTACACCCCGGCGTGCGGATGCGCGTAGCAGCCCTGCGGGCCCTGGTCGTTGTCGAAGGGCGGCAGTGGAGTGGCGCGCAGGTCGAGGTGCGTGACCTCGTGCCCCTGCGCCCGCAACTGCGCGGCAGCAAGGTCGCACAGCCACGCGCTGCGGCTTTCCGGGTCGAGGCTGGTCGAGAGGACAGCGAACTTCACCCGGACAGGGTAGCGTCCCGCCGGACGCGTGCCCCTACAAGCATCACTCGGTGGTCGTGTGGACCGAGCCGCCCTCGCCGATCACCACGCGCGCCGACTGGTTGTCCAGCGCCCCCAGGGCCACCTCGGCCCCGCCCACCTGCACGGTCGCCTGACCCTCGACCGGCACCCGCCACGACTGATGCGGCCACAGGCGCGCCCGTTCCACGCACCCGCTCGGGCCACACACGCGCAGGCCCGACAGGACCTGACCGGACTGGTTGGCGACCTCCACGCCGCCCGCCACGCCGAACAGCAGCCACGCCCACGCCACCAGCGTCCCCAGGCCCAGCAGGCCGCCCGCCACCGACCACGCGGGAACAGGGGCGGCGGGCCGGGGGCGGACGGTGGGCGCAGGCGCGTTCATGCCCCCAGTGTGCCGCGCGTCTGTCCGTTGCACATCAGCCGTTTGATGCAGGCGTCACGATCCGCCGGACACCGCTTCGGTCACTTTTAATGGCACCACGCCCGTGAACAGGCGCGGCCACGCCAGATGCGGCTCGCCCAGCTCCAGGCTCAGGCCGCGCCCCGCGAAGTGCGCGTCCCACACGGCCTGCACGCGCGGGGGCAGCAGCTCACGCAGGGCCGCCTCGGCGTCCGCGCGCTGCTCGCCCAGATCGAAGGGACTGGGGTTGCCCAGCCGCTCGCGGACCAGCGATCGGACCTCGGCCTGGTACAGCACGTCGTCCGCGATGCGGGCCAGCAGCGCCTCCGCGTGCGCCGCGCGGTCCGTCACGAGCGGCGCGAGTTTCCCGAACGCCACCGCCGACCCCAGCGTGTTCCCCGCCGTGTTCCACGCGCTGAACCCCGCCAGTTTCGCCAGCGGCAGCCCCTCCATGAGCGTCCACAGCCGCGCCTCGGCGCCGTTCGGGTACGCGATGTCCGCCACGCTCACGGCCCGCCCGGCCCGCAGGTCCGCGCGCAGCGCGTCCACGAACGCCGGGAGGTGCCGGTGCGGCGTGTCCACCGTCGCGAAGTCCGGCTGCCGGTGCGCCTGCCGCGTGCCCGGCGTGTTCACCGCCAGCACGAACGCCGCCTCCTGCACGGAGTCCGCCAGTCGGCACCCCGCCGCGCGCAGGTGCGCCCGCACGAGTTCCCCCGCCGGGCGATCCTCGTACAGCAGCTCCGCACCCGCCCCGCCCAGCCCACAGAAGCGCACCCACACCGGCACCTCCTCCGGGCGCAGCGCGCGGGCCAGCAGCGCGCACGGCACCTCGTCCGCGCCGGGGTACACGTCCAGGCGGTCCCACACGCCCAGCACGTCCGCACGGGCCTCCAGCAGACGCCGGTCGAAGGCCGCCAGCCCGTACGGCGTGGTGTCGTCCAGCGTGAGGCACAGGTGACTCAGCACCCCCCCCGCGAGCAGGTCCAGCGCGGCCAGATGCAGCGCCCGGTTCCGCTCGCGGGTGCCCACCCAGTCCGCGAGGATGTCCGCCGGAACCGCCGCGCGGGCCGCGTCCAGCGCCGCGCGGTCCGACTCGCCGTGCCGCGCGTGCCGGTCGAACGCCGCCGAGTACGCCCGCAACTCGCGGCCCCACTCGCCGTAGTACGCCTTCTCCTCGTGCGGGTCGTTGTCGTGCGCCACCCGCACGATCACCCCGAACGCATAGATCCGCAGCGCCGGATGCGCGGCCTTCAGCTCCGCCAGAATCGCCAGCCGTTCCAGCGCCCCCGCCAGCGGGTCCGACACCCGCCGCGCCGGGATCATCCCGCCCAGGCACAGCGTCTCCAGGCACACGACCAGTACGTCCGCGTCCGCCGCCCCGGCCCGCAGCCACGCCGCGAGCGCCCCGGTGTCGCCCGGCGTGAAGAAGTCCGGCAGCGCCGCCGCCGGGGGCACCCGAACCTCCGCGCCGGTCATGCGGGCCAGCTGCACGGGCAGGTCCAGGGTGGGCGGGCGGGTATCCGGCGGAACGAGCAGCACGCGGAGTGCAAGCACCGGCTGCGAGTCCCGGCATTCCGGAACGCCACCGGAATCCCGTCCATCTGCGCCGAAAGCGTGCCTGTTGCTGCGACCTCCGGTCGGGTTCGTCTGCGACTCACCGCATTGCTCTGTCATCCGCCCGAGGCTAGCAGGCCCCGCTACTGGAGAGGTGCAAGGCGTGGGGGTGGCTGACCATCTCGCCGCCCCCCTTTCTACCGGCCTCTCAGGCCGCGCTGGTCGCTCCCGCCGGGCGCAGCCTGCGCCACAGCCAGTGCCCGCCCGCGATCAGCCACGCCAGGATGAACACCAGCACGTACTCGATGACGGGGATGCGGATCACCTCGTTCAGCTTGTCCCAGCCGCGCCCGCTGTACACCAGCGTCACCAGCGCCACGAACGCGGCGATGGCGGTCCAGCGCGCCCAGCGGGGCCAGCCCAGGCCGTACATCTGCGTGGCGATGAAGATCGCGCCGAACCCGAACGCGAACATCGGCCACAGGCCCTTGCCCTGCCCGTACGCCACGAGCGCGCCGTGCACGAGCACCGCGACCTCCAGGCTGGTCGTCCACGCGCGGTTCAGGTGCGCCCGCGTGAAGAACAGGCTGCCCTGCACCAGCAGCAGGAACATGTAGATGAAGCCGATCAGGTGCCCCGGCGTGGACACGGTCGGATGGAACCAGAAGGTGTAGATGGTCGCCCACGCGAACACGTACCCGTGATACCGCTTCACCACGCCGATGGCGCTGTCGGGCACGCCCGCGCTGCGGCCGAACAGCAGGCCCCGGCGGCGGCTTTCCATCAGGATCACCATGACGAGCAGCAGGATGACCGAGCCCTGCGAACTGAACACGCTGACGTCCTGCGCCAGCCCGTCGTAGAAGACGTGCGTCTGGATCAGGTGCAACAGGATGAACGCGGCATTCACGCCCAGCGCCCACACGTTGAACCAGTGCAGGCCGCCCGTGTACCCGGGCCGCTGCACCTGCGCGCGGTAGATCAGCCACCAGATGATCACCTGATGCAGCAGGTACGGCAGCCACGCGCTCAGGCGCGTCCAGACGGTCGCCTCCGGCAGCTTCCAGTAGTACCAGGCGGCCCCCTGGTCCGGCAGCAGCCGCACACCCTCCAGGCGCGGGCCGAGCAGCCAGATCAGGGCAGTGAACAGGAAACTGAACGCGATGCCGCCCAGCAGCGCGCGGTTGGCCGAGGGGCCGGAAGGATCAGAAACGGGTTTCTCCACCCCATGAGCGTACCGTGAAGCTCACGTAACCCTCCACACAATCCGGAGGATGGGTCATACGGATTCCGTCTGTTTCGTTGACAACCCGGGACAGCACCGGGTTGCCAACTCCACGCCCGGAACCCGTTTCGCTCCTGCTCGCTCCGCTCGGGTTGAAAGTTTTTGCAAACCTTTCAACCGGAGTCCGTATCAGTCGTCCGCCAGCAGGAACGCCACCGTATCGTCCCGCATCCGCACGCTGGTGTAATGCCCGACGCCCGGATACACCGCCCCTCGCAGGGCCTCCGGACGACCCGCCGAGGCGTACGCCGCGCGGTAGGCGGCGACAGTGGGCGCATGGTGATCCTCCAGTGGGAACACCGGGTCCGCCCCGCCACTCCCCAGGAACAGCGGCGTGGGTACGGCGTCCGCCGCGTGCTCCAGCGGTCGATGCCGGTCCAGGAACGCCTGGAGGTCCGGGCGGCGCACCTCCGGTTCGTGCCACACGCCGGACGTGATCAGCGCCGCCGCCCGCGCGACCCGCGCCTCCGTCCGCGCGAGGGTCTGCGCCACGTACCCGCCCATGCTGGACCCCACCACCCACACCGGCACCCGCCCGTAAGCCGCCTGCGTGGCGTCCAGCAGCGCCGGAGCCTCCATCACCGTGCGGCGCACGCTCTCCCACACGAACTCGCGGGCGTTCAGTCCCGGCGGGGTGTCGCCCTGCCGCTCGCCGTGCAGCGCCGCGTCCGGCAGGATCACCGCCGCACCCCACGCGGCCAGCGCGGCGTACACGCCCAGCTTGCCCTCCTTGGCCGCCCACGCGCCGTGGTACACGACGCAGACCGCCCGCACCTCCCGGCCCGGCGCGGGGCGTTCCACCAGACACGGCACGCCCGCCAGGAGGTGCCGTTCCACCGCGTACGGCTGCCCGCCCACCAGCGGCGCGGCGTGCGGATCACCGGGATGGAACGCGCGGGTCACGCCGGGAGATCCAGGCGGATCGGCGTGACCCCCGGCGTCCAGAGCCACACGTCCGGGTTGCGCAGCGCCGCCCACCCGTCATAGTCCAGTCCCAGCAGCAGCGCCAGGAGGTTGCCGTGAGTGACCACCACCGTCACCCCATCCGGGTCACGGTGCGTGTCCAGCGCCGCCTGAGCGCGCCCACGGGCCGCCGCGCCGGACTCGCCCCCCGGCAGGGCCAGCGTGTCGTCCGCGAAGCTGTCCCGCAGCCGCTCGCGCCAGTCCGTGCGGGGCACGCCGGTCAGGACCCGCTCGGTCAGGCGGTCGTCGGGCGTGACCGGCAGACCCAGCGCCGCCGCCAGTGGGGCCGCCGTGTCCACGGCACGCCGCCAGGGGCTGCTGATGACCCGCGTCACGCCCAGCCCGCCCAGCGCGGGCACCAGCGCCGCCGCGCCCGCCTGGCCCTCCGGGGTGAGTGCCGCGTCCGGTGCCTGCCCCGCCGCGCGGGCGTGCCGCACCAGCAGCAGCGTCCCCGGCGGCAATGTTCCCGGCAGCAGGGGAGAGGCCGACAGGGCCGGGGCGGTCACGCGAATTCCAGCAGCATGCGGTGCGCCAGCCCCCGCCCCGACGCCCGCTGCCACGCCGCGCGCGTATCCCCGGCCAGGATCGCCCCCATGAACCGCTCGTCCCGCGCCAGGGTCGTCAGCACCCAGTAGTCGCCCCAGACCTCCACGCCCCAGGCGTCCACCATCGCGCGGGACGCCGTCTCCCAGATGGGTTCGCTCAGGTGCTCCAGCGGCGCGATGAAATGCAGCTCACCGTCCGTGCCGGGCGTCCGCGCGACCTCGCGGCGGTACTCGGCCCGCTCGCGGGCGGTCATGCGCTCCCACACGCCCGCCTCGCAGAAATGCGCCGGGAACGCACTGAACGTGTCCCGGCAGCGGGTCGGCCGCGCCTCGTAGCGGCTGCACCCCCCGGTCTCCCGGTCCAGGATCGGGCAGAAGCCCACCTCGGTCCGGTGACGCTGCACGTACTCGTCGTCACTGCGGGCCGTCCGGGCATTCGCGATCGCCGCGCGGGCATGCGCCTCCACCGCCGCCGCCAGCGTCTCGTCCAGCTCGGCGGCCATGACCAGCGCCTCGGCCAGACTCACGCGGATCGGCATGTTGCAGCACGCCACGCACCCCGACGCGCAGTACACCCGCCCACCCTGACGCGCGTAGCGGTCCATCCACTCGCCCGCCCGGCGACCATACCGCCCGTACGCGCGCTGCACGGCCACCATCACGCCCGCGTTCACTACCTGCACCTCGTCCCTCATGCCGCGCAGCCTAGAGCATCCGCCCCACGCGGATCGTGCCCCGCCCGGGCTGCTCCGCGTGCGTATACTGACCGCAACGTGTTCAGGCGTCCCCGCACCCCCCAGACCCCGACCGGCACTCCAGACCCGCGCAAGACCGGGATCAACCAGGAGCCGCTCGACCCGACACGCGTGCTGGCCGACCTCGTGTCGCGCCCCACCCAGGAGGGCGTGCTGGAAGGCGCCCTGTCCTACGCCGCCACCCTGATGGGCGGCAACGTGCAGGGCTACGCCGTCGTCCGGCGCGGCCAGGACCGCGTCGCCGCCGTGTTCGAGTACCCCAAGACCCTGCTGGGCCTCGCCCTGACCGGCCCCTGGGCGCAGATGCGCTCGCGGGTCGTCCCGGACGGCAGCCGCGAACTGTTCGACACGAACGGCCCCGAGATCACCGCCCAGCTCGAACAGGCCGGACTGAGTGGCGCCCAGATCAGCCTCGTCGTGCCCCTGAGCGTCCGGGGACGCCACCTGGGCGCCCTGATCCTCGACCGCGCCAGCAGCGAGGGCATCCCGCCCGCTGTGCAGGAGGCCGTCACCAAGTGGGCCGCCGCCGTCGCCCCGATCCTCAGCATCCTCGAAGGACGCGAGGAATGGAAACAGGCCGCCCGGCAACTGACCGGCGCCCTCGTCGAGGCCGTCGAGAGTCAGGACTTCGACTCGCTGGGCCACGCGCAGTCCGTCACGGACATCGCCCAGAAACTCGGCCGCGCCGTCGGCCTGACCGAACGCGAACTGGAGGAACTGTGGTTCGCGTCCATGCTCCACGACATCGGCAAGATCCACGGCGAGCAGGGCCACGCGCAGGTCGGCGCGAACTTCCTGCACGGCGTCCCCCACCTGACCGAGGCGCAGAAGGCCATCCGCCACCACCACGAACGCTACGACGGTCAGGGCGAACCTGACAAGCTGAGCGGCGAGGACATCCCCCTGTACGCCCGCATCCTGGCCGTCGCGAACGCCTACGTGCGCCTGGGCGGCCTGGACCGCCTGAAACCCCAGGCGGGCAAGGGCCTCGACGCCCGCCTGGTCGGCCTGCTGGAGAAACTCCCGCAGTGACCCCCACCGCATGACCCTCCGCACCACCCACCCCGGCGAACCCCCGAGGGTCCTGGAGTGAACCGCGTGGACGGTCGAGAGGCGGCGAACCCCCCACCCCGCGCTTCCCGAACCTGGAGGCGCGGTTCGGTCCCCTGACCCCCGTGGACGCCGGGATGCAGAGCCGCGTGTACGCCACGCAGGACGGGCGGGCGGTCGTGAAGGTGTACCGCAACCATCAGGGTGAACACTGCGTGGAGGCCGCGAACATGCGCCGCGCCGGGATGGGCGAGCGCGTGATCGACGCGCTGGAGGTCGACGGGATCGAGGCGCTGATCATGCGCCGTTTCGACGGTCACCCCCTGCGCGCCCCGGACCTGCCCCGCGCGCTGCCCCAGCTTCAGGCCAGCCTGCGCGCCCTGCACGGCCCCACCCAGGGCCGCGTGAACCTGCGCCGCGTGCAGGAGCGCCTGCGCCGCTTCCGCAGCGCCCTGGCCGCCTACCCCCTGGAAGACCTGTTCGACGCGGTCGAGATCCCCCTGGACCGCGGCCTGCTGGACCAGCCCGCCGCGTTCTGCCACCTGGACCTGTGGCACGACAACATCCTGATCAGCGAACCCCACGGCGAGGTGCTGATCATCGACTGGACGAAAGCCGACTGGGACGACCCGCTGCGGGACCTCGCGCTGCTCAAAACCGGCACCCTCGACCTGCTCCCGCCCGACGAGAGCCTCCAGGCGGCGCTGACCTGCCTGCCGGACCACGCGCCCGCCACGCTGACCCGCTACCGCGCGTACCTCGCCATGACCACCCTGCACGACCTGTACTGGTTCCTGATGAACGAACCCTACGAATTCGAGGGCCAGCGCGACCAGAAGGTCCCGCGCGCCCGCCACGCCCTGGCCCGCCTGCCCGGCTAGCCCGCCCGTCTGCCCCGCCAGGGCCGGACGCCCTGCGGGCCGCGGGGTATGGTGAAGGCATGGTTACGGTCGTCACCCACCCCCTCGTGCAACACAAACTCTCGGTCATGCGCGACGTGCGCACCGGCGTGAAGGAATTCCGCGAACTCGCCAGCGAGGTCAGCCTGCTCCTCGCGTACGAGGCCATGCGCGACCTGGAGGTCACCCAGGAGGAAGTCACCACGCCCATCACCACCGCCGAGTTCCCCATGCTCAGCGGCAAGAAGCTGGCGCTGGTCGCCATCCTGCGCGCCGGTCTGATCATGACCGACTCGATCGTGCAGCTGGTGCCCGCCGCGAAGGTCGGCCACATCGGCCTGTACCGCGACCCCGAGACCCTCGGACCCGTCGCGTACTACAACAAGCTTCCGACCGACATCGCCGAACGCCGCGTGTTCCTCACCGACCCCATGCTCGCCACCGGGGGCAGCGCCAGCGCCGCCATCGCCAGCCTGAAAGCCGCCGGGGCGACCAGCATCAAACTCATGTGCATCCTCGCCGCGCCCGAGGGTGTCGCCGTGATCGAACGCGACCACCCCGACGTGGAGATCGTCGTCGCCGCCATGGACTCGCACCTGAACGACCACGGGTACATCGTCCCCGGCCTGGGCGACGCGGGCGACCGCATCTACGGCACCAAGTAAACCGGGAGGGGGACGCCGTGACCGGACTGACCGAGAAGACCGCCCGCGCCCACATCGACGAGCGCACCTGGACGCGCGGCGCCTCCTACACGAACGGGCTGACCCGCCTGACCCGGCAGCCCGACGGGGACGACCAGCACCTGCGCGGCACGGCGCACGGCACCGACCACTACGAGCTGCTGGTCACCCTGCGCGCCGGAAAAGTCAGGGACGCCGTCTGCAGTTGCCCCGTCGGCGGCGGTGGGCGCTGCAAGCACGTCGCCGCGCTGCTGCGCCGCGCCCTGATCCGCCCCGGCGACTTCATCGCGCTGCCGTCCCTGGACGACCTGCTCGGCCCGCTGGACGCCCCCGCGCTGCGCGGCGTGATCCGCCGCATGCTGGACCGGGTGCCGGACCTGCTGAGCGTCCTGCTGAGTGCCCCAGGTGCCAGCGGCGGCCTCGCCGAGCGACTGACACTGGCCTTCGCCACCGTCGACTACGACCCTGAACACGACTGGGACGACGAAGGGGCCGACCTGAGTGACATCGACGCCATGATCGACGAACTCCTCGAGGCGTGCAGTGGCGGCCCCATCCAGGACGCACTGAACGCCGTGAGGGCCTTCGTGGACGGCCTGGAGACCATCAGCGACGACGTGGACACCGGCACGGACCTCGCCAGCGACGCCCGCACCGCGCTGCTGCTCCTGCTGGGCCGCGACCTGAACGACACGCACCGCGCCGACACCCTGCACCTGCTGATCCAGTGCCTCCACCTCCACACGTGGCACCCGGTCGAGATCGACAGCGCCGGGCAACGCGAGCTGTACCAGAACCTGCCGCCCGAACACCGCGCCGAACTGCTCGGCGCGCTCGACGGCGCCAGCGAGAACCTGACCATCTCCCGGCGCGCGGCCATCACCCGCGTGATGCTGGACCTCGACCGGGAAGGACTGATGCCCCCCGCGCACGCCCTGAACCTCGCGCGGCGCGACGGGCACCTCAAGTTCGTCATCGAACGACTCATTCCCGGCGACCCCCAGGCGGCCCTGAAGGAACTCAGCACCCACAGACTGCCCCTGCGCGACGTCCACGCGGCCTTCGCGGCGGCCGGGCACGCCGACGCACTCCTGCGCCACGCCGAGGCGAACCCGAAGCTGCCCGGCGCGCGCGCCTCTACCTGTTCGAGCAGTACCGCGCCGCGGGCCGCCAGAGTGACGCCCGCCGGGTCGCGCTGGACGCCCTGAGCACGAAAAGCCGCGCCACCCTCGTCTCGGACGACCACGACGCCAACTTCATCCTGTACCGGGTGGGACCCAACGGACCCGAGCAGGTCGATCCGGTCCACACCTGGGTGAACCGCTACCGCGAGGTCAGCCGCGACTGGGCGGCCGACCTGCAGGACCTCGTGACCGCCTGGCGAGGCGACCCCAACCGCCTCGCGACCCTGGTCGGCCTGCTGCTCGACGCCGGGCAGCACGCGCAGGCCGCGCAGGTCATGGGCCGGCGCGACCCGCTGAAGATCCTGGCTGGCCCGCTCGCCGTCCGCTACGCCCTGGCCCTCCCCAGTGCGGAGGCCACCCCGCTGATCCTGAACCTGGTGACGCAGGCCGTCGCCCAGGGCAACCGCGACGGGTACCGGGCCGCCGCCACGCTCCTGCGGCAGGCCAGCGCCGTCATCGGCGCGGAGGAAGCCCGCAGCGCCGCCGCACTCCTGCGCGCCGAGCACCCGCGCCGCCGCTCGCTGCACGCCGAACTCGGCAACGCCGGATTCTGACAGCGGTTTCCAGTTCCACCCTGGGGCCAACACCACGCCCTTCAATTCCACTTCCAACCGCCGGTGTTGTCAGGTGCTCGCTCTGCTTCGCAGCTCTGCGAGTCCGCTCGTTCAGGAGATTGAAGGTGCCCTTCAATACTCCTGAGTTCTGCTGTGAGGGCCGGATTCTGAACGGCCGTTTTTTAGACAACCTGCCCGCCCCGCCTGAACCGGCGCTTACGCTGGGGCCATGACCGCGTTCAGCCTTCTTCTTAACCGTCCTCCGGTGGAGTGAACGGCAGGGAGAACCGCGCCTGAACCCCCGGAGGACTCAAAGCCTCCGGGGTTTTTCATTGCCCACCCACCCGCCACCAGGAGCCGCCCATGACCACTGAAACCAACCGCATCCGCATCTTCGACACCACCCTGCGCGACGGCGAGCAGAGCCCCGGCGTGGCCCTGAACCACACCCAGAAACTGGAGATCGCCCACCAGCTCGCCCGCATGGGCGTGGACGTCATCGAGGCCGGGTTCCCCATCGCCAGCCCCGGCGACCTCGAAGGCGTCAGCCGCATCGCCCGCGAGGTCCGCGGCCCCATCATCACCGGCCTGGCCCGCGCCGCCCGCCCCGACATCGAGGCCGCCGCGAAAGCCGTCGAGGCCGCCGAGAAACCCCGCATCCACACCTTCATCGCCACCAGCCCCATCCACATGGCGAAAAAACTCCAGCTGGAACCCGACGCGGTCGTCGAACGCGCCATCCAGGCCGTCACCTACGCCCGCTCGTTCGTGGACGACGTGGAATTCAGCGCCGAGGACGCCACCCGCAGCGACACCGCCTTCCTGATCCGCATCTTCAGGGCGGCCGTGGAGGCCGGGGCGACCACCATCAACATTCCCGACACCGTCGGCTACACCACCCCCGAGGAGATCCGCGCGCTGTTCGCCGAGATCCGCGCCGCGCTGCCCGCCCACGTCATCCTCAGCGCCCACTGCCACGACGACCTGGGCATGGCGGTCGCGAACTCCATCGCCGCCGCGCAGGGCGGCGCCCGGCAGATCGAATGCACCATCAACGGCATCGGCGAACGCGCCGGGAACGCCAGCCTGGAAGAACTCGTCATGGCGTTCCACACCCGCCGCGACCACTACGGCTTCGAGACCGGCATCCGCACCCGCGAACTGTACCGTGCCAGCCGCATGGTCAGCCGCCTGAGCGGCATGCCCGTCCAGCCCAACAAGGCCATCGTCGGCGACAACGCCTTCGCGCACGAGAGCGGCATCCACCAGGACGGCGTCATCAAGGCCCGTGAGACGTACGAGATCATGAACGCCGAACTCGTCGGCCGCGAAGCCGCCGTCCTGGTGATGGGCAAACACAGCGGCCGCGCCGCGTTCCGCAAGGCCCTGAACGACCTGGGGTACACCGACCTGACCGACGACAAGGTCCAGCACCTGTTCGGCCGCTTCAAGGACCTCGCCGACCGCAAGGGCCAGATCTACGCCGACGACCTGCGCGCCCTCGTCGAGGCCCGCACCGACGTCCCCCAGACCTTCACGCTGGAAGGCTTCCAGATCACCAGCGGCATGAACATGACCCCCGTCGCCTTCGTGCGCCTCCAGACCCCAGACGGCGCCGTCGAGGCCACCGCGCACGGCGACGGCCCCGTCGAGGCCGCGTTCCAGGCCATCAACCGCATCACCGGCCTGAACCCCGAACTGGAAAGCTACCGCATCCAGGCCGTCACCAAGGGCGGCGACGCACTGGGCGAGGTGAACATCGGCGCCCGCCACGGCGAGACCACCCTGCACGGCAGCGGCGTCGCCACCGACGTCGTCGAGGCCAGCGCCCGCGCCTGGGTCCGCATCCACAACATGGTCGTCGCCGGCATGGGCACCGAACGCCGCCAGGGCGAATTCGCCCCCGGACGCATCTAAGGCAATAGTCGACTGCTGATGGGTCCGCCGCTGCGCGGCTGAAGGACAGGGAGGCTGGACGCACCGGCCTCCTCCACTTTTGAAGGAGGCTGCATGATCCTGGAAATCGCCCTGCTGCAGATCCGCCCCGGGCAGACGACCGCGTTCGAGGCGGCGTTCGCCCAGGCCCAGCCCATCATCGCGGGGATGCACGGGTACGTCCGGCACGAGCTTCAACGCTGCCTGGAGGACGATCACCGGTACGCCCTGCTCGTCTGGTGGGGGAAGCTGGAGGATCACACCGTGGGGTTCCGGGGCAGCGCCGGGTACCAGCAGTGGAGCGCCCTGCTGCACCACTTCTACGACCCGTTCCCCACCGTGGAGCACTTCACGCGGGTGGAGCTGGGCTGAGCGTCACACGGTCACGAGGCCCAGCGCGATGCCGCGCGCGACGGCCCCGGCGCGGCTCTGGACGCCCAGCTTGGAGTACAGCGCCTGCACGTGGAATTTCACGGTGCTCTCGCTGACGCCCAGGTCCCGCGCGGCGCGCTTGTTACTGAGGCCCTCGGCGAGCAGGGCCAGCACGTCGCGTTCGCGGGGGGTGAGGGTCACCTCGCCCGAGGAGAGCGGCACCTCGTCGGGCGGGGCCAGCCAGGTGGGCGGCAGCGTCACCAGTCCCGCCGCCGCGCCGTGCACCGCCGCGATCAGTTCGGCAGGCGTGGCGTCGGCAGGCAGGCACGCCCAGCCGTGCGGGCAGAGGTCAGGCAGGACCTCCACCCACGTGCGGGACCCCAGGGACACGACCGCCGCGCCGTCCAGGGGTGAGGGGTCGTCCAGCCACGCGTCGTCCACGATCAGCACATCCGGCTCGTTCCCGTCCTGGGTGGACAGGAATCCCGCGCCGCCCAGGATCGCCGCCACGCCCGCCGCGATGACCGCCGAACCCAACGTGACGAGCACGGTGGGCCGGGCAGGTGCGGCGGTCATGCCTGATCGTACCGGGACGGGCGCGCGGGTCGTCACGGTCAGCGTTCACCCACCGTGACGCTCATGTCCTGCTCCTCGCCGCCGCGCAGGACGCGCAGGGTCACCGTCTCGCCCGCGCGGGAACGGACGCGCGACAGGAGTTCCGCCGGGTGCGTGAAGCCCTCGCCGTCCAGCGCCAGCAGCACGTCCCCCACCCGGAACTCCGCCGCCTGACCGGGACTGCCCGCCTCGACCTGCACGACCGTCAGGCCCACCCGCCCGCCCGCGAAGCGCTCGCGGAAGCGGCGGAGTTTCTCCAGCCGGGCCTCGTCCATCCCACCCCGCCCGGGGTGACCGTGCCCACCATGATCCGGCCCGCGTCCGGGACCGCGACGGCCGCCCCAGGCGCCACCCTCACCCCGGACCATGCCGGGGCCGAAACGACCAGCGCCGAATGGGCCTGCCGTGAATTCCCCCTCGTCCTCCAGGCTGTCCGGGGTCGTGGCGGCCGGGAAGTGCACGGGCTGCGTCGCCAGCCCCAGGTACCCGCGCGGCACGCGGCCCTCGCGGGACAGCAGGTCCGCCACCCGCACTGCCCGCGCGGCTGGAACGGCCAGCAGTTGCCCGCGCCGCACGCCCGCGTTCAGGACTCCCACGAGTTCACCCTGCGCGTTCACGAGCGCGCCGCCGCTCACGCCGGGGAACGGCTGGGCACCCGCGTGCAGCCAGCCGTCCCGCGCCCGGCCCGGATTCAGGCCCAGGCTGGCCTGCACACCCCCGGTCGGGCGGCCCACCGCGAGCAGCAGTTCTCCCGTGCGGCCCGCCTCACCGGTCGTCAGTGCGGGGACGGTCAGGTCGTCCACGCGCAGCAGCGCCAGATCGCTGCCCGGATCGCGGCCCACGACCACGCCCGTCAGGGTCCGCCCGTCCGGCGTGACCACCGGCACCTCGTCCGAATGCAGCAGGTGCGCGGGCGTTAGCACCAGCCCGTCGCCCACCACCGTGCCGCTCACCGGGCGCGCCGCGCGCACCGTCACCACACTCCGCGCGGCCTGCTCGACCGCGTCCGCCATTGCCGTTGAAAGATCAGAAAGATTCGTCATGTCGTCATGCTGCGCCCCGCGCCGCGAAAACACGCCCCCCACCCGCCCAGGCCCGCGCCCCCACCGAACGGCCAGGGTCGCCGTATCCTGCCCGCATGGCCCTGACGCTGACCGTCCTGCCCGGCGAGTACGCCGTCGCCCAGCTCCCCGCCGGGAGCGCCGTGCCCGACTGGGCGACGCGCGGCGACCTCTGGTGCGTCATGAACGCCCCCGACGAACTGAGCGTCGTCTGCCACGCCGCGCAGGTTCCGGACGGCGTGCGCGTCCAGCGCGGCTGGCAGGCCCTTCAGCTCACCGGACCCTTCGAGTTCACCCTGACCGGCATCCTCGCCAGCGTCCTGAACCCCCTGCGGGACGTGGGCGTGGGCATCTTCGCGCTGTCCACCTACAACACCGATTACGTCCTCGTCGCCGCCAGCGACCTCGGCCGCAGCGTGGCGGCCCTGCGGGAGGCCGGGCACACCGTTCAGGAGTGAGGTGAGTCCGAACCGATCTCCCGTTCGTAGCGGATGACCGGCACCACCTCGCCCATGTAGGCTTCCGGGTCGGCGTACCCGGCCTCCGCGAACCCCAGACGGCGCATCAGCGCGTGCGACCGCGCGTTCGGCGCGTGCACCAGCGCCGTCAGCCGCGAGAGGCCCAGTTCCGCCGCGTAATTGATCAGCGCCTCACCCGCCCGGCGCGCTGTGCCCTGCCCCCACAGCGCCCGCTCCCCGACGACAATCCCGAACTCCGCCGACGTCCCGTTCAGGCCCGCCAGATCCACGAACCCCACCAGCTGCCCGTCCAGTTCCATGCCCAGCCGCAGGAACGCCGGGTCGCCCCCCGCGATGATCGCCTGCCAGTGCCGCCGCATCACGCGCGGCGCGAGGCCCGGCGTCCAGTTCGCCGCGCGGCAGAACACCGGATCGGCCGCCCAGCGCACCGCCGCCTCCTCATCCCCGGGGCGCAGGGGCCGCAGCGTGACGGTCACGGCGTCAGCGCCGCGACGATCTGCGCCGCGCCGGTCGCCTGCGCCTGCCGGTAGCCGGTCCCAGCCCAGAGGCTCAGGACGTCCGCCTGCCCGGCCTGCGCGCCTGCTGTGCGCAGGGGGCGGGTCAGGGCGTTCTGGTGCGGAAAGGGGAGGGGGTGCGTCACGGCGTCGGTGAGGGTGGTCTGCAGGCCCCGCGCCGCGCGCCCCGAGTACGCGCGGGTCAGGACCGTGTCGCGCGTCCCCGCCTGAACCGCCTGCCGGTACGGTGCGGAGGTGCCCGCCTCATCGGCCAGGAGGAACGCCGTGCCGCACTGCGCCAGTGTCGCCCCGGCCGTCCTCGCGGCGCTCACGTCCCCGGCGGTCATCAGGCCGCCCGCCGCGAGAACCGGGAGGGGCGTGGCCCGCGCGACCTCCCGCACGAGGGTCAGCGTGTCCGCGAGGGCGTCGTCCTGCCAGCCGCCCCGGTGTCCGCCCGCCGCGCCGCCCTGCACGGTGACGGCGTCCACGCCGCTCTCGTGCAGGATCAGGGCCTCGCTGAGGCTGGTGGCCGTGCCGACCGTCAGGATCTCTCGTGAGCGCAGCGCCGCCAGGGCGTCCGGTTGGATGGGGCCGAACGCGACGCTGAAGACCTCGGGGCGTTCCTCCAGCACGACGTCCAGCTGCGCCGTGAAGTCCTCCTGCACGCGCTCCGGCAGGGTGGGCGGGGAGAGGTTCAGCGCCGCGTGGAAAGGGGCCAGCTCGGCAGTGGCCACGGCCACTGCGTCGGGCGTGACGGCGGGCACGGGCTGCGGCGCGAACAGGTTCACGATCAGCGGGCCGTGGGTCAGAGCGCGGACCTCGCGGATCGCGTCGCGCAGCGCCTGTGGGGTCAGGTACGCGCCGCCCAGGCTGCCCAGCCCACCCGCGCAGGTCACGGCGGCCGCCAGCGCGGGGGTGCCGACGCCGCCCGCCATGGGGGCCAGCGCCACGGGCGCACACAACTGCGCGAGCAATTCCGGCCAGGATCGCGGTCGGGTCATGCCGCCCAGCGTACGCTGCGGACGTGACGTTCCCGCACCCGTTCCGTGCGTTCACGGCGTTCCGGCGCGCCGCGTACCAGGCGCAGGCTGCGCCCAGACGGCAGTTCCTGCCGCGCGAGTGGATTCAGGCCCTGCTGGACGGCGCGCAGGCGCGGCTGCCGCTGGTGGACGCCCCCAGCCTCGACTGGCCCCTGGCGGAGGCGGTGCACGATCCCGCGTTCCTGGCCCGCTGGCGCGAGGGGCAGGTCACCCGCGCCGAGGAACGGGCGCTGGGCTTCCCGTGGACCCCGGCGGTCGTCGAGCGGGGACTGGGCAGCAGCGGCGCGACCCTGGCCGCCACCCGCGACGCCCTGACGCTGGGTCTGGGCGTGAACCTGGGCGGCGGCACCCACCACGCGTACGCCGATCACGCCGAGGGGTTCTCGTTCCTGAACGACGTGGCGATCAGCGCCCGCTGGCTGCTGGACACCGGGCGGGCGCGGCGCATCCTGATCCTCGACCTGGACGTGCACCAGGGGAACGGCACCGCCGCGATCTTCGCGCAGGAGCCGCGCGTGCTGACCGTCAGCCTGCATGCCGAACGCAACTACCCCTTCCGCAAGGAGGCCAGCGACCTGGACGTGCCGCTGCCCGACGGGACGGGCGACGCCGCGTACCTGCACGCGCTGGACTCGCAGGTCACGCCGCTCGTGACGGCGTTCCAGCCGGACTTCGCGTTCTACCTCGCGGGCGCGGACGTCCTCGCCGGGGATCAGCTGGGGCGGCTGGCGCTCACGCTGGAGGGCGTGCAGGCCCGCGACCGCCGCGTGTTCCGCTGGGCGGCCCGCACCCGCACGCCTCTCGTGACCGTCATGGCCGGCGGGTACCACCGCGACCCGGCGCAACTCATCGCCGCGCGGCTGGGCACGCTGGACGCCGCGCTGGAGGCGTTTGCGCCGCACGCGGCACGCGGGGCGGGACGTGCCGTATCATGAGCGCATGACGGTTCTCCTCACGCCCCCCTAGCGCGAGTCGAGACCCGCGTTGATTCCCACCTTCACGCATGTCCGGGCCGCGACCGTTCCAGGCCCGCAGGAGTTCCCATGACCAGCCCCGAGATCAACCCCGCCGCGCTCGCCAGCGAGATCGCCCGGCGCCGCACCTTCGCCATCATCAGCCACCCGGACGCCGGGAAGACCACCATCACCGAGAAACTCCTGCTGTACGGAGGTGCCATCCAGGAAGCCGGGAGCGTCACCGCCAAGGAGGGCCGCAGCCACACCAAGAGCGACTGGATGAGCATCGAGCAGCAGCGCGGCATCTCCATCAGCTCCAGCGCGCTGACCTTCGAGTACGGCGGTCGGCACATCAACCTGCTCGACACGCCCGGTCACCAGGATTTCAGTGAGGACACCTACCGCACCCTGACTGCCGCCGACAGCGCCCTGATGGTGCTGGACGCCGCGCGTGGCGTGCAGGCGCAGACCGAGAAGCTGTTCGCGGTGTGCCGCAACCGCGGCATTCCGATCCTGACATTCGTAAACAAGATGGACCGCCCCGCGCAGGACCCCTTCGAACTGCTGGAGCAGCTGGAGGGCATCCTGAAAATCACGGCGGTGCCGCTGACGTGGCCCATCGGGGACGGCCCGGACTTCAAGGGCGTGTACGACCTCCAGACGCAGCAGGTGCTGGCCTTCGAGCGTACCTCGGGCGGGAAGCACCGCGCGCCCATGCAGACGAGCGGCCTGGACGACCCGAAACTGGACGCCCTGGTCGGCGCGGACCTCGCCGCGAAACTGCGCGAGGACGTGGAACTCATCCAGGGGGCCATGCCGGAATTCGACCCGGCGGCCTTCCTGAGCGGCGAACTGACCCCGGTGTTCTTCGGGTCGGCCATGAACAACTTCGGCGTGGAGCACTTCCTGAGCAACTTCGTGGACCTCGCGCCACCCCCCGGCCCCGTCGAGACGAACCTGGGCGAGCGCAGTCCCGAGGCGGGCTTCGCGGGCTTCATCTTCAAGCTGCAGGCGAACATGAGCAAGCAGCACCGCGACCGCACCGCCTTCATGCGCGTCATGAGCGGGCATTTCGAGCGCGGCATGGACGTCACGCACACCCGCACCGGCCGCAAGCTGAGGCTGTCGCAGGCGCATACGCTGTTCGCGCAGGACCGCGAGAAGGTCGAGGAAGCGTACCCCGGTGACATCGTGGGCCTCGTGAACCCCGGCGTGTTCCAGATCGGGGACGTGATCAGCGTGGACGCCAAGGTGATCCTGCCCGGCTTCCCGCGCTTCACGCCCGAGACGTTCGCCACCATCGGCCTGCGCGACGTCGGCAAACGCAAGGCGTTCATGAAGGGCCTCACCCAGCTGGCGGAAGAAGGCGTCGTGCAGGTGTTCTACCCGACCGACGGCGCGCGCGACCCCTACCTGGGCGCGGTCGGGCCGCTGCAGTTCGAGGTCTTCCAGGCGAGGTTGCAGGAGGAGTACGGCGTGGAGGTCGAGATGCACGTCACCAGCTACCAGCTGGTGCGCTGGCTGGCCGGTGACCCCACGAACGTCGCCCGCTTCGCCCGCCACGTCGAGGACGACCAGGGCCGCCCGGTCATGCTGTTCCGCAGCCGCTACGACCTGGAGTACACCGCCGAGCAGCACCCGGAGATCGAGTTCCTGCCGCTGCCCAAGGACCTCACGCGGGTGTAAGCCACGCTGCTGGACGGGGGAGAGGTCGCGTGGCCTCTCCCTTCTTCATGCAACCTTGAGACAATCCGGTCAGGTGGCCCGTGCGATGCTGCGTGCGTGCATCTCGCCCGCCTGCTGGTCCTCGCCTGCGCCCTGAGCCTCCCCGCGCAGGCCGCCGCACCTTCCCCCACGCCGCCCGGGTACGTCCTGAGCGGCATGCCCCTGATCCGGCAGTCGTACAACGCCTGCGGTCCGGCCAGTATCACGCAGGTGCTGGGGTACTTCGGGCTGCGGGTGGACATGACCGAGGTGAGCCGCCTGACCCGCCCCACCGAACGGTCGTACATGACCGCGCAGGCCATCGTGGACTTCGCGCCGCGCGTGGGGATGCAGGCGCGGCTGTTCACCGGGGGCAGCGTGAACACCGCCCGCGCCGCCATCCGCAGCGGTCTGCCCGTGATCGCCCTGCAGAGTCACATCACGACGCAGGGGCAGGTCATCCCGCACTGGCGGGTGCTGATGGGCTACAACGACCAGACCCGGCAGGTGTTCATCATGGACCCCCTGCTGGGCTACGTGGCGATGGGCTACGACGACATGAACCGCGTGTGGGCTGACCAGCGCGGTCAGTTCGCGGTGCTGTACCCGCCGAGCATGGCCGCGAAGGTCAGGAGCGTCATCGGCTGACCCTCACCGACCGTCGTGCTGGGGGCTGAACAGCGCCGCGCGGAACGGTTGCGCGGCCGGAAGGCCGTCCAGGGCGGCTTCCAGCTCCTGCACCTGCGCCGCAGTCAGGGCAGGCGTGCGGGCGTACACGTCCAGCCCGGCGGGCGTGAACGGCGTCCGCTCGAACACGGTGATCGCCCAGCCGTCCCCGGCCGCCAGCACCCTCCAGCGGCTGACCGTGAAGCGGGTCAGGAGGCTCACGCCGCGCCATGCCCAGCCCCCATCGGGAAATGGGGTGTCCACGCCGATGATCAGCCCTGCTCGTCCCCCCCGGGTGAAGCGCACGGTGTCCACCACCCGCCCGTCCGGCAGCGGCGCGTACGTCACGCTGGGGTTGTCCCGCGTACGCCACAGCGGCAGGCTGGTCCGCACCACGAACCATGTGCCGGTCAGGACCGCCTCCGTCACGCGGGCCACTCCAGGCGCAGCAGGGCGTCCACGGTGGCCTCCAGGGTCAGGGCGCTGCTGTCCACGACCGCCCACCCGGCCTCCCGGTAGATCCCGGGGGGCATCTGCGGATACAGCCCGTCAATCAGCGGCGCGAGGGTCGACGTGTCGTACGTCTTGTTCGTGCGGGTGCGGTTGCGTTCGTGCGCGACCTCCAGCGTCGTGAACAGCCGCACCGGGCGCACCTCCAGCCCCTCCCAGTGCCGCGCCATGAACGCCAGATCGGCGGGCCACAGCACGTCCTCGATCACCACCGCGAAGCCCTCCTGCGCGTACAGGCGGGCCGTCTGCGCCGCCGCCGTGCGGGCCAGCGCGAACTGCCGCACCGCCTCCGGCGGGTGATCCAGTGCTGGGTGCGCCATTCCGGAAACGACCATCTCGCGCAGGTCGTCGATGGACAGGTGCAACCCGAACGGGAAGCGCGCCAGCAGCGAGCGCGACACGCTGGACTTGCCCGCGCCGGGACTGCCGCTCAGCACCCAGATCACGCCCTGTTCGCCTGAAGCCGTCATGTCACGCAGCCTACCGTGTGCCCAATGCGGGCCGCGTTAGCCTGCCGCCATGACCTTTTCCATCGTGGGCCGCGACGCCCGCACGGGCGACCTGGGTGTGGCGGTCGCCAGCAAGTTCCTCGCGGTGGGCGCGCTGGTGCCCTTCGTGCGCGGCGGCGTGGGGGCCGTCGCCACCCAGAGCTACGTGAACCCCACCTTCGGCCCCGAGGGCCTGCGCCTGCTGGCCTCCGGACTGGACGCCGCCGCCGTGGGGGCGCACTTCCAGGCGACCGACCCCGGCATCGCGCAGCGCCAGTTCGGGCTGGTCGGCGCGGACGGAAGCAGCGTCACCTTCACGGGCGCGGACTGCCATGCCTGGGCCGGCGGGTACGCCGCTGCCGACGTCGCCATCCAGGGGAACATCCTGGCCGGGCCGGGCGTCGTGGAGGGGCGGGGTCGGTGGGGGGGCCGGGCCGGGCGTCGTGGAGGCCATGCGCGCCGCCTGGGAGGCCGGATCGGACCTCCCGCTGCCCCGCCGCCTGCTGGCGGCCCTGAACGCCGGGGACGCGGCAGGCGGGGACCGGCGCGGGCGGCAGTCGGCGGCCCTGCTGTGCGCCGGACCGGGGCGCGGCTACGGCGGCCTGACGGACGACTGGGTGAACCTCCGCGCGGACGATCACGCCGACCCCTGCCGGGAGCTCGCGCGGCTGCTGGACGTGCACGACCTGCTGTTCACCCGCCCCGAGACCACCCGGCCCCTGACGGACGAGGAACTCGCGTGGCTGCGCGCCCTGCTGATCACGCAGGGGCACGCCACCGCGCTGCCCGGCGGGCCCTGGGACGCGGACACCGAGGCCGCCGCCTGGGCGCTGTTCGGCACCGAAAACCTGGAGGAACGCTGGGTGGGTGGCGGTCAGGTCGACCCGGTCGCGCTGGCGTACCTGCGCGCCCAGTACCCCGCCCCCATACGCTAACGGCGCGGTACACTGCGCCCCATGCGGCTTTCCGCCACCGACGTGTACGCCTTCCAGGCCCTGGGCTTCCTGGGGTCGCAGGCCCTGGACCGCTGGGTGTCCAGCGAGGAGATCAGCGAGGCGACCGGCGTGCACCGCCCGTACCTCGTGCGCATCCTGGCCGCCCTGACCGCCAAGGGTGTCGTGAAGAGCAAGAAGGGCATCGGCGGCGGGTACGCCCTGGCCCGCAAACCTCAGCTCATCAGCCTCTGTGAGGTGGTTCGCGCCATCGACGGTCCGGTCGCGCCGCTGTCGTGCATCAGCCTGAACTGGCACGAACCCTGCGTGGAGGAAGCGCGCTGCCACGCCCGCAACACCATCTACACCCGCATGCGCGACGCGATGCTGGGCGTCCTGCAGGAATTCAGCGTCCAGGACCTCGTGCTCGACGCGCAGCAGGGCGTCAGTTACGGCAACTGCCTGGGCCACCTGCTGAAACCGAACGCCTGACCGGCCCGGCGGGGTGAACCCACTCCAGCGCCCGACTGTGTGAGACGCCCGGCACGCCGCTCCCATCCGGGAAACGCGTGCCGGGCGGTACACTTCCCGGCAGTGAACAGCCCCGCAAACCGCATGATCAGGACCGTGAGAAGTCTCCTGCTGGGAGGCCTGCTGCTGGGCGGCGCGCACGCCGCGCCCAGGGTCGGGCAGCACGACGGGTACACCCGGCTGGTGTTCGACCTGCCCGCCACCACGACCGCCAGCAGCCGGGTCGCCGGGCAGAGCGTGACCGTCACGCTGGGCGCCCCGCTCAAGGCTGAGCAGGGCCCACTCAGTGCGTCGGGCGTCACCGCGTACGCCGTCGCGGGCCGCACCGTGACCGTCACGCTGGCGAAGGGACACAGCAGCGCGAAGGTCAGCGTCCTGCCAGCGGGGGCCGGTCAACCGGCCCGGCTGGTCATTGACGTGCCCAGCAGCGCCGCCGCGTCCGCCGTTCCGGCCCGCCCGGCCGCTCGCACCCCCGCGCCCGCCCCGGTCGTGCGGCCCGCCGGGACGTCCGTGGTGCGGCCCCGCGTGGTCCTCGACCCGGGTCACGGTGGGGTCGATCCGGGCGCGGTCAGCCGCTGGGTGAAGGAGGAGGACGTCACGCTGGACGTCGCGCTGCGCACCCGCGCGGAACTTCTGCGGCACGGCGTGGACGTCATCCTGACCCGCGACACGGACGAGCACCTCAGCGCGGACAAGAAACGGGATCTCGCGGCGCGTTCCGGCATGGCGAACAACGGCGTCGTGAGCGCCTTCGTGAGCATCCACGTGAACTCCGCCAGTCCGTCCGCGCAGGGCATCGAGACGTACTACTTCGGGCAGCCGCTCGCGGGCGGGAACCGCAGCCTCGCCGTGCTGGAGAACGGGGGCGGCAGCGTCGGCCTGGAACTCACGCGGCAGGCGTCCGGCACCGCGCAGAAGGAACTGGGGGACATCCTCGCGCAGGCGAAGATCGCGTTCAGCCGCCAGCTGGCGCAGAAGGTCCAGGCGCGACTGATCGCCGCGACGGGCGCCGTGAACCGCGGCGTGCAGACCGACGCGTTCTACGTCATCAAGAACCCCACCACGCCCGCCATCCTGGTCGAGGTGGGGTTCGGGTCCAGTCCCGTCGAGGGCCCGAAGCTCGCCAGCGCCGCGTACCGCGAGGTGCTGGCGCAGGCGCTGGCCCGCGCGATCCTCGATTTCCTGAATACCAAATGACCTGACCACGAAGCGACCTGCTCTCGAAGTGAGTCGGACACGAACGCGCGCCCCCAGTCCAGAAAGGGGCGCGCGTTCGTGTCCGGGGTCCGGGTTATACGACATTCAAGTGATTCCAAAACATTCGGAGTCGCCCGGTGGCCCCCTCACCCTTCCGTCGCGTCGCTCCTCAGCTGCGCCGCTCTGCGAGTCCCTCCCTCTCTGCTGCGCAGCTCTCCGAGTCCCACAGGGGGAGAGGGGACAACGGAAGGCAATAATGTTGGAAGCAAGTCAATTTAATCCCGTATCAGTCGGGCTGGTTGACGGGGCGGGCGTGGTCCAGCCAGCCCCAGTCGCGCAGGTACGCGCGGAAGTCGCTCAGCAGGTCGGCGGCCTCCGTGCGCTCCTGTTCGGGCAGGGTGCGCAGCCACGCCTCGCCGGTCAGGCGGGTGTAGGCCAGCAGCGGCGCGGGTTCGCCCAGGTGGGCTTCCAGGCTGTCCAGCAGGTCCTCGGCGCGGGCGCGGGTCCAGGGGCGCTGGCGGGCCAGTTCGTTCAGGTAGTCGGCGGCGGCGTGTTCCAGCAGCGCGGGGCGACCCACGATCCAGGGGGCCTTCACGGGGGGAAGGTCAGCGGCGGTCACGCGCGCCATCCGGGGAAGCCCTCGATGGCGACCAGCGTCGGGCGAGGGACGTTGCTGCCCGCCTTGGCGGCGAAGTTCGAGCGGAGCTTGTCGAGGCTCTCGCTGTCCTCGCCCGGGTGCTGGATCGCCAGGAACAGCGTCTTGCCGTCGGGGGACCAGACGGGGCCGGTGATCTCGGCGTCCACCGGGCCGATCGCGAAGCGGTACGCCTTGCCCGCATTGGGCCCTTCGGTGGGGAAGAAGAACATGGCGTTGTTGCCGTGGAAGTCCTTGATGGGGTTGCTGCCCAGGTCGCTGTTGTCCGTGACCATCCACAGGTTGCCGTACGGGTCGAACACGAGGTTGTCGGGGCTGGCGAAGCCGCTCTGGGGGCCGCCCACGGCGAAAACCTCCCACAGGAACGTCTGCGCGGTCCAGTCGTCGCCCGCTTCGCGGAACTTGATGATCTGCCCGAAGTAGTTGCCGTGCTTGCTGTTGTTCGTCAGGGCGACGTACACCTCGCCCGTGCGGGGGTGAATCTCGATGTCCTCCGGGCGGTCGACCGGGGTGCCGCCCACTGCCAGGGCGCTGGCACGGGCGTCGGCCAGCACGTCGGCCTGGCTGGCGAACAGGGCCTTGCCGTCGGCGCCCTTGGCGTCCTGGAGTTTCTTGTTGCGGTCGTAGTCCAGCAGCACCCAGCTGCCGTTGCCGAAGTTCGCGACGTACAGGTCGCCGTCTTCCAGCAGCTTCAGGTTCGCGGCGCGGTCTTTGGGGTCGTACTTGCCGCGCGACACGAACTTGTACACGCAGGCGTCCTGCATGTCGTCACCCATGTAGCCCACGACGCGGCCGTCGGCGGCGACGGTCACGGCGACGTTCTCGTGCCGGAAGCGGCCCATCGCGGTGCGCTTCTTGGGGTGGACTTCGGGTCGAAGGGGTCGATCTCGGTTACCCAGCCCTGGTGCATGGCCTCGTACCCGCTGCCCGCCCAGGCCTTGGTGTAGCCGTCCACGTTCTCCTCGCAGGTCAGGAGGGTGCCCCAGGGGGTCTGCCCGCCCGAGCAGTTCCCGACGGTGCCCTTGACCATGGTCGCGCCCTTCACGGCGGCCGTGCCGCGCGCCGGGCCGGTCAGTTCGATGTCGGTCAGCGCGTCGATGCGGCGGTTGCGGGGGTCGGGCACGATGGCCCACTTGCCGCCTTCCCTGCGCACGCGCACCACGCTGACGCCCACAGCTTCCATCTCGGCCCTGATCTGGCCGGGCGTGCGGTTCTTCGTGTCGCCGCCGACGAACATGGAGTTCACGTACTCGTGGTTGATGGTCAGCAGCGCGTCGGTGCTGCTCTGGCCGCCCTCGAGCATGTCGATGGGGAAGAAGCCGACGTAATCGTGGTTGAAGCCGATCTCGCGCCCGGCGTCGGTGAAGACTTCACCCCAGGGGGCCAGCACCTGGTAGCGGTAGCCTGCGGGCAGCGTCAGCGCGTCGGCGTTCCCGGTGGGAATCGCGCGGAACGGGGCGACCGTCTGGGGTTTCACTGCCTTTGGGTCCACGGTGCTGGGGCCGCCATTGTTCACGGCGTCGGCCTCGCTGATGGTCAGGGGCAGCGTGATCGCGGCGGCGGTGGCGGCGGCGCTGCCCAGCGCGCTGCGGCGGGTGAGTCTGGTGTCCAGCAGTCGGTGCCAGAAGCTGGCGGTCCCCGTGTCCTGTGTCATGCGCCGAAGGATGCCGCGCCTTTGTGACGTGAGGGTCAATTCGGTGTCAGGTGCCTGTCAGGTTCGGGCGGGTATGGTTCGCTCGGCGGTTCACCCCCGAAGGGGGGAGGGTGCGGCTGTGCACATTTCTGGTGTCGTTCGCGGACTGCCACACTTAATATGAAACTGTTTCAACCTCTGCCTTTCGGGGCGGCAGGTCGGAAAGGAGCATGATTTTGGAAACCCTGCGCGTGTCCGGCACCTCCCGTCCCAATGCTATCGCCGGTGCTATTGCTGCCCTTCTGCGTTCTCAGGGGCAGGTGGAAATTCAGGCGATCGGTCCGGCAGCCGTCAATCAGGCGGTCAAGGCCCTCGCCATCGCTCGCGGGTACCTGGTGGGAGACCGCCTGGATCTGTACACTCAGCCGGAATTCGTGAAACTCGACGTTCACGAGGAGGAACGCACCGCCGTTCGGTTCTTCGTTCAGGGCATTCCGGCCCCGGCGGCCCCCCAGGGCTGAGGACCTTCGGGTCGGGAGTGGCGCGCCGCGCGGGTGACCGTGGGCGCGCCACTTCTCGATGCGTGGCGTCGCGTCTGTCCCTGCTGGGGCAGGCAGGAGGGTCAAGAAGGCCCACCCTGCATCTCATAAAACCTGAGTGCGGTCGGCTAAGATGTGGGCAGGAGGCAGTCTGACATGGAATTCCTCGGCCCCTACACCCCCCTGATCCTGATCATCCTGGTCGCGTCCTTCGTCATCCAGGGCTCACTGACCCGCACCTACCGCCGCTGGAGCGCCGTGCGCAACCCCCGCAACCTCACCGGCGCGCAGGTTGCCCGCATGATGCTCGACGCTAACGGCCTGAACCACGTACCCGTGAACGCCGTTCCCGGCAGCCTCAGCGACCACTACGACCCGCTGCGCAAGACCGTCAACCTCAGCGAGGGCGTGTACGGCGTCCCCAGCGTCGCCGCCATGGCCGTCGCCGCGCACGAGGTCGGGCACGCTATCCAGGACCGCGTCCGCATGCCCGCCCTGGTCGCCCGCGGCCGCATGGCCGTCCCCCTGAGCCTCGGCATGAACCTCGCGCCACTGCTCGTCATGGCCGGGATCTTCCTGCAACTGACCGGCCTGCTGTGGCTGGGAGTCGTCCTGTTCGGCGCGGCGCTGCTATTCCACGTCATCACTCTGCCCGTGGAATTCGACGCCAGCCGCCGCGCCCTGGCTTACCTGAACCAGACCGGCCTGAGCGGCAGCCCCGAAGCGACCGGCGGCGCCCGCAGCGTCCTGACCGCCGCCGCCCTGACCTACGTCGCGGGCTTCGCCATGGCCCTCGCGCAGTTCCTGAACATCTTCAGCATCGCCCGCAACTCCGACTGACCGCCCACAGCAAACCGCCCCGGCCTTGCGCTGGGGCGGTTTGCTCAGGTTGGGTTCAGACGTTGAAGCCGAACATGCGCATCTGGCGCTTGCCGTCCTCGGTCATCTTGTCCGGACCCCATGGTGGCGTCCACACGAACTCCACGTTCACCTCGCTCACGCCGTCCAGGCGGCCCACGGCGAGTTCCGCGTCGCTGCGGATCAGGTCCTGTACCGGGCAGCCCACGCTGGTCAGGGTCATGGTGATGTCCACCACGCCGGACTCCTGCACGTCCACACCGTAGATCAGGCCGAGGTCCACCACGTTCACCGGGATTTCCGGGTCCTTCACGACCTTCAGGGCCTCCAGGACCTGCGCCTCACTGGGCAGACCCGCCGGGGCGGGTGCGTTCTCGGGAGCGGTCATCAGTTCCCGCCCTGCACGCTGGGCAGTCCGTCCTGCACCCAGGCCATCGTGCCGCCCGCGAGGTTCACGACCGAGTCGTACCCCTGCGCCTTCAGGAACTCGCCCGCGCGGGCGCTGCGCGCGCCACTGCGGCAGATCATGACCAGTTCACGGTCCTTCGGGAGTTCCGCGTAGCGGCTCTCGAACTCGCTCAGGGGGATCAGCTGGGCGCCCTCGGCATGCACCTCGTCGAATTCGTTCTGTTCGCGGACGTCCACGAGCAGCGCGCCCTGCTGCACGCGGCGCAGCCCTTCCTGTGGGGTGACTTCTTCCATGCGGCCCAGCATACCCGACCCCGTGGGTCGGAATGTGCCGCGTGCGCGTATCCTGCGCGCATGACCCTGCCCGAAGGTGCCACCGTCATCGACCTGCGCCCCGAGGACCTGCGCGCCGCCGAACCCCTGGCCGGGCTGACCGCGCTGCCCGTGCGCGCCGTGAGCCTCCAGGCCATCGAGGACGGCGCGCACGGCCTCACCCCGGACCTGGGGCCGCTGGTCGTGATCTGCGAGCGGGGCGTGCGCTCCGGGCTGGCCGCCCGCTACCTGACGGCGGACGGCCTGGACGCGCGGGCGTACCCCGGCGGCGTCCCCGCGCTGAGAGGCGTGGTGAACGGCAACTGACCCGGCGGGGACGCCTCTCACGCCGGGGGGCTCTAGACTGACCGGCATGAGTGCCCTGCCCCCCGGTTTCATCTCGACCCGTGACGTGCTCGACGAGCGCCTGAGCGGCGCGGACGTCCGCCGCCTGGAACTGAAGTACGGCAACGAGGAACTCCTGTACGGTCTGGACGTGCTGGGCCTCGCCGGGCCGTTCTCCCGCGTGACCCCCTGGGAACTGGAGGACGAACGTGGCGTGCGCCGCATCAACGCCAGCGGGTACGCCGCCACGCCCTTCGGCGAGATGCCGCCCGCCATCACGGAGTTCATGCACGAGTTCCTGCGCAAAAACCGCGCGATGGGCCTGCCGCAGCAGTCCACCGGACCGTGGCGCGCGGCCCTGCAGGCGAACCTCGTGGGGCTGCTCTCGCGGGAACTGCCCAGCCACGCGGACAGTCAGGTGTTCTTCTGCTCCAGCGGCACCGAGGCCATCGAGGGCGCCCTGAAGTTCGCCAAGGCGTGGCGCCCCAAGGCGAAGTACCAGATCTCGTTCGCCAGCGGGTACCACGGCAAGACGCTCGGCAGCCTGAGCCTCACGCCGAACCCCGAGTACCAGGACATCTTCCGCCCGCTGATTCCCGGCGCGCTGACCAGCCCGTACGGGGACCTGGACGCCCTGACGCGCCTGATCCGCCGCGTCGGCGCGGACAGCGTGACCTGCGTGGTCGTGGAACCCATCCAGGGCGAGGGCGGCGTGAACATCCCCCC
>NZ_SGWE01000005.1:0-72500 GCF_013337115.1 Deinococcus sp. JMULE3
GGCGGCGGCGCAACGCGTCTCCCGCGTCATCCGCCAGCTGCGCGTCTCGCTCGGCTGGGACGGCAGCGTCGAGTCCCTCGGCGGCGCGTACCAGCTCGACCCCACCGCCGACTGGACCAGTGACGTGCAGTCCACCCTGACGGCAGGGCAGCCCGTCACCGCGTTCCTGTCCGGCGTGCCCCTCGCCTGGGTGACCGAACAGGAACAGCGCCTCCTCATGCACGACATGCGCCACGACCGGCCCTGACCTGCGCTACAACAGGCGAGCATGCCCGACCCGCACATCCTGCTGCTGACCCTGCACGACCCCACCGGTTTCGACTTCCCCCGCTGGCTGCGTGACGTTCCCACCAGCGCGCTGAGTCTCGTCCTCGACCGTGACAGCGTCACCGACGACGCCCTCACGGCGCTGCAGGCCGATCCGGCCTTCGGGTTCGTCCGCGCCTACGGCAACTACCTGAACAACGGCAACGTGTACGCCGACCTGGACGCGCTGCACGCCACCCGCCCGATCACCCGTGTCCTCGCGTTCGGCGAGGACGACGTGATCCGCGCCGCCCGACTCCGGGAACGCTGGGGGTTACCGGGGCAGTCCGTGGCGAACGCCACGCGATTCCGCGACAAGGTCCTCGCCCGCGCGGCCGTGCAGGCGGCGGGCCTCCCGGCGCACGCGGGCGCGGCCCTCCATCACCCGCTCGACCTGCTGGACTTCGTCGCGCAGCATGACCTGCCGGTGTTCGTGAAGCCCCGCACGAGTTCCGGCTCGGTGTTCGGGCGCAAGATCAGCGACCGGGCCACCCTCACGGACGTACTCGAAACCGGGTTCGCGCCGCGCGTCCCCTACGCGGAATACGTGTCCGACCTGTGCGTGGAGACCTTCCACACCGGTGAGCTGTATCACGTCGACGGTGTCGCCGTCGGGCAGGAGGTCGCGTGGAGCTGGCCGAGCAAGTACCTCACGCCCGGACTGGAACTCGGATCGTTCACGCGGGACGAGGTGGTCGGGAGCGCCATGCTGGACCGGGACGATCCCCTGTTCGAACCGCTCCAGGCCTACGCGCGGGCCGTCTGCGCCGCCCTCGAACTGCCGCACGGGCACACGTTCCACGCGGAGGTGTTCGCCGCGGCGGACGGCACGCTGTCCCTGTGCGAGGTTGCGTGCCGCACGGGCGGCGGCCGGGTCAACGAGACGCTGGCCCTGGCGGGCGGACCGAACCTGAACGAATGGCAGTGCCGACTGCAGGCGGGCCTCGTGGACGAAGCGCAGGCCCTCGCCGAGCTGCGCCGCGCGCAACCCAAGCAGGTGTGCGGGTGGATGCTATTCCCCCCGCAGGAGGGCGTGTGCCTGACTGTCCCGGACCTGGGGGGACTGCCGGGCGTCCAGGCGTACGAACTGGGCATCGCGCCGGGAGAGACGGGCTGGGCGCGGGGTTTCAGTGGCGACTCGGCCGGACACGTCGTGATCGGCGCGCCTGACGCCAGCGAGTTGCAGGCCCGGATGCGCGCGGGGCGAGACCACGTGGCGCGGACCCTCACCTTCCAACCCGCCGCCGTGCCGACCCCATGACGCGCCCCACGACCATCAACTGACCACCATCGAGTGGCAAGCAGAACGACCGGGTCATTCCGCTGACCGACACGCACCTCACAGAGCTTCAATCCACGGCCCACCCGAAGGCAGGCCGAATCCAGCCCCTCACGCAGCCGGAACGTGTACTCGCCGGTTTCAATCCACGGCCCACCCGAAGGCAGGCCGAATCACTCGCCACGCCCGACCCTGAATTCCGCGTTCAGCCGTTTCAATCCACGGCCCACCCGAAGGCAGGCCGAATCGCATCAACGAACCCCACACCACCCACTACATCGAGTTTCATTCCACGGCCCACCCGAAGGCAGGCCGAATCCAGCCCCTCACGCAGCCGGAACGTGTACTCGCCGGTTTCAATCCACGGCCCACCCGAAGGCAGGCCGAATCACTCGCCACGCCCGACCCTGAATTCCGCGTTCAGCCGTTTCAATCCACGGCCCACCCGAAGGCAGGCCGAATCGCATCAACGAACCCCACACCACCCACTACATCGAGTTTCATTCCACGGCCCACCCGAAGGCAGGCCGAATCGTGAATGTCTGGCGGTGGCGCCCCTCCCCGTCGTGTTTCAATCCACGGCCCACCCGAAGGCAGGCCGAATCTACGACGTGTCCGCCTTCGTGGCGGGCGCGTACTGGTTTCAATCCACGGCCCACCCGAAGGCAGGCCGAATCTACTCATCCAGGGCGCGGCGTGCTGCTTTGTTCGGTTTCAATCCACGGCCCACCCGAAGGCAGGCCGAATCCTCACCTGCTTGAGTGGCGATGCGCCCATGCGCTCGTTTCAATCCACGGCCCACCCGAAGGCAGGCCGAATCGTTGATGAACTGGACGCGATTCACCTCACCCTCATTGTTTCAATCCACGGCCCACCCGAAGGCAGGCCGAATCCCCATGGAAGAGATCGTGAAGCGGCGCGACAGCGGTTTCAATCCACGGCCCACCCGAAGGCAGGCCGAATCAAGGCCGCGCGGGAAGCCGCGATGATCCGCATGCTGTTTCAATCCACGGCCCACCCGAAGGCAGGCCGAATCGCCTGCGCTGGCGCGTCGAGCACTGGACAGGTCGGTTTCAATCCACGGCCCACCCGAAGGCAGGCCGAATCGAGATCGTGCAGCGCGTCGGTGCGAGCATCAACCGTTTCAATCCACGGCCCACCCGAAGGCAGGCCGAATCATCACGGGCCGGGCAACCTGCGCCTGATGCTGGCGGGTTTCAATCCACGGCCCACCCGAAGGCAGGCCGAATCCGCCCGGCACCCGCTGCACGAGCGTCCCAGCCGTGTTTCAATCCACGGCCCACCCGAAGGCAGGCCGAATCCGGGGAGGTCGTCGGCGCGCGTCTGCAGGTGCCGGTTTCAATCCACGGCCCACCCGAAGGCAGGCCGAATCCGGGTGCCATGCAGGTACATCACATGGTCATGCAGTTTCAATCCACGGCCCACCCGAAGGCAGGCCGAATCCCGTGTCCAAGCACGTGGTCGACAGCGCTGTCCGGTTTCAATCCACGGCCCACCCGAAGGCAGGCCGAATCAGGTCACAATCTATAACATTCAGGAATTAAATGTTTCAATCCACGGCCCACCCGAAGGCAGGCCGAATCCGAGTGCGACGGAAAAACTCATGTGGTGCTGCAGATGTTTCAATCCACGGCCCACCCGAAGGCAGGCCGAATCCCCGTAGACGCCGCAGCAACCTGCCCCGCGACGTGTTTCAATCCACGGCCCACCCGAAGGCAGGCCGAATCTAGCTGGTGACAATGTCCGGCAGGTGCGGGCGGTGTTTCAATCCACGGCCCACCCGAAGGCAGGCCGAATCACGCCGTACTTGCTGCCATCCTCCGCGATCTGCCGTTTCAATCCACGGCCCACCCGAAGGCAGGCCGAATCCTGCCGACGTGGGCGTCCTCCATGTCCTTCCAGGTGTTTCAATCCACGGCCCACCCGAAGGCAGGCCGAATCCATCATCGCGGCAGGGTACGGCATCGAACGCCGCTGTTTCAATCCACGGCCCACCCGAAGGCAGGCCGAATCCCCGTAGACGCCGCAGCAACCTGCCCCGCGACGTGTTTCAATCCACGGCCCACCCGAAGGCAGGCCGAATCTAGCTGGTGACAATGTCCGGCAGGTGCGGGCGGTGTTTCAATCCACGGCCCACCCGAAGGCAGGCCGAATCACGCCGTACTTGCTGCCATCCTCCGCGATCTGCCGTTTCAATCCACGGCCCACCCGAAGGCAGGCCGAATCCTGCCGACGTGGGCGTCCTCCATGTCCTTCCAGGTGTTTCAATCCACGGCCCACCCGAAGGCAGGCCGAATCCATCATCGCGGCAGGGTACGGCATCGAACGCCGCTGTTTCAATCCACGGCCCACCCGAAGGCAGGCCGAATCGCGTGACGCTCGGCATCAACGGCGGGGTCAACGGCCTGTTTCAATCCACGGCCCACCCGAAGGCAGGCCGAATCCCCCCAGCTGCGCGAAAATCTCTTGCAGCTCAGTCAGTTTCAATCCACGGCCCACCCGAAGGCAGGCCGAATCCGGCGAGGGCCTGCGCGGCGCTGCGCTCGTCCGTTTCAATCCACGGCCCACCCGAAGGCAGGCCGAATCCCGCCACGATGCGGTACACGCCCGGCGTGGTCGGTTTCAATCCACGGCCCACCCGAAGGCAGGCCGAATCGGGGCGTCCCCCGTCCACGCGCAGTGTCCGGAGGTTTCAATCCACGGCCCACCCGAAGGCAGGCCGAATCTCCGCCTCGACGTTGCTCGGGCCTATCGCTCCTGGTTTCAATCCACGGCCCACCCGAAGGCAGGCCGAATCGCGTCTCGGCCTGCGCACGCAGCTCGGCGATCAGTTTCAATCCACGGCCCACCCGAAGGCAGGCCGAATCGCTCTGGCCCCACGCGGTGGGCGCGACGGTCAGGAGTTTCAATCCACGGCCCACCCGAAGGCAGGCCGAATCCCGACCTCACCCGCCGCAACCTCACCCCGGAGCAGCGCGAGGGTTTCAATCCACGGCCCACCCGAAGGCAGGCCGAATCCGGGGACCACGTCGTCACCGACGCCCTCAAGAGCGGTTTCAATCCACGGCCCACCCGAAGGCAGGCCGAATCCGGCATGGTGCTCGCCCGCGCGCCCGTGCCACTGCGTTTCAATCCACGGCCCACCCGAAGGCAGGCCGAATCTCACGTCCCGCAGAGCGTCCACGCGACGGGCGCGCAGTTTCAATCCACGGCCCACCCGAAGGCAGGCCGAATCCCCGCCATACACCACGTACCACTGCGTACTGTCCGTGTTTCAATCCACGGCCCACCCGAAGGCAGGCCGAATCGCGGCGGGTAGCGCGGCGGTCGCTAACCTCGGCCTGTTTCAATCCACGGCCCACCCGAAGGCAGGCCGAATCTGACTGCACAGCGAACCTCAGATCATGTACCCTGGTTTCAATCCACGGCCCACCCGAAGGCAGGCCGAATCGGCGAGTGTACAACCTTTAGCGAACCATGCCGCAGTTTCAATCCACGGCCCACCCGAAGGCAGGCCGAATCCCGCAGGGCGCAACAGGTCCGGAGCCGGGGCTGATGGGTTTCAATCCACGGCCCACCCGAAGGCAGGCCGAATCCCCGCGCGATGTTCTCACTCCCGCTCGTACTCAGGTTTCAATCCACGGCCCACCCGAAGGCAGGCCGAATCCTGGGCATCCAGCCAGTTCAGCAGGGTGGGCAGGTGTTTCAATCCACGGCCCACCCGAAGGCAGGCCGAATCCCGGATGATCAGGCGCCCGTGCGTGCCGACGTTCAGTTTCAATCCACGGCCCACCCGAAGGCAGGCCGAATCCTGCCTGCGTCCCACGTCGCGCTGAGTTGCGCCGGTTTCAATCCACGGCCCACCCGAAGGCAGGCCGAATCTCCCACTCCTTCAGACCGCTGTTCAGTTCCGCGATGTTTCAATCCACGGCCCACCCGAAGGCAGGCCGAATCCAAGGCATCCTGAACCGCAAGCGACCCCAGCCAGCGTTTCAATCCACGGCCCACCCGAAGGCAGGCCGAATCCCGCCACGTCAGCCGCAAACGCGCTGTCAGCGAGTTTCAATCCACGGCCCACCCGAAGGCAGGCCGAATCCAGGCCGTTCCCGTCGGTGAATTCGTGCTGGGCACTGGTTTCAATCCACGGCCCACCCGAAGGCAGGCCGAATCATGCTGCATCCAGATCAGAAGGCGAGGCCGCTGCTGTTTCAATCCACGGCCCACCCGAAGGCAGGCCGAATCAGGTTGTCGTCGGAGTGCGTCCCAGACGGTGTCCCCACTCCAGTTTGCGCGAACCTCGACCGGAAGTCCACGGCGTACTCCCATTTCTTTCGGACAGATTTTCATGAATCGCGTCCTGCACGGACTTTTTCCTCTGCGCGAACCCCCAGGGGTTTTCGTGTGTGCGAGGGGTTCGCGCTTACAGGATCAGGGGGTCGTGGAAGTTCACGTACCGGTCCCGGCCATATGCTTCGACGAAGCTGTCGCGAGGTTGCCGCAGGCGGTAGATGCGGATGCTGTCCTCCGTCGGGTCCAGGATGTCCAGTAGTTTCTGCCGGAGGGTCAGCAGTTGCGTGTCGCTCACGCTCACTTCGAACACGCTGTTCTGCACGCGTTGTCCGTGCGCGACGCAGACTTTCGCCACGCGGCGCAGTCGTCGCCGACCGCCTTCGGTGGTCGTGGCGACGTCGTAGCAGACGAGCAGGTCAATCATCGGTGCAGGTACGGCGGGTAGTGGGCGCGGTCCCCACGCAGGTGCTGCGCCAGCAGGCGGGCCTGTACGTGCGGGATCAGGCCCAGCGGGGTCTTGCGGGCGGTCAGCGGGTGCGTGACTTCCTCCTTCCGGCGGTCCGTGAGGTGCGCGAGGATCGTGCGCCGGGCGTCTTCGGTGATGGTCACGGCCCCCCCTTCGTGCTGCTGGAAGTCGCGGGGCGTGAGCTGCTGGCGGTTGATGAGGGTCAGGATGGCGCGGTCGGCGGTAGCGGGTCGCAGTTCCTCCATCAGGTCCAGTGCGAGGCTGGCCCGTCCGGGGCGCAGGGCGTGCAGGAATCCCACCTGCGGATCGAGGCCGACGCTCTGGGCGGCGCTGGCGCAGTCGTTGGCGAGGACGGTGTACACGAAGTTTAGAAGGGAGTTGATGGGGTCGCGGGCGGGGCGGCGGGTGCGTTCCGTCAACCAGAAGAAGTCCCGGTTCGCTCGCAGCATCAGCGGAAAGACTTCCCAGTACGTGCGGGCAGCGGCTCCCTCGACACCTCGGACCTCGTCGACGGTGCCGGTCAGGGGGAGCGCGCCGATCTGGGCGTTGATGTCCCTGGCGGCCTGCCGGAGCAGGTCCGGGTCGTTGTCCTGCGCTTCGCGGGCAGCGCGCATCAGGGTGGTCTTCTGGTTCTGCAGTTTCCCGGCAGCTACGAAGCGCGCCACGGCCAGCGTGCGGGCGGGGTCGCACGCGGCGGCGTGCTGCGCGGTCCGCAGCAGGACGTTCCCGCTGACGGGCGTTTCGGTGCGGGCCATGAACCGCCCGAATTCCGTGAGCCACGTGACGGGCTTGTGGTCGCGGGCCAGGCGGTGAATCAGGTACGGGGAGAGCAGCACGTTCCCGAACACGACGATTCCCTCGACGTGATGCAGGGGAATCATCGCTTTGCGCTGGCGGTCCACGTCCACGCGGATGTTGTCGGTGTCGAGGTGCAGGTAGCTGCCCTGCGTCTGCACGTACAGGGTGTTCAGGAGTTGCCTCACCGGTCCTCCAGGGTGGTGCTGAACGGGTCGTAGCCGGGCGGGAAGGCGCGGGGTGCGAAGGGTTCACACTCGTCGAACAGGCTGCACAGGCGGCAGCGGTCATCGGCGGCAGGTGGGGGTAACATGCGATCACGCAGCAGGGCACGTACGCCGTCGCGGGCGTCCAGCACGGCCTGTCGCAGTTCAGGCGTGAAGTCCACCACCCGGCGCTTGTGGCTCGCAGCGTGGTAGATGAAGCCCTCGGACATGGGCTGGCCGAACATCTCCTCCAGGCACAGGGCCTGTGCGCACAGTTGCACCTCGTCCGCGAGGCGGGGTTTCGCGCGGCCCGACTTGTACTCGACGGGGCGGTGGGTGCCGTCTGGAAGGACCTCGATGACGTCGGATTTCCCGGTGATGCCGAGTTTAAGCGAGTACAGCGTGAGGGCCCGCAAGGTTCTCACACCCTTCCGTTCCTCGTTCCCCCCTGCGTGAACGCGTTCGTGCGTCTGGTTGCCGCGCGTCACGAAAGTGTTCTCCCCGAACGTCTGTTCCAGTAGGTTGATGGCCGCCTGTCGCGGGCAGAAAGCGTAGTGCTGCAGCATGGAAAGGTTGATCGGGTCGTCCATTCCCGTCCTCCCGGGAAAGAAATAGGCCAGACGCACCGCAACGTGCGCCCGGCCGAAGGTCATGAGTTCAGCCTTCCACGAGGCGGGTCAGGGTCACGCCTTGCGGCAGGTTCGCGTCGTCCACCTGCACGTCGTAATCCTTGAATTCTCGCGGGGCCAGTTCATTGTTCGTGCGCTTCAAGGTGATGCGCCCCAGCAGCTTGTGAGCGGGCGCGTTGCCGAGTTTGCTGTCGTGGCTGAACACGTAGAGGCCCCGGCAGGCGGTCAGGCCTCGACTGGCGCTGCGGTCCAGGTCCCACATGTTCTCCAGCGCCTGCCACAGCACCTTCAGGTCTTCAGCGCCAAAGCCCGTGTCGGCGGCGAAGGTCGGCACGTAAAACCCATGGGCCATGTAAAGGCCGTAGGGGACAAAAGCCTTGCGGCCCATCGTGCCACTACGGGCGGTTTCGTCGGTCGCGTCCTGTTTCTTGTCGGGGTTCGTGAGGGCTACGCGGGTGATCGCGAAATCCAGGCCGAGAATCGGGTCCTGGCTGCGGGCGAACGTGAACTGCACGGGGCCGCGCACCTGCCCGGCGTTCACCTCCGTGCTCATGACGGCGCCGAAGGTCCGCACGTCGAAGAAGTTGTCGCACATCCACTGCCGCGCCGCGCTGATGTCCTTCTGGGTTTTGTCCTTTTTCGGGTCCTTGCCCAGCGCCGTGTACGCCCGGCCGTGCTGGTTGTTCAGGATCGCACCCTGCTGCACGTAAATCTTGAAGCGTTCCTCCTGGCCGCGCAGGGCGTCCACGTAGTTCCTGACCTTGCGTTTCAGGGCGACGTCCGTGACCAGACCGTGTCCGCTTTCCGGGTCGATGCGGGGCAGGTTTCCGGCGTCCGGGTCGCCGTTCGGGTTGCCGTTCGTCACGTCAAACAGCAGGACGAATTCATGGCGGACTTCCGGGTTGAGCACGGTGGGGTTCAGGTGGGCTTCAGTCATGGTCTTTGTCTCCTTCCGGGGTGGTGGGGTCGCTGGAGGCCTGTTGGAGTTTCCGGTCGTGCGCGGCCTTCTGGCGTTCACGCATCTGTTCGGCCAGGGCGGCTTTCTGGTGATAGAAACCCAGGCTGAACAGCGCCTGCTCCTTGATGGTCAGGGGGCGTTGCGGCACGTCGCGGGGCTGCAACTTCACCATCACGCTTTGCAGCAGGTCCTGCTTCTCGTCGTGACGGAATTTGTTCTCCTTGCGCAGTTTCTGCAGGTGTGCCTGCGAGCCCTGAATCAGGCGGCCCATCACGGCGTATGGCGTGGTGCTCATGGAGCCGTAGAAGCGGTCCACCAGCGTGGTGTTCGCCCTCATGACGGCGTGTTGAATGTCGTCCAACACGGCCAGCAGGCGGCCCAGGTGGTACGCCGCGCTGGGGTAGCTGTCGTCCAGGTGCGTCAAGTCCTTGTGTTCATCCATTTGAAACTCCTTTGCGCGCGATAGGAGGACCATCTTCGTCAGGGCGGCGCGGGGGCGCGTGACGGCCTTTTCGGCGCGGTTGCGGGCCGCGAGGCGTTGCAGGAATGAATGGGGGAGCGGGCCACCGGCCAGCGCGAAGCGCACCAGCGCGTCCGTGTCCGCTTCCGTCTTCTCCTTTTTCGGGTCGCGGTACATCGCGCCGATCAGGACGTACAGGCCGTACAGCTTCCCGACGTGCTCCTCGGTCATGGGGGCCATGTCCTGCCGCGCGAAGTACTGTGCGAGGCGCTGCGTGGTCGCGCCCACCGTGCTTTTCAGGTGCGTGCGGACGGCGATGCGGCTCCCGCTGGGGGTCATCCCCAGGCTGAAAAACGCCGCCTCATTGCTGATCTTCACGCCGGGCGGCTCGAAGATGCTCTGCAATGCGTCCCGGAACTCGGCAGGGTCGGCCTGCACGGCCTTCGGCGGAGCGGTGATGCTGGCCAGTCGGCCCCTCTTTACTGTCTGCTCGACTGCTTCCGGGTCTCTCAGCACCGGGCCGACGGGCGGGATGCCGCCCTCCGACGTCCAGAAGGCGTAGGTCACGCCGCCCACGCTGAGGCTGGTGTTCCAGTCGGCCAGGAGCGTGTTCATGGCAGTGGCGTATTTGCGCGCCTCGTCGAAGGTCACGGGCGCAATGGCGGAACTTCGCAGCCCGTACGACTCGAAGGCCGAAGCGTTCGCGCTGATGTAGTTCATACCCGCCGTCTGCCCGCCGAAAATGCCCTTGATCTTCACGGGTTCAATGGACATGGTGGGGCCGGTGTCGCCACTGATGAGGCTCTGCGCGACGAAGGCGTCCTCCTCGGTGGGCGTGCAGACCTTGGCCCAGAACGCCTGAACTTCCGGCAGGTGAATCAGCACGTTCCCGTCCACCATGAATGCGAACTGGTCCGCGCTGGTGTAATCGTCGTACTTGGCCAGGTGCTCCGCGTGAAACGCCTGCGGGTCAAGGCCCGACAGCCACGTCGCCACGGCCCGCACGTCGTCCCGCCCGGTCTGTGCGGCGCAGTCCCGCACCAGTTGCAGGAACGCCTCGCGCTGCCTGGCCAGCCGCTCCTGATTCCCGTCGCCCAGGCCGAACACGAACTCGGCCTTGTCCGCCAGAATCTTGGGCTTGATGTCCACGCCGCGCACCACGTTAGGCGCGTTGAACACCTTCGCCGTCTTCTTCTTGCTGTTCGACTCGGCGTAAGTGGATGTGACGCTGCGGAACGTTCCATCCTGTCGGATGTCCACCAGCCACTTGATGCTCTGCGGCGCGTACATGAACGGCAGCGCCTTGCCCTCGCGTTCCAGGCGGTCGGCGTAGGCGACGAGTTCCTTCAGGATCACGCGCCACCACCCCCCGTGGGCGCGTACAGTTCGGCGGGCACGTGCAGCACTCCCCCGTGGCGTAACTTCGCGTCGAAGAACACGGGCTGCGCGTTCCCCTGCACCCAGCGCGGCCCGCCCTCACCGTGAGCGCGGTACTTCACGCGGCCCTTCCTGACCTCCTCGAAACGCAGGTCGAAGAGCATCGGCCCCAGGTCCAGTTCGCCCGCCCGTTCGGCGTACTCGCCGCCCAGTTGCCGCACGACGTTCGCGGGCGTGTCCGTGGCCTCCGGCGGACTGAAGAACGCCGTGAACTCCCGCGTGCCCAGGTACGGCTGGTGGAACGCCTGTCCTTTCTCCACGCGGCGCTGGAACATCTCCGTGTACTTCGCCAGGGGGTCAGTCGTGTGCGGCCTGAGCACGATGTCCGCGCAGATCACGTAGGCCACGTCCCGCAGGATCAGGGCGTTGCGCTGGGCGCGGTCGTCCTCGGCGTCGAAGCCCCCGCCGTCCTTCGCCCACTTCTGCGCCGCCTTCGCACTCGCCAGGGTGTTCACCTCGTTCCGCAGGATGCTGTGCCGCCGCACCTCCTTCAGAACGTGAATTTCACGCACCTGCCACTGGAATTCCGGCTTCCAGAAAATCGCCTCCAGCACGCCCCGCGCCGCCGATGGCGTCATCACGTCGTAACTGACGCGCTCCACCTTGTTCTCCGGGCGGGTAAAGCAGGCGAAGTCACTCCATACCTTGAGTTTCAACACATGGTTCCTCCTTGCTGGACAGCGCGGCTCAGTACACCAGGGCGTCCATGCCGCCGGTGTCCAGGCCGAATTTCGGGTCGTAGCGGTACTTGGTGGGCCACTCGTAGAGTTCGGGCGGTTCCGTGCCGAGGCGCTCGGCGCGGGCCTTCAGTTCGGACACGACGTGCAGGTCAAGGATCTGAATGTCTCGGCGCAGGACCTGCACGGTGTACCGCTGTAACTTGCGCCAGTCGTCCCGGACCTGCCAGGACTCGCGGGCGTTCAGGATGCGGCGCAGCAGCTCGTTGATCTCGTCCGGGGCGTACTGGCGGACGATGACGGGCACGGTGTTGTCCTCGATCATCTGGAATTTGCGGGCGACCGTCTCGAAGTCCATCTCGTCCTGAAGTTGCGCGATCGTGGCGTGGTGGCCGCTGTCCAGCCTGATCTTCTGGTCTGTTTCGACGTGCAGGAACAGTTCCCGGAAGTACGGGGTGAAGGTGCCCGGCGCGTGCAGGTCGCTCTGTTCGCTCAGGTACTTGTTCGCCAGGTCGGTGCGGACGCGGTAGTCGCCGGGCGGGAGCTTGTGCTCCTCGGGGCGGAACACGGTGACGAGGCCGCGCACGTGGTTTCCGCCGTCGTCCTGCAGTTTCCCCTCGCGGTTGCAGCGCCCGGCGGCCTGCACGATGGCTTCCAGCGGCCCCAGTGCGCGGTACACGCGGGGGAAGTCCACGTCCACGCCCGCCTCGATGAGCTGCGTGGCGATCACGCGGCACGGCTGCTTGTTTTGCAGGCGCTCCCGGATGACTTTCAGCACTTCGCGGCGGTGGTGCGGGCACATGTTCGTGGACAGGTGGAAGTGGTGCGGCGCGTCCCCGAGGGCCTGGTAGACCTCGTGCGCGAGTTTCTTGGTGTTCACGATGCATAGCACGCGCTCGTTCTCGTCCTGCCGGAGTTCCGCGCCCAGGGCGGCGGCGCTGACGGGGTCGTTCACGCGACTCAGGTCGTAGTCCACGCGCTGTAACTCGCGGAAGTAATGCGCGGGGTTGTCGATGAGTTCCACGGCGGACTGCTGGCTGGGAAAGTCGTCCAGCGCGGGCTGCGTGGCCGTGCAGAACACGACGCTCACGTGGTAGTGGGCCACCAGTTCCCGCAGTGCCTCCAGGATGGGGGTCAGGCGGTGGGTGGGCAGGCTCTGCGCCTCGTCCAGCACGATCACGCTTCCGGCGACGTTGTGCAGTTTGCGCAGTTGTGCGGTGCGGTTCCCGAACAGCGTCTCCTGAAACAGTTGCACGGTGGTCGTGACGATCACGGGCGCGTCCCAGTTCTCGGTGGCGAGACGCAACGGGTCAGGCGCTTGCGGAGCGTCCGTTTCGAGCTTCTCCTTAAATTCCAGGTTGCTGTGGTGCTCCAGCACGTTGATGTCGCCCAGCACGGCCCGGAACTCCTGCGCGGTCTGCTCGATGATGGTGGTGAACGGTACCCCGTAGATCACCCGGCGCATCCCTGGGTTTTCGTCCGTAGCGGCGTGGTGCGCGGCGTGCCTCAGCGCGAACCCCAGCGAGGTCAGGGTTTTCCCGCCCCCGGTCGGCATGGTCAAGCGGAAGAACCCGGGCGGGAGGTCCGCTTTTCCCAGCGCCTGCGTGTACATGTCCCGCCGCAGCGCGTTGATGAGTTTGGGGCTCGCGGCGTCCAGCGCAGCCAATTTCGCTTGATGCCCGGTCAATTTCGCCAGAAGCTGCGCCATGCTGCCCTGCGCGGCGTGCGCGTCCTTGCGTGCCTGCGCCCGGCTGGGGCTGCCGTGCTCCTCGGTGTCCAGACGGTCTGCGTCCACCAGCGCGCCCAGCAGCATCCGTGTGTACAGGGTGCGGGCCGCGCCCGTCAGGCCAGTGAGCTGCGGCGGCGTCTGAAACAGGGCCTCGAAGGTGGGAATGTCCTGGCAGGCAGCGTCCAGCAAGTCGTCGACCTCCTCTTCTGTCGTGCTGTCCAGCCGCCCGGTCAGGGCTCCGATGTCCCGCAGCGCGCCGTGATGATTCGCCACGGCGAACGCCAGTTCCCCGCTACGCTGCCGTTGACCGCCTAGCGCGACATACAGGGCCTTGGCGCCTGCGTCGCTGTGCGGGCAGGGTTTCACGGCGAGCGTCCTGTCTTCCTTCCCGGTCATCGGTTCCCATTGCAGCCGGTGCCGCTGGAATTCCAGGCGGTACTTGCCGAGGTCGTGCATGAACCCCAGCCACTGCGCGTCCAGATCGGCGTTCGGGTGATTGAAGAACCGGGCGTGCTGGCGCAGCAGCGTCGTCACCCCCTCGACATGGGCTTTCAGGCTCTGCCAGACGCCATCGTTCCGTTCCCGGCTCGGGCTGTGTCCCATGTAGTTCATGCCGGAGTTTCCCTCATGGGCGCGTCAGTTGGTGTCGCATGTGTGGCGGCGTCGCGCAGTTCGTTCAGCCAGTGTGCGCGGATGTGGTCCGGCCCGAGGACGTTCACGCGGGGGCCGAAGCTGAGGATCCACGGGATGACCTCGCGCGGCAGGCCGCTGCTGTCGACCGGTGCGGTGACGGTGACGTCGATGCTGCCGTCGGCATTCTGGGTGGGTTCGCTCAGGTGGGCGTAGCCGCCTTCGAGGATGCGGTACGCCGCGTCCTGCCGGAAGCGGAGGTGGATGGTTTCCGGCGGGGTGTGCTGTGAGCCGACGACGCCCCAGGCGGCGTGGAAGAACGCGTGGGGGTCGAAGGTGGCGGGAATGGTGTATGTGTCGTCGCGGATGACCTGCAGGCCGCGCATGCGGGAGAGTTTGAAGGTGCGGACGTCGTCGTGGAAGGTCACCTCGCGGCCGATGACGTACAGGTCGAGGTTCTGCGGGTGCGCTTCGATCAGGTAGGGGTGGATGATGTTGGTGCGCCACGCGCCGCTGCCGCCGGGTTTCTGGTACTCGAAACGCAGGGGGTGCGCGCCGAGCCAGGCGGTGGCGGCGTGTTCGAGGTTGAGGTCCTCGCGGGTGCGGGTGCGGCGTTCCCCGAGGTCCTGGAGGCTGCGGTGCATGATGGGCTGCAGGTGTTCGGGGAGCCAGCCGGTCAGGGTGTTCAGGGCGGCGGCGTGGTGGGTTTTCTGGCCGCTGGCGCGGTGGTAGGTGAGGCGGGCGGCGGCGTGCAGGACGAGCGTCTGGACGGGGTGGAGGTGGGTGCGGTGGGTGTCGATGCGGTAGCGGGGTGGGCGTCCGCCCAGGCGCGTGAAGTCCGGTTCGAGCAGTTCGAGGTCGTCGAGGTCCCGTTGGATGCTGCGTTCGATGCCGCTCCAGCCGGGGCCGTGCACGGAGGCGGTCGGGTAGAGGTGGCGGGCGATGTCGCGCACAGTGGCGTGTTGTTCGCGCAGGAGGGCGGCGATCTGGAAGAGCCGGGAGCATTTCTGGATGCGCTCGGGGGTGTCGGTCATGCGGTTCAGTGTGCGTGGTGTCTGACGCTGCACTGACCGTCGGTTGTTTGCGCGTCCGGTTCAGGCAGGATAGATGCGCATCATCGTGTCAGATCGGTGGTCGGTGACCCAGGGGTCGAGAATGCCCTCACAGAAGTGGTCCAGTCGGGCCGGATTCTCCGGAACGTGCAGGTGCCATTCGGGCACGTCGGAGAGGATGACGAGGTCGCGGGTGTGCCGCACGGCGTCCGGCCAGCCCAGGGCTTCGCGCAGGTGCTTGACGGTGCGGTTCAGCTGGCGTTTCCGCGTTCGGACGTCTCCGCTTCCCAGGTCGAGGGCTTCCAGGACGCGCTCCACGGCGACACTCCTCCGGTTCATGAGCAGATAGGCGAGCAGGGACGCTTCTCCCGGTTTCAGGGGCAGTTCGCCGGTCGGGGTCTGCACGCGGACGGGGCCGTCCAGGTGCACGTCGATGCGCCAGACGGGCACCGTGCCACTCAGCCCGAGTGCGGCGAGGGTGTCGGGGTAGACGCGCGCCTCCTCACGGACGAGGTGGTGCGTGGCGGGCACGCCAGTGAGGTGCGCGGCCCAGTCCGGCTGGTTCTCCCGCCGGGCCAGTTCGGCCTGCACGATCTGCGCCCGCCAGCCTTCCGCGACGTCACTGGGCTGCGCGCGGGTGAGGCTGTCGCGTGCGCCGCTGTGATCCCCGATGAGGACCTGCACGGCCGCGAGGTCGGTGAAGGCGGCGTGCCGCTCACCACCCTGCACGCTGGCGTGATGCAGGGCCGACCTCAGGACCTCCAGCGCCTCGTCCAGGTGACCCTGCGCGCGCAGCACGCGGCTCAGGCCACGCCGGGCCATGACGGTCAGCGGTACGTCGTCCGCCTTCTCCTCCGCGAGGCGGTAGGCGTGCGCGGCGCGGGCCAGCTGCCCGCTCCACAGGTACAGGCCCCCCAGTCCGCGCCACGCGATGGAGAGCTGACCCCTGGCGTCCGGGTGGTTCGCCACCTGAACCGCCCGCCCCAGGGCTCGTTCGGCGGCCGGGAGATCGTCCAGGCGCAGGCAGGCGATGCCCAGGTTCGAGTACGCCTGCGTCAGTGCCCACACGTCTCCTTTCAGGTGTGTGGCGGCCTGTGCCCAGGCGTCGCGCGCCTCGGCTTCCAGCCCGGCGCTGACCAGCTGATGACCGAATTCCAGGTGCAGCAACCCCCGGTCCCGGTCGGACTGCGGCCGCTGGAGGGCCTGCTGGAAGGCGGCTGCCCAGTCCGGGGCGCGGAGCTGAGCCAGGGCGACCGCCCTGAACCGGGCGGCAACCACCGCCTCGAAGGCACCGACAGGCCCGGCGAGTGCCCGTTCGGCCCGCTCCAGCACCTGCGGCCACGGGTCGTGCCACGCCCCCAGGTGCGCCTCGAAGCCCGGAAACTGACCGGGATACGCGGAGGTGACGCGCTGCAGGAGCTCGCGGTCCCCCGACCGGTACGCGACCCAGACCTGTACTTCCTGCCAGGCGGGGTCGTCCAGAACATCGGCCGGGACGCGGTCCAGCAGCGTCCGCAGCCTGCGCCCGTCGGCCCTGCGGTGCAGGTCCCGCGCCGCGACGAGGAAGTAGGGGCGCGCTGCTGACCACGTCTTGCCCGTCAGCAGCGTTTCCAGCACGGTGTAGAACTCTCTTTCCGGCACCCGCCCAGTGTATGGTTCGTGCTCAGCCGCCCGTCGGTGGGGACGTGCCCTCCGCCAGAATCCGGCCCGCGTCCCGCATCGCGCCGTGCCCTTGAACACTGCAGCACAGCAGCAACCCGGCCAGTCCAACCAGTACCAGCTTCCGTTTCATCCTGCCTCCCCGACCAGAGCGCCGTGCGTCTGGCACGTCGTGACCGCCGTGGCGTCACGCGGGGAAGCATGTGGGGCAGCCCGACACGTCATGTCGGGACAGAAATCCGCCATCTGGCCGTGCGGCACGCCAGGGCAGCGCCCGCCGGGAGCAACCGGGGACCGGGCTTCAGTGGGCAGGTGAATTCACTGGCCGTGAACGGAAGCGACGCGTTCCGGCTGGACGCGCGATGACCGGTCCGTCCGTGCGGATTCGACGTGGAGAGGTGCTTCGCCGTGGATGATCGAATCAGGCCCGGGCGTGGAGTCGGTCACTCCGCGCGGTGCCAGACGGATGGCCGCACAACTGGAATCTGTACGCCCTCCCGCCCCGACCCTCCGCGTCCGAGCCGCTTGCTTTTCGTCCGGCACCGCGATGGGCGCCGGGAGTTCCGCAGGGTCGTGCGAAGATCAGGACTGTGTCCCGTGTTCCCCCGCCGACCGGGTCTGTCCAGACGTTCGAGGACGACTTCAACGACCCGCAACTGAATCGTGACCGCTGGCTGCCGTACTACCTGCCGCAGTGGTCCAGCCGCGCCGCGTCCGCTGCCCGCTACGCCCTTCCGGGCACTGGACTCCACCTGCAGATCACCGGGGATCAGCAGCCCTGGAATCCCACCTTCGATGGGGATCTGCGTGTGTCCAGCGTTCAGACCGGGTGCTGGTCCGGGCCGGTCGGCAGTCCGGCGGGACAGCACCGCTTCCACCCGGACCTGCGCGTCACCGAGGCGCAGCCCGAGGCGTGGTTGTACACACCGCAGTACGGCCACTTCGAGGTCGCCCTGCGCGCCGACCTGCCCCCCGGGTATCTGGGCGCGTTCTGGATGATCGGCGTGGAACGCCACCCGGCGCAGTCCGGCGAGATCTGCGTGTGCGAGGTGTTCGGGCATGAACGCGGCGCGGACGCCTTCCGGGTGCATTTCGGCGTGAAACCCATCCACGACCCCACGCTGACGCTGGACATGCGCTCGGTCCTGATTCCTGGCAGTCCCGCCGACCTGCACGTCTACGGCGCCGAGTGGACGCCGCAGGACGTCACGTTCCGGGTGGACGGTCAGGTGGTGGGCGTCGTGGCGCAGTCGCCCGCGTACCCGATGCAGTTCATGCTGAACATCTACGAACTGCCGTACCTGCTGCCCGGTGGTGAGCGGCGAGGCCCATGGCCGAAGACGGTGGAGGTCGCGTGGGCGCGCGGCTGGCAGCGGGCCTGATCCGGTACCCTCGAGACCCGTCCGGACTGGTCTCCCTGGTCCCTCAGGCTGCGGCGGTCAGGTGCCGCAGTAGGTGCGGTAGCAGGCGGTCACGGCGGCGGGGGCCGGGTCGAGGTATGGCGCCTGTTCGGGGGTCTCGTCGTAGGGTCGCTGGATGGCGGCCATGAGCCGCTGGAAGGGTCCGAGGTCTCCGTGGTCGGACGCGGCGGTCAGGGCTTCCTCCACGCGGTGGTTGCGTGGGATGACGGCCGGGTTCACGCGGCGCATGCGCGTTGCCCTGGCGTTCAAGTCGGCGGGTGAGCCGCCTTCGGTTTCCGCGCGTGCGCGCCAGCGGGCCAGCCAGGCGTCCGGCGCCTGCGGGTCGGCGAACAGGGACCGCAGCGGGTTCTCGTTCCCGTCGGCCGCGTCGGCCAGTCGTCGCCACCCGAGGGTGTAATCCACCCGTTGCTCCTGCAGCAGCGTCAGCCAGTCCGCGGCGAGCGTGTGGTCGCCCGCGCCGTTTCCGGTCAGGCCCAGCTTCGCGCGCTGTCTGGTCAGCAGCGCCGCCGCGAACCATCCGGGGAAGGCGTCGATCACCTCGGTCGCCTGCTCGGCGGCGCGTGCCATGGCCGCCTCGCTGTCCTCGGTGGCGATGAGGGGCAGCAGCGTCTCGGCCAGCCGCGCCAGGTTCCAGCGGGTCACGGCCGGCTGATTCCCGTACGCGTAGCGTCCCCCGTGGTCGATGGAACTGAACACCGCGCCAGGGTCGAACGCCTCCATGAACGCACACGGGCCGTAGTCGATCGTCTCGCCGGACAGGGCGACGTTGTCGGTGTTCAGCACGCCGTGAATGAACCCGACGTTCATCCACCCGGCCACCAGGGTCGCCTGCCGCTGTGCCACCCGCCGCAGCAGGGCGAGGTACCGGTCGTCCGCTCCGGTGAGGTCCGGGTCGTGCCGGGCGAGGGCGTAGTCGGCCAGTCTCCGGACGCGGTCCGTGTCACGCCGGGCGCGGAAGTACTCGAAGGTCCCGACCCGCAGGTGACTGGCCGCCACGCGCGTGAGGACCGCGCCCGGCAGGGGTCGTTCCCGCTGAACGGTCTCGCCGGTGGATGTCACGGCCAGGGCGCGGGTGGTGGGGATGCCCAGGGCGTGCATGGCCTCCCCCATCAGGGCCTCGCGCAGCATGGGGCCGACCGCCGCCTTGCCGTCGCCGCGCCTGGAGAAGGGCGTGCGGCCGGACCCCTTGAGCGTCAGGTCGCGGCGCTGCCCATGGCGGTCGATGACCTCGCCGAGCAGCAGGGCGCGCCCATCCCCGAGTTGCGGCGAGAAGCCGCCGAACTGATGCCCGGCGTACGCCTGCGCGAGCGGCTCGGCACCCTCCGGCACGCGGGTCCCGGAGAAGATCGCGGCGCCGTCCGGCCCGCCGAGGACGTCCGGGTTCAGACCCAGGGCCAGGGCGAGGTCGCGGTTGAAGAACAGCAGTTCCGGCGCGGGCGCGGCCTCCGGGTTGCAGGACACCCAGAAACCCGGAAGCTCACGCGCATAGGAGTTGTCGAATGGGATCAGGGCGGTCATGACGGACAGTCTGACGCGTTCAGGGGCGTCACCCGTCCCGGCCAGGGGTCAGGAGGCGACGGGGAACAGGGTGGCCTGCCAGAAGTCCACGAGTTTGTGGAACTGGTCCTGGAAGGCCACGAAGTCGCGGTGTTTCTGCATGTACGCGTTGGCGCGCAGTGTGAACGCCCGGCTGATGTCCTGGGGGAGGTTGGAGGTGGTGAGCATCACGACCGGGATGGCGCACAGCTGCGGGTCGGTCTTGAGGCGTTCGAGGACGTCCAGGCCACTGAGGCCGGGCATGTGAATGTCGAGCAGGATCAGGTGCGGGATCTCGCCGGGTGCTTCCTGGGTCAGGTGCTTCAGGATGGCCAGGGCGTGGGGGCCGTCCATGGCGAAGGTCAGGTCCAGTGGGCTGGGTGAAGTCTCGGCGGCTTCGCGCAGCAGGTACTGGTCGGCCATATTGTCGTCGACGATCAGCAGTCGCATTCGGGCCTCGGAAACGGGGAGAGGATGAGGGAGAGGCGCACCGCATCGGTGCAGGTTGATGCGTCCAGGGTGTGCTGATGGGTTGGCCCTGACTGTAGCAACCGGCACGTCCGCTGTCCGCCCCCGGCGGGTGGGTCGGTGGGGAGGCCGGCCTGACCCGACGGCAGGTGGGACTTCACGGTCACGGTGCGGCGGGACGTTGCACCCTCCCGGCCGCGAGCACCGACCCCGGCGCGTAACGCACCTGCGGGAGGGGAGGCCGGTGATCGTTCCGGCTCTCCCCTCCCGCAGGTGCGGAGCGTGTCAGGGTTTCAGGAGGATCTTGCCGGTCTTGCCGGGCGTCAGGGACGCGGTGACCGCGTCGCGGATGTCGGCCAGGGCGTACGTCCCGCCGACCGGGAGGGGCAGGTCGCCGCTGGCGACGAGCGTGACCAGTTCACGTGTCAGGCGGGCGCGTTCCTCGGGGGTCATGTCGCCGATGATGCGGCTGCCCCAGAAGCCCTTGACGGTCAGGTGTTTGAAGATCACGTCGCCGGAGGAGATCTGCATCGCCTCGCCCTTCATGGACCCGAACGACACGAGCGTGCCGTCCATGCCGAGCAGCTGCGCGAGGTCGCCGGACGCCGTCCCGCCGATGGAGTCGACGGCCGCGCGGATGGACGCCTCCCCGACGAGGGCCCGGACGTCGTCCTTCCAGTGGTCGCTGTCGGTCGCGAAGGTGTGCTCGATGCCCTGCGCGGCGAGGTCGGTCACGCCGTCCTGGCGGCGCACGAGGTTGATGACGTTCACGCCGCGCGCGCGGCCCAGCAGGGCCAGGGTGCGGCCGACGGCGCCGTTCGCGGCGTTCTGGATGATCCAGTCGCCCGGCTGCACGTTCAGGGTTTCGAGCAGCGCCAGTGCGCTGAACGGCATGGCCATCAGCTGCGCGCCGGCCTCGTCCGTGATGGCGTCCGGCAGCGGGATGACGGCGCCGGCGGGCGCGAGGAACGCCTCGGCCCAGGTGCCGCGTCCGGCGGCGGTGGTCACGCGGCGGCCGATCAGGGCCGCGTCGACGCCCTCGCCGACCGCGTCGATCACGCCGACGGCCTCGGTGCCGCCGATGGCGGGCAGGGTCGGGCGGTACCCGTATGTGCCGCGCACCGTCCACAGGTCGTGGTTGTGGATGGCGGACAGGGTCGTGCGGATTCGGACCTGTCCGGCGGCAGGTTCGGGCGTGGGGGCGTCGTGGACGGCGAGGACGTCCTGCGGTTCACCGAAGGCGTGGTAGGTGAGGGTCTTCATGTCAGGCCACCTTCACGTGCACGCGGACGTCGACGTTGCCGCGCGTGGCGTTGGAGTACGGGCAGACCTGGTGCGTGGCGTCCACGAGCGTCTGCGCGGTCGCCTCGTCCAGGCCGCTGATGGTGACGTCCAGGTCGATGTCGAGCGCGTAGCCGCCCTCGGGGCGCTGGCCGATGCCGACCTGCGCGGCGGTGCTGGACTCGAAGGCCGGGAGTTTCATTTCCCTGGCGACGCCCTGCATGGCGTTGTCGAAGCAGGCGGCGTACCCGAGCGCGAACAGCTGTTCGGGGTTCGCGCCCTGTTTGCTGCTGCCGGGCACGGCGAGGTCGAAGGCGAGGCTGCCGTCGTCGAGGGCGGTGCGGCCGGAACGGCCGCCGGTGGCGGTGGCGCGGGTCTTGTAGAAGATCTTCATGGGGTGCCTCCCTGGGGCGTGAGCATGTGGCGGGTGACGCTGAGCGCGTCCTGCAGCGCGGCGGGGGTACGGTTCACCTTGGCGAGGATGGCCGCGCCGATCCACTGGCCGTACAGGGTGCGCGACAGCGCCAGGGCGGGCACGGCGGCATTCACGGTGCCGTCGCGCTGGCCCTCGGTGATGACGGCCGCGACCTGTTCGATCAGGCGGGTGGTGCCGGCGTGCACGACCTCACGCATGGGGCCCGAGAGGTCGGCGATCTCGGCGGCGAGTTTCACGACGAGGCAGCGGTGCGCGATGCCGCCCGCGTCGACGTGGTCGAGCCACGCCTGCCAGAAGCGCATCAGGCGGTCGAAGGCGCTGGTGGGCTGGGCGAAGTGGGCCTGCAGGCGCGTCTCGTACTCCGCGAAGTACGTGTCGAGCAGCGTGACGCCGAAGGCTTCCTTCGAGTCGAAGTAGTGGTAGAAGGAGCCTTTCGGAACGCCGCTCTCGTCGAGCAGTTCCTTGAGGCCCACGCCACCGTATCCCCGCTGCAGGATGAGGGTCCGGCCGACATCCAGCAGGTGCTGACGGGTCTGGGTTCGGGATGCTGAGCCAGTCACGCCCGCACTCTACATAAAAATAGACCGGTCGTCTAGTGTAGCGGTGCGCGGTGTGACCTCAGGGGCTCCCCGTTCAATCAGGGTGACGGGGCGACCCGTGCTGGACGGGCCCCCCAGGCCTTTAAGGTGGCTGGAGCGGGTCAGGCCCCTGCCACCTCCACCTCCTCACTGTCCGTGCGTCATGTGCGCCCCGCCGCGCCTGTGCCGGGCAGTAGGCTCAGCGCATGACACGGGCCCGTCTCCTGCTGACCCTCGCCGCTCTCTGCCTTCCGGGGGCTTCCAGTCAGGGTGTGTCGCCCCTGAATGCGGGGGAAGTATCGGCGCTGCTCGGCGATTTCCGCGCGGTCACGCTCACTGCGCCGACCGGCACGAAACGCGCGGCGATCCGGGTGGTCAGCCAGATGGGTCCGATGCCACTGGGCCAGCCCCGCCGGGGGGAGCGCACACTCTTCGTGTACGACTTCAGCAAGCCACTGCGGGTGATCGTGGGTCTGGCCGGCGATCCCCTCCGGCGGGGCGAGGGGGCCGTCCCCCTCAGCCTGTCCGGCGAACAGCCCTGCACGCCTGAGCAGCAACTGGCGATCCTGGGGGCCAGCACCGCGTCCGAGACGAATGTCGCCAGCGAGTGCCTGAGCATGGGCGACCGGGCCGACACAATCGGCGGTGGCGGCGGAGCCACCCGGACGACACCGAAGTTGAACGTCTGGACGCCGGTCTACACCTGGTACTTCAACAGGGGGACGGATTCCACGGGCATGGCGTTCGACGCGGCCCGGAACGACCCTGCGGCGCAGATCGTGTGGTGGGTCTATTTCAGCAGCAGTGCGGACGCGGAGGCGCCCGTTCCGCCGCTCTATACGCCCAGACCCTGAGCGGGATGGTCCGGCGCACCACCGGGCCGCCCACGGGGAAGCTGACCGGGACCGCAGGTGCGCGTCCCGCCCCCAAACGTGAGGGAGCGGGAGATGCGCGGATGAGGTGACCTGAACAGACCATTCGCATGAATGGGGAGAAAGCACCTTCGCCCGAAAACACCCGTTTGCGAGGCGAAGCCTGTCAGGGTGCTCCCTCCGGCAGGGCATCGCCGGTCACCTTATGGCGTTCTCCTGGCCCCTTCTGCGCCTGTATCACCGCGTGGAACTTTTCCTCCCTGAGCCCTCTCTAAGGGTTACATGACGTCATGTGAATCGCTCTCATGAGCGGTCCAGCGAGAGGAGACGATCTTGAAACGAGTGAAAGTAGCGGTTCTCTGTGCAGGTCTCGCGCTCGGTGTGGTGCTCGCTCAGGACAAGGGGAAGAAGGGAACACCTGACACGACCCCTTCACTGAACGTGGTGCTGGGCCGCCCGACCGATCAGGGGGTGACCGTGAGTGTCCTGTCGCCCACCACGGGCTCGGCGGTGCTGACCAGCGGGACGGTCGAGCGGCAGGTGACGTTCACGGCGGGCGTCCCGACCGAAGTGGACCTGACTGGCCTCGCCCCCGCGCAGACCTACACCTACACGCTGACCCCCACGACAGGTGCGCCCATCAGCGGCTCGTTCCGCACGGCCCCCGCCTCCGGGCAGGCGTTCACGTTCACCGTGCAGGGCGACTCCCACCCGGAACGCGCCGGGAAGATGTTCGACGCCGCGCTCTACCGCCAGACGCTGGGTACGATCGCTGGCCTGAAACCGGACTTCCACGTGATGATGGGCGACGACTTCAGCCTCGACCGCTTCCTGAACACACCCAACCTGACGCCCGCGAACGTGAACGGCGTCTACGCCGCGCAACGGGCGTTCGTCAGTGACGTGGGCCGCACCGCGCCGCTGTTCCTGGTGAACGGCAACCACGAGCAGGCGTCCTTCGCCTTCCTGGACGGCACGCCCAACAACGCCGCCGTGCTGGCCGGCCGCGCCCGCACCACGTACTTCCCCCTCCCCGCACCGAATGCCTTCTACAGCGGCAACGGCACGCCCATCGACCACGTCGGCCTGCTGCGCGACTACTATGCCTGGACGTGGGGCGACGCGCTGTTCGCCGTCATCGATCCGTACTGGCACTCGAAGACCGAGGTGGACGGGCAGAAAGGCGGGAAGAGCGACCCCTGGGACATCACGCTGGGGGACGAGCAGTACCGCTGGCTGAGCCAGACCCTCCTGAACAGCCGCGCGAAGTACAAGTTCGTGTTCGCGCATCACGTTCAGGGCACCGGGCGCGGCGGCGTGGAACTCGCTGACCTGTACGAGTGGGGCGGCCAGGACCGGAACGGTCAGGACACCTTCGCTCAGCACCGGCCCGGCTGGGCCATGCCCATTCACCAGCTGTTCGTCAAGTCCGGCGTGAGCGTCACGACCACCTGTTCGCCCGGCAGGAGAAGGGCGGCGTGATCTACCAGTCGGTGCCGAACCCCGCCGACCCGACGTACACGGCGTTCAACCGGGATGCGTACCGGAGTGGGGAGGTCCTGCCGAACAGCGGTTTCCTGCGGGTGGAGGTGGGGCCGGTGGGCGCGACGGTCAGTTACGTGCGCTCGTTCCTCCCCAAAGACGTGTCGTCCACGCAGGTGAACGACGTCGCCTTCCAGTACACCGTGAAGGCCCGCGAATGAAACGCCGGGTCGTGACTCTGTTGACTGGTCTCCTGGCGGTCTCGCTGGCCCAGCAGGGCGGGCAGGGTCAGGGACAGGCGAAGCAGGGCAGTGGCGTGGGGCAGACGTTGCCGCTGGACTGGCCCGATGCGCCGGTGGACGTGATCCTGTGCCGACCGACCGCGACCGGCGTGACGGTCAGCGTCCGCACGCCACAGAGCAGCGAGGTGACCCTCACTGTTCAGGGCGGTGGGACTGAGGTCACGCTGCCCACCCAGGCGTTCACTGCTGGCGAGCCGCGGCACCTGCCCGTCACCGGCCTGACCCCGGACACCACCTACACGCTGCGCGTGAGGACGGGCGCTGGGGCGTCGGTGACGCGCTCGTTTCACACGGCGCGGGCGGCGGGGCAGGCGTTCACGTTCACCATTCAGGCCGACTCGCACCTGGACGGCAACAGCGACCTTCAGGTGTACGCGCAGACGCTCAGGAACGAGGCGTCCTCCACGCCGGACTTCTTGATCGACCTGGGCGACACCTTCATGACGGACAAGTACCAGCCGTTCACGGCGGCGCAGCGGCAGTACCTCGCGCAGCGCACCCTGCTGGGCACCCTGAACACCGCGCCGCTGTTCCTCACGCTCGGCAACCACGACGGGGAAGGCGTCCGCTCAGGCGGGAAGGCCGACCAGCAGGCCATGAACGACTGGGCGAACGCCCAGCGCCTGAAGTACTTCCCGAATCCCGTGCAGGACAGCTTCTACTCCACGCCGAAGCAGGCGGACGGCACGCCGATCACGAATCAGGGCGCGTACGCCTGGACCTGGGGGGACGCGCAGTTCATCGTGCTGGACGCCTACACGTCTTCGGGCCGCAGTGGTGAGAACAACTGGAACGCCACGCTGGGCCGGGCACAGTACGACTGGCTGCGGCAGACACTTGAAGGCAGTCCTAGCCGTTGGACATTCGTGTTCGTGCACCAGATGATCGGCGGGCTGGGCAAGGACGGGCGCGGCGGCGCGGAGGCCGCCCCGTTCTTCGAGTGGGGCGGCCGCAATGCCGATGGCTCGGCGGGCTTCACGCAGAACCGCCCGGGCTGGGCCATGCCCGTGCACGACCTGCTGGTGAAACACAAGGTCAGCGCGGTGTTCCACGGACACGACCACCTGTACGTCAAGCAGACCCTGGACGGCATCGTCTATCAGGAGGTGCCGCAGCCGTCCAACGCGCGCGCGGGCAACACCGGCAGCGCGAAAGAGTACGGGTACGCCAGCGGCACGCTGCTCGGCGGCCCGGGTCACCTGCGCGTGACCGTCACGCCGCAGGACGTCAAGGTCGAGTACGTCCGGACGTACCTGAGCAAGGACGAGGCCGCCGGGCGCCAGACCGCGCAGGTGGACGACCGGTACACCATCCAGTAAAGGAGTCGCTGCCGTGAACAAAACTCTTCTGGTGTTTCATGGCCAGCCTGGACTCGCTACACGATTGGCGCAGAAGTGTACGTGAAGCGGATATGAGTGTGCGCCACGTCATCAACGTGTCCAGAAGCTGAAATGGGCAGATCACGTAACCATCGGTCAGGCGCAGGACGAACACTCAGCGCGTTCGCCTGAAAACGCCCACCCAGCACTTGTCGACCACAGCTGGAATTCCTCCGCATGCCTGATGTGGATGGTCGTCTGCCGAAGGAACGATGCTCGGCCCGTCCAACGACTGGCGATCGGTGAAACTTTCAGCACCTGACCCTTCGGGACACTGACGTGCTGGTGGTCGGGCGTGGCCGGCGCCGCGCTCCCGCCTGCCATGACGGGGTTTACCCTGCACTATGACGGAACGCGAGATCACCCAGGAAACGCACCGACTCCTCACCGCGTACGACACTCAACTCCGCGAAGTCGCCGAACTCATCGGCGCCACCACCGTCACCCGCGACGGTCCCCTGTGGCGCGGCACGTACGGTGACCGCGGCTTCGTTACCTACCGAGACCTTGGCGCCCTCACCGGCCCCGACCTCGACAGCCTCATCGCGCGGACCATCACGTACTACGCCACCCAGCCGGAGATCACGACCTTCGAATGGAAAACCCGCGGCCACGACCTTCCCGCCGACCTCCCCGACCGCCTCACCCAGTACGGCCTGCACGCCGAGGACCCGGAGACCGTCATGCTGGGTGAAGCGAGCCTCCTCGCCGCGCCCATGCCCCTCCCCGCCGGCGTGAACCTGCGGCGCATCGACACCCAACCCGACCCCATGCCCGACCTGATCCGCGCGGCCGCCGCGCAGGAACGCGCGTTCGGCGTGCCCTTTTCCACTGCTGACCTCGCGCGTCGCCTGCAGGCCAGGCGGGACCTCATGGAGATCTGGGTGGCGGAAGCGGATGGGGAGATCATCTGCACCGGCCGCCTCGAGCTCATCCCTGGCACGGCATTCGCGGGTATCTGGGGGGGCGGGACCGTCCCCGAGTGGCGCGGGAAGGGAATCTACCGGGCGCTTGTCGCGCAGCGGGCCCAGTCTGCCCTCGCGCGGGGCGTGCGGTACCTGCACAGCGACTCCACTGAATTCTCCCGCCCGATCCTGCAGCGCAGCGGTCTCGTGCCCGTCACGACCACCACTCCGTTCATCTGGACCCGCCGGTCGTGAGCCAGCACTCCGTGCCCAGTGTCAGCGTGGCGCCCACGCGACCCGCCCGGCATGATGCTCATGGTCCTGATATGTCCATCCGCGTTCCCTCTGTCCCTCAGTGGACAAGTGCGGCTGAGCCTTGCAATACAAGGTACTGGCCTGATCAGCTGAATGAGCAAGTCTGTCTGCCAAGTCATCGCCACGGACAGCGACTCATACGAACTCCGGCTGAATGGCTGACAAAGCCGTTCAATCCGAGCGGACGCGAGTGGGAGAAAAACTGAGGCGAGCGGCTCGGTGGGGTGGCGATGACTTCTGGGACTGCCTGTAGCTCGTCGGGATGCCATGTCCAGCCGCCAACACATCAGTCTCCCGAAGTGTCAGGTGCCGAGGGTGAAACTGACGCCATGATCCTCAATGGCCGAACGCGAGTCATGTGGACAGGGTCACGAGATTTCGCAGGTGATCCCGTGCGAATGCAGCCCGCGCCGTGAAGGTCGCCTCGGTCCACGCGAGGTACAGGGTGTTGGTGGGCGGTTCGGCCACGTGGTGAAGGACGCGCAGGTCGCCGCGCTGCACAGCCGGGCCCGCGAGGTACTCCGGGAGGACCGTCACGCCGGCCCCGCTGACCGCCGCGTCGCGCAGTCCGCGCAGGTCCGGCAGGACCAGCGCCGGAACACTTTCCAGGCGCGCGCCGAATACCACGCGCCAGTAGCGGCGCAGCAGTGGCAGGTCGTCCGCGTAGGCCAGCAGCGGCACCTCGTTCAGGTCCGCGCTGCGCAGCGCCCGCCCGGGGAGCCGCTCGGCCCAGCGGGGCGCGCCGACCAGGAGGAAGCGTTCCTCGAACAGCGGTTCGCTGGTCAGTCGCGCGTCCGGGCGGGTGGTGGCGATCATCAGGTCGAGGTGCCCCTCGGCGACCTGTTCGGCGAGGTCGTCACTCAGGCCGCAGTGGACGCGCAGTTGAAGACCACCCTCGAGCAGTGGGATCAGGTGCGGGACGACGCGGGCGTGCAGGAATTCCGCCGGGCCGCCCAGCCGAAGCGGGCCGGGCAGGTCGCGGGCGCGGGTGCGCGTGGCACTTAGCGCGGCGTCAAGGGCGTCCAGGTGCGGGGCGATCAGGCGGGCCAGGGCGTGGGCGGCGCCGGTGGGGGCCAGGCCGCGCGGGAGGCGCTGGAAGAGCGGTTGCCCGAGCTGCGTTTCGAGCAGGCGCAGGTGCTGCGACGCGGCGGGTTGCGTGAGATTCAGTTTCGGCGCGGCCCCCGACACGGAGCCCTCGCGGTAGATGGTCAGGAACGTCCGCAGGTGCTGGAGGCGCGACATGCCCCAAGGTATAAAAAAAATAGGGTCAAGAGGTCAATTCGCGTTATTTGATGATAGATGCGCCGGTCGGTAAGGTAGGGGCACTTCGGCGGACGGCCCGCCGGGCAAGCCAAGCCCCTCACCTACGTGCCAGCCCCCCGACGGGGGCCGGTCAAGGAGTCCCTATGTCCCGCAACGTCCTGTTCGTCCTGACCAGCCACAACGACCTCGGCGGCGTCCGCCCTACCGGCTTCTACCTTTCCGAACTCGCCCACCCGTACCACGTGTTCACCCGCGCGGGATTCGACGCGGACTTCATCAGCGTCCAGGGCGGCCAGCCCCCCATGGACGGCGCCGACCCCAGCGACCCCGAACAGAAGGCCGTCCTGGACGACGCGGCGCTCATGGCCCGCCTCAGCGCGACGCGCCGCGCGGCTGACGTGAACGCCGACGACTACGACCTGATCTTCTACGTGGGTGGCCACGGCACCATGTGGGACTTCCCCGACGATCAGGACCTCGCCAGCCTCGCCTCGCGCATCTACGAGCGCGGTGGGATGGTCGCCGCCGTCTGCCACGGTCCCGCCGGGCTCGTGAACATCCGCCTGAGTGACGGCCAGTACCTCGTCAGCGGCAAGCGCGTGGCCGCCTTCACGAACGACGAGGAACGCGCCGTGAACCTCAGCGACGTCGTGCCCTTCCACCTCGAAACCCGCCTGATCGAACGCGGCGCCCACCACACCAAGGGCAGCAACTTCGAACCGCACGTCGAGATCGACGGCCGCCTCGCCACCGGGCAGAACCCCGCCTCGGCCCGCCCGCTGGCCGAAGCGATCGTGCCCATCCTGAACGACCTGCCCCGCTGACAGCGCCGCAGACCCAGTGCCGCCCCGCCCGCAGTGACGGCCGGGGCGGCGCCCCTTCCCGGAGGACTGACATGAACCTGAACCTGCGTGGCCGGCGCGCCCTGATCACCGGCTCCACCCTGGGCATCGGCCGCGCGCTGGCCGAGACCCTCCTGCGCGAGGGGGCGTCTGTCATCGTGCACGGCCGCGACCACGCCCGCGTCGGGCACGCCGCGGAGATGCTCAGCGAACTCGGCCCGGTCGACGGCATCGCCGCCGACCTCTCCACCCCGCAGGGCGCGGCGGACCTGACCGACTTCACGCGCCGCACGGGCGGCATCGACATTCTCGTGAACAACGTGGGCGCCTTCGGCATCCAGCCGTTCTTCACCACCGGCGACGACGCCTGGACGGCCGCGTTCGAGTTGAACGTCCTCAGTGGCGTGCGGCTCGCGCGGGCGTTCATGCCGGACATGCTCGCGCGCGGCTGGGGCCGCGTGATCTTCATCTCCAGCGAGCAGGCCCTGAAACCCAGCCCGGACATGCTGCCGTATGCGACGAGCAAGGCGGCGCAGGTCGCCGTGGCACGCGGCCTGGCCGAACTCTCGCGCGGCACGGCCGTCACGGTGAACAGCGTGCTCGTGGCCCCCACCTGGAGTCCCGGCGTGCAGAACTTCCTGGGCGAGCAGGCCGCGCGTGGCGGCGACAGCCTCAACGGGACGCGGCAGGCGTACTTCGAGCGTGGGGACGGTCAGGCGTCCCTGCTGGGCCGGTTCGCGCATCCGCAGGAGATCGCGGATGCCGTGGCCTTCCTGGCGTCCCCGAACGCCGCGGCGATCAACGGCACTGCGTACCGCGTGGACGGCGGCCTGATCCGCGCCGCGACCTGACTGCGCAAGGGGCGGGCACCGGTTGGCATTCACCTCCGGTGCCCGCCCCTGTGGCATCACGCCAGGGTCAGGGTGTCACCGTCCTGCGGAACGCGCAGGCGCGCCTCCACCCCGGCCTGCTGCGCGGCGCGGCGCAGATCGGCGCGGGTGGAGAAGCAGTGGTCGAGGCTCTCGAGGTGCACGGCCACGACCGTCGCGTCCGGCGCGGCGCGCAGCACCTCCACCGTCTGCGTGGCATCCATGATCAGCAGCGTGCCGCCCAGCGCCGCGCCGCCCGAATGGGTGACGATCACGTCCGGCCGCTCACGGGTGACCGTGTCGGTCACGGCGGGAATCAGCACGGTGTCGCCCGTCCAGTACACGGTGGGTTCGCCGGGGGCGCGCAGCACGAACCCCATCGCAGCCCCCATCTGCGCGAGGATGTCCCCACTGCCGTGCTCGCCGTCCGTGCGGGTGAACGTCAGGTCCGCCACGCGGACCGTGTCCTGTAGGGGCGTGACGTCCCGGAAGCCGTGCCCGCGCAGGGTGTCCTCGTCTCCCGGCTGGCACAGCACCGGCAGGTCTTTGGGCAGGGCCGAGATGGCCGCCGGGTCGAGGTGATCCGGGTGGAGGTGCGACACGACCAGCAGGGTCACGCCGCGCAGCACGTCCTGCGCGGGGACGGGCAGGGGTACGGTCGGGTTGGGGGACACGCCCGCGAACGACGGCAGGCTGTGCAGGTCGCCCAGCATCGGGTCGATCAGGACGGTCTGCCCGGCGAGTTCCAGGCGCAGGGTGGCGTTACGGACGAGCGTCAGGTTCATGGGGGTCCTCCAGGGTGGGGGCGCAGGCCGGGCCAGTGCCGGTCAGTTCGCTCAGTTGCGTGGTCAGGCGGTCACGGATGACGTGCAGGTCACGCAGCTGCGCGTCGATGTCGGCGAGTTTGCGGCGGTAGAAGTCGGCCGCGACGTCGTTCCCGGCCGGGTCGTCCGGTCCGTGCCCATCCTGCCAGCACGGCGCGAACCGGCGGATCTCGTCGAGCGTGAAGCCGACCGACAGGAACAGGCGGATCAGGCGCACCCGCGCGATGTCGTCTGGCGTGAACGTCCGGTAGCCGTTCTCCTGCCGGACGCTGCTCAGAACGCCCGCCTGGTCGTAGTGCCGCAGGGCGCGGACGCTGGTGCCGGTGCGGGCCGCGAGTTCACCGATGCGCATGCCCCCAGGCTAGACCCTGACGTCAGTGTCAGGGTCAAGAGGGCAGGCTGGCCTCCCGCTGTAATCGAGCGGCAAAACACTGTGATTCCATCGACTCTGAAGTGCACTGTCGGGGGTGTCATGCAGACCCTGCGGTACGGCCAAGCGGGCGAGACCTGCTTCACGTTCCAGAACCCGGTGCCTGCGCCGCTCACCTTGCCCGGCACCGGCACGCAGACGCACTGTGCCAGGGGGAAGTGAGTTCCTTCGTGTTGCGCCCATACCGCGAACTATCATGACCAGCAGCAAGTACAGCCGACGGCACGACGGTCACAAAAGTTCGCGGTCGACACGCCAAGGCGAACAGCTCCCCTTCCGCTCCAGATTGTGCCATGCGTTGGAGTTCCCCCCGCATGGCATTCAGATTCTTACCGGGTGATTTCGGGCAAATGTGGTGACGACCTGCTCAACCTCAGATCAGTCGCCCACCCGATCCGGGAATGAATAGAATGGGTGGGTGACGCTCACTTCTCCGTCGGTGCTGGATCAACTCAGGGCGCTGGCGCAGGACACCCGCTACGACCTGGTGCGTCACCTCGCCGCCGGGGAGCGCTGCGTGTGCGACCTGGAGGTTCTGCTGTCCCTGCCGCAGTCGAAGGTGTCATACCACCTGGGTGTGCTGCGCGACGCCGGGCTGGTCACGGCCGAGCAGCGGGGCAAGAACACGTATTACGCGCTGCGCCGGGAGGTGCTGTACCGCCTGGGCGGGGCGCTGCTGACCGATCTGCTGCCGGACGGAATGCCCATGACGCATCAAGTGAAATCGGTGTGTTAACGTCGGGGTATGACCCGCGTCCTGATTCTCTGCACGCACAACTCCGCCCGGTCGCAGATGGCCGAGGCCCTCACCCGTGACGCCGCCCGGCGCCTGGGCGTGACGGTGGACGTGCACTCCGCCGGGACCGAGGCCACCCGCGTGAAGGACGACGCGAAGACCGTCATGGCCGAACTCGGCCTGGACCTGAGCACGCACACGAGCAAGACCCTGTGGGACGTGCCGGACGCGCAGAATTTCGATTACGTGATCACGGTCTGTGACAGCGCCGCCGAGGCCTGCCCGGTGTATCCGGGGCGCACCACGCGCCGCCACTACCCGTTCGTGGATCCGTCCGGGGGCAGCCTGGACCGCTGGCGGGCCGTGCGGGACCAGCAACGGGCGCAGTTCGAGGCGTTCGTGCAGGCCCTCGCAGATGGCCGCGACGTGCCCCCGAGCTACGATGACAGCCCGGCCGTGCCGGTCACCTGAGCGCGGGCTGCGCCGGGAGCGACAGCGTGGATCCCGCTGACCGGGGCCCACGCTGCCGTGCCGTCCCGGCGTGACCTGATACCGATTCCGTCTGTTTCGTGCACTACCCGGACCGGCACCGGGTTGCCTGGTCCATGCCCCGAGGGGTGTTCTTCTGCTCGCGCTGCTCGGATGGAAGGGGCTGTACAGAAGTCCATTCGACGCGGGATGCAAGTGATATGCACTCCGGTTAAAAGGTTTGCAAAAACTTTCAACCCGACCGGATGCGAGTAGGAGCGAAACGGGTTCCGGTCGTGGAGTTGGCAACCCGGTGTGGTTCCGGGTTGTCAACGAAACAATCGGAGCGTGTATGACATCACCTGAATCCCGTGTGACCCTGCACGGGTCCCGGTGTGTGGGTGGCCTGCAGAGGGGCGGCGTTGCCCTTCCTGAACCGAGCAGCGTGAGGACCTGCCGACAAATGCGGTTGGACGTGGAGTTGAGGGGCGTGCTGTTGGCCCTTCCATGAAGCTGGAGACCGCTGTGACGCTCTGCGGGCTGTGTGGTCTGGTTGGGGCTCCGAGTCAGGCCGCGTGGTGTTGCGGGGGCGGGGGCGCGGTCCGGGGGCGGGTGTTGACACTGCCTGGGGGGCGCCGTAAGGTGTGGTTAATCGTTAACCCAACTGATGGGTGCCCCCTGGCATCCACCGCGTCCGCTCCTGCCCCGCAGGATCTTTTGCGGTTCACGCCTCGCGTGACGGTCCGCTCGCTGCTGCCCCCGGTCACGGTCTTCTCGCCCACCATGGCTTCCCACCCACTGCCCTGCTCCGTGAACGGCCAGCCCCGCGCCGCTCACTGTCTCCGCTCGTTGCCCCGCGTGTTGCCCCTGCTCCTGACTGCGCCTGGAGGACGCCCGCATCAGACCGCCCGGCCCGCTTCCCGCCCCTCGTCCCTGGAGGTTCCCATGGCCCGCATGCCCAAAGTCCGTTCCGCCCCTCACGTCCCGGTGTCCGGTGCCCCTGCTGCCGGTATCCCAGCTGGCAGTGCCCCTGATCCCGGCGCCCCGGTGCCCCGTCACGCCGTGTCGGCGCGCGTGACGCGGGCGGCCCTGCTGGCCCTGCTGACGCTGCCCGTCCAGGCGCACGCGCAGGCGAAGATCACGTTGCGGGCCGCCGACATCCAGCCCGAGACCTACCCCACGGTGGTGGGCCTGAAAGCCATGGCGGACTACCTGAAAAAGGCCAGCAACGGCCGCATCGAGCTGCAGGTGTTCTCGGGCGGGCAGCTGGGCGACGAGCGTTCCACCATCGAACAGACCAAACTGGGCGTGCTGGACATGGTGCGCGTGTCCTCCGCGCCGGTCGCGCAGGCCTACCCGCCGATGGGCGTGTACAGTTTGCCGTTCCTGTTCCGCGATTCCACGCACCAGTGGAACGTCCTGAACGGCGCGGTCGGCAAGGAACTGCTGGCCGGGCTGGAAGGCGCGGGCTTCATCGGACTGGCGTACTACGATTCGGGCACGCGGTCGTTCTACACGACGAAAAAACCCATCCGCACGCCCGCCGACCTCAGGGGGCTGCGCATCCGCACGCAGCAGAACGAGGTCGTGCTGGACATGATGTCCGCCCTGCAGGCCCGCCCGGTCCCGCTCTCGATGGGCGAGGTGTACTCCAGCCTTCAGACGAGCGCCATCGACGGCGCCGAGAACAACTACCCGTCGTACGGGCCGTCCGGCGCGCGGCACTTCGAGGTGGCCCGCTACTACTCGCTGACCGAGCACAACTCGGTCCCCGAGGTCGTCATGATGAGCAAGGTCCGCTGGGACAAACTCAGTCCCGCCGATCAGCGCCTGATCCGCGTGGCCGCCGCGCAGAGCGTCGCGGTGGAACGCAAGGCCTGGAACGCCCTGACCGCCGAGAGCCGCGCCGCCATCCAGAAGGCCGGTGTGACCATCACCAAGGTTGACCGCAGCGCGTTCCAGAAGGCCATGGCGCCGGTGTACGAGAAGTACCGCAAGGTGTACGGCACCCTGATCGAACGCATTCAGGACGTGCGCTGAGCATGGACAACCCGGCGCTGGAACCTCCGGTACGGGCCGCTGCAGCCCAACCGCGCGCAGGGCTGCAGCGGGCCGAGCAGGCCTTCGCGCAGGGCCTGAGCGTCCTGACCGGGGCGCTGCTGGTGGCGATCGTGATGATCATCTCCTGGCAGGTCGTCGCGCGCTACGTTCCAGGCCTGAGCAGCCCGCACTGGACCGAGGAACTCAGCCTGACGCTGCTGGTGTGGCTGGGCCTGATCGCCACGGCGCTCGGCATCCGCAACCATGACACCCTGCGCGTGTCGCTGCTGGTCGAGCGGCTGCCCGCCCCGGCGCAGGCGGCGCTGCACCGGCTGGTGTGGCTGATCGTGGCGGCGTTCGGGCTGTACCTGCTGCGCTACGGCTGGGAACTGTCGCGCAGCACCATGGCGCAGTTCTTTCCGACGCTGCGCCTGCCGGTCGGCTGGATGTACCTGGCCCTGCCGGCCGGCGGCGCGCTGATCGCCGCGTACGCGGCCCGCAACGTGCTGGGCGCGTTCACGCCCGCCCCGCCCGGCCCGCAGGCGCGGCGCGTGGCGCTGGTGTGCGCGCTGGCCTGCGCGCTGCTGATGCTCGCGGCGCTGCTGAACCCGGCGGCGCTGCTCGGCCCGGCCGGGCTGCTGGTCGGCACGTTCTTCGTGCTGCTGGCGGCCGGAACGCCGGTGGGCGTGGCGGTGGGCATGGCGACGCTGGTGTCGGTCGCGCGGTTCGGGATGCCGGAACTGATCGTGGCGCAGCGCATGGCGAACGGCGTGACGTCCACGCCGCTGCTGGCCATTCCGTTCTTCATCCTGGTGGGGCAGATCATGTCCGAGGGCGGCATCGCGCGGCGCCTCGTGGACCTGGCGCGCGTGCTGGTCGGCCCCTGGAAGGGCGGACTGGCGATGGTGAACGTGCTGGACTCCATGCTGATGGGCGGCGTGTCCGGGTCGGCCGTGGCGGACGTGAGCGCCACGGGCGGCGTGATCATTCCCATGATGGTGAAAAAAGGCTACGACCGGGATTTCGCGACCGCCATCACGGTCGCCAGTTCGGTGCAGGGCGTGATCATTCCGCCCAGTCACAACATGGTGATCTACAGCCTCGCGGCGGGCGGCGTGTCGATCGGGACGATGTTCCTGGCGGGGTACCTGCCGGGCATCCTGACCGGCGTGGCGCTGATGATCAGCGCGTACGTCCTGTCGGTGCGCCGCAACTACCCGACCGAGCCGCGCCCGCCGCTGCGGGAGAGCCTGCGGATCGTGGGCGGCGCCGTGCCCAGCCTGCTGGTGGGCCTGATCGTGGTGGGCGGCATCGTGTTCGGGTGGTTCACGGCCACCGAATCCGCCGCGATCGGTGTGCTGGCGGCGCTGCTGGTCAGCACGGTGTTCTACCGCGAACTGACCTGGGCCAGCCTGTGGCGTTCGGTGCAGGCGTCCGTGGCGACGGTGGGCATGGTGATGTTCATCATCGCGACCGCCAGCGCGTTCAGCTGGATGATGGCGCTGCTGCGCGTTCCGGCGGACCTGTCGGCGTTGATCCTGGGCGTCAGTGACAACCCGCTGGTGGTGCTGCTGCTGCTGAACCTGCTGATGCTGGTGCTGGGCATGTTCATGGACATGGGGCCGCTGATCGTGATCCTGACGCCCGTGCTGCTGCCCATCGTGACGGCCGAGCCGATCGGGATGAGCGCCGTGCAGTTCGGGATCGTGATGATGCTGAACCTGGGCCTGGGCCTGACGACCCCGCCGGTGGGAACGGCGCTGTTCGTGGGCTGCGGGGTAGGGCAGACGACCATGGAGCGGGTGTCGCGGGCGATGCTGTACTTCTGGCCGCCGATGTTCGTGGCGCTGCTGCTGGTCACGTACTTCCCGTGGTTCGTGGAGTTCATTCCGAACCTCATGCAGGGCCGCTGAGGTGGGGGGTGGCGCAGGCACAGGATCTCGGCGGCCTATCCACGCCGCCCGCCCAATCTCGCTGCCCAATCTCGCTGCCCAACCCCGCTGCCCAACCTTGCCGCCCACACACGCCGGCGGGGGTGTCCGGCCGGACCAGCCGCCGCGCGACCCGAACCCGAAGCGACTCGCCCCCCTCGAGGTGACTCCATGACCCGCCCGTACCCTGACTGCCCACCCGCAGGCCGCTCCCGGTGACGGCCGTCCAGAACTTCGCAGCGCCGTCGGAACGCCAGCCGTCGGCGGACCTGCCGCACTTCTTCGATTACTGCCCGTGGCGGTTCCGGGCCTGGGCCACCGACGCCGAGCGGGCCGCGCAGGCCGCCCACCAGGCGACCCTGACCGGCAGCGGCGCCCGCATCGGCCCGGACTGTTTCGTGTCGCCGCTGGCCGGGGTGTACCCGCGCGCGCTGGTGCTGGGCGCGCGGTCGTACGTCGCCGCGTACGCCTACGTGACCGACGAGGTCACGACCGGCGACGACTGCACCCTGAACCCCTACGCGGTCGTGCGCGGCCGGGTCCGGATGGGCAGCGGCGTGCGGATCGGCGCGCACGCCTCGATCATCGGGTTCAACCACGGGTTCGCGGACCCGCATACCCCGGTGTTCCAGCAGGCCGAAACGGTGCGCGGCATCGAGATCGGGGACGACGTGTGGATCGGTTCGAGCGTCACGATCCTCGACGGCGTGCGCGTCGGCAGTCACACCATCCTCGCGGCGGGCGCCGTCGTCACGCGTGACGTGCCGGACTACGCCGTGGTGGGCGGCAGCCCGGCGCGCATCCTGAAGAGTCGCCTGGGCGAACCCACCCCCGACAGTCCGCCAGCCAGCGCCCCGCCCGCGCGGCCCCCTCCGCCGCGCCGGACCCGCACGACCTGAACGCCCTGCTCTCGGCGTTCGGGGCGCGGGTGGCCGCCCAGTGGCCGGACGTGCTGCGCACCTGCGCTAACACCGACCTCCACGCGGGGGGCCCCACCTACCTCCCGCAGCCCGGACGGTCCCCCTCTGTGCGCGCCACCTGCGACGCCATCGAGATCGCCGCCATGTTCGGCGCGCTGCCGGAACTGCGCGGCCGCGAGGACTTCGCCGCGCAACTCCACTCGTACCAGGACCCGCACACCGGCCTGTACCCGGACCCCTGGCACCCACCGGCCGCCGGGGACAACCCCTGGTACCTGACCGACCACCTCTCCCGCTACCACCTGCTGGCCGTCGGCTACGCCCTGGAACTGCTGGGCGAGGCGCCGCGCCATCCTGTCCACGCGGTCGCCCGGCTGGACGCCGCTGCCCTGACCGGCCTGCTGGAGGGCCTGCCCTGGACCGAACGGGCCTGGAGTGCCGGCGACTGGATCGACGGGTACGGCACCGGCCTGTACCTGAACGCCCGCAACTTTGCCGGGCACGCCGCGCCGGGCGCCGCCGAGGCGCTGCACGGCTGGCTCCTGTCACGCGCCGATCCGGCCAGTGGCCTGTGGGGCACTCCGGGCGCGCAGGACGGCTGGCTGCAACCCGTCAACGGCTTCTACCGCCTGACGCGCGGCACCTTCGCGCAGTTCGGACTGCCCGTCCCGTACCCGGACGCCGCGACCGACACGCTGCTGCGCCACGCCCGCGACACGCGTTTCTTCAGCGACGCGCGCGGCAACGCCTGCAACGTCCTGGACGTCATTCACCCGCTGTGGCTGTGCGGCCGCCAGACGACCCACCGCGCCGACGACGTGCAGGCCTGGGCGCAGGCGCAGCTGCGGCGCATCCTGCCCCGCTGGGTGGACGGGCGCGGCTTCGCCTTCGAACTGCCCGCCCAGCCCGGCGCTGCCCTCGCCTCGCAGCCGGGACTGCAGGGCACCGAGATGTGGCTGTCCACCGTGTACCTGCTGGCCGAGGTGCTGGGCCGCAGCGAGCACCTCGGCTATCGCCCACGCGGCGTGCACCGCCTGGAACCCGCCCTGACCTTCCCGCGCGCCGGGGCCAGCCCCACCCGCCTGCCCGTCACGTCTCCCGGCGCCTGATCCGGCGGGCAGGGGGCATGAGGAGCCACGGCTCGGCGTCATCCGGCGTCCCCCTCGGGTGACCGGGCGGTCCGTTACTCCGGTTGATCCGTGCCCGTCTGCTCTCCCACTGACTGCGCGAGGGCCACGACCCGCTCGTAATGGCTCGTGCTGATGTACCCGAGGTGCGTGGCGCTGCGGGCGTGGTCGCGCAGCGCGGCGCGGCGGATCAGGCCGGGCGGGATGAACGGCAGTTCGGCGTCGCGCGTGACGTGCAGGATCCGCAGGCGCAGGGCGTCCTGCGTGTCGTACGGGAACATGCGCCTGGGCGCGACCTGATCCAGGGTGTCCTCGAACAGCGGGTCGTATCCGGCGCGGTGGTGCAGGCGTTGCAGGGCGGCTCCCGCCTCGGGTGTGAGGGGACTGAGCGCGTTGTTGCGCAGCAGTGTCCGCGCGTGGGGGTCGAACGCTGCCCAGGTGAGGCGCAGCAGGGTCGTGATGGGCAGCGCGTGATGCCACAGCAGCAGCAGCGCCGCCTGGAGGTTCGGGTCGGTCCGCGCGGCGTGCACGAGCGTTTCGAGGGTCTCGCGCGTGGGCAGGGGGTCGCTGCGCCGCTCGACTTCGGGTGCGTGGAAGTCCAGCAGGGGGTCGCCGGTGATGATGCCCAGGCCCCGCAGGGCGCGGTACAGGGCGCGCAGGGCGATGACGCGGCTGGTGCGGGTGTTGGGGCGGGCGGGGGTGCCGTCGGCGTTCGTGAGGAGCGTTTCGCTCAGCCACGCGTGGAAGTCCGGTGGGGGGCGCAGCAGGCTGACGTAGTCGCGTTGCGCGGCGGTGACGATCGGGCGGAGGTTGCTGATCAGTTGTGCGGGGCGTCCGCGGATGCGGTCCTGGGCGTGCAGGGTGGTGATGAGCGTGTCGAGGTCGCCGGTGTGCAGCGCGTGCGTGAGGACCCGCGCCTGATCGTCCGCTGGATGCACCATGTGCAGAGCATACCGGATGTATTCAGGGAAGGGATATGACTTGACGGGCGGGCGGCCCTATGTGCGGCGCTACCCGTCGCTCCTACCGGTATCCATACCGCAGACGGGATCGGCGGCCCCGCGTGCTGATGCATCAGCAGAGGTTTCGGAACGACGTTGGACCGGGTCGACCAGGATGCCACTACCGCTCCAGCCGACGCGTCAGCACGCGGGGCTGGTTGTCTGTTACGTACAGCCTGCGTCGAATCGGTCATCCGGTTCGCTCAGGCTCAAGCTGGCGCCTGCCGGAAACGAGCTCGGCGAGGCGGGTGATGACGCTGGGGCGGGTGCACGCCCGTTATTCATATCTGCAATCAATATACACCACTCACTCGAAACCCCTCCGCCAGCCCACTCCATACCGCACCGGGGGGGATACACCCCCCAACGCACCACACCTGAGGACTCACGCTGCGCCCCGCCCACCTATGGTGACCCCCGTGCCCGACCCGTTCGCACCACTCCAGCAGGCCCACACCCACTGGGCCGACAGCCAGGTGAGCGCCGCGCTACAGGTCCTCGACGAATGCCGGGAACAGTCCACACCCACCTACTGGGGTGAATGGCACCGCCTGCGCGGCCTGTGCCTGCAGTCCCTCGGCGACTACCCGGCCGCCGAAACCTCCTTCAGGACCGGCCTCACCACCAGCAGCCTCAGCCAGCGCGGCCGCCTGCACCTCTCCTACGCCGCCCTGCTCGAATACCGCCGCAGACCCGAAGAGGCCCTCGAACACCACTTCACGGCCGAACACCTCACCCGCAAGACACGCGACGCGGAATCCCACGTGACCGGCACCTACAACCTCAGTTCCGTCCTCCTGCAACTGGGACGCTTCACCGAGGCCGGACAGACCCTCGACGCCGCCCTGACCACCACCGGCAGCGGGTCCGCACGCAGCCTGCTGCACGCCGGACGCAGCGTCGTCGCCCTCACCGCCGGGCAGACCGACCTCGCCACGCAACGCGCGCGACTCGCGCGGCACACGGCCACGCAACCCGTCTACGCCCTGCGCGCCCAGCAGATCCTCACCACCACCCTGACCGTCACGGGCCACCCGGATGCCCACGCGGCCCTGCGTGACCTGTGGGCGCTGCCCATCACGCGCGCGGATCCCGCCGCGCGCGCGGCCGCCGAGATCCTGCAGGGCATCCTCGACGAGAATCCCGACCACCTGAGTCAGGACCGCCCGGCCGCGCACCCGGCCTGGCAGGCGCGGGCCCTGCTGCACCGGACCCGCTGGACCGACGCCGCCCAGGCCGCCACGCTCGCCCAGGCCGCACACCACCTGCAGCAGCGGCACGAGGAAGCCCTGTTCCACCTCAGCCATCCGGACGTCCACGCGGCGCTCGTCACGGCCGGCGTTCCCCTGCGCGGGGCCGGGCCGAGACAGACGACGACCGTCACCGTCACCATCCGCGGTGAGCTGCGCCTCGCCATCAACGGCGTCCCCATCAACACGCGCCTGACCGCCCCGACCGCCGCGCTCCTCGCGGCCCTCATCAGTGACAGTCCGCAGACCACCTCGGCACTCTGCCACGACGTCCTGGCCACCACGGACTCCCAGGCGCCCGCCCGCGCCGCCGAACGCGTCCGCCTGCTGATCGGCGACCGGGCCGCCATCACCCTGACCGGAACAGGCGACGCGGCCCGCTGGACACTCCACCCGCACTACACCTGGGAGATCAGCCAGAACCGGGGACAACCCCTCGGTGGACTTCCCTCACCCTACACGCAACGCCTCGAACTGACGGGGACGTGACGCGGCGCCATTCACCTTGATTCGCATTCACCGTGACTCGCAGCCGCTCCCCGGTGCAGCGGCGAGGGCACGCCGTTTCCGACGTGGACGCCCCTGCGCTGTTCACTTCCGGACCCCGAGGGTCAGCGGAGCCAGCGTGGTCGCCCGTTCCGCCTCCACCCTGAAATCCGCCGTGAGGTTTCCCCACCAGTCCCCGGCGTCATGCTGCCCGTTGCCGTTATTGTCCCGCCACGCGGCCAGGCGGTACGTGCCGGTCGGGACGTCCTGGAACTCGAAAGCCTGCTGCGCCGCCGACGTCCTGAGCACCTGCCATTGCCTCGCCACGCACGAGTAGACGTTGTTCGCGTGGGTCGCGACGCACACCTGCGTCCCATCCAGCGACGACCCGTCCGGACTGACCAGCGTACCCGTCACACTGCCCGGCGGGAGGTACGGCAGGTCCCCCCGGAAGCGCACCGCCACCAGGTGCGGCCGGCCACTCACGCCCGCCACACGGATCACGCTGTCCCCACCGGCGCCGCCGCGCGTCACGAAGAAATTCTGGTTCGCCATCACAACCCGCCGCGCGTCGTTCCCAATGAAGTGATACCGCAGCGGCCGGAACCCCTGCGCCGCGTCCCGCAGGTTGATCCCCTGATAGTCGAACCCCGCGATGAGGCCCGTATGGTCGAACATCAGCGTGGTCACCCAGTCCGCGTACACCTCCGGCAGGGACGCCCCGGCGATCCACTCCGCGTTCGGCACCGACGGCAGGTCCTTGCGGGTGCGGCTGAGGAATTTCGCCCAGACGCCCGCCGCGTCTCCCCCGCCCCGCTCGCCGACGAACCGGGACAGCAGGTAGTACGGGCCGTAACTGCCGATCACGTACGGGCCGGTCCCGCCGCGGTGGAAGGTCGGGTGCGCCGCCGGGTCGCTCAGCAGCGCGTCGGTATGCCAGTGCGACGGCGCGCCCACGAGATCCGACGCGACCACCGCGAGTCCCTCTTCCAGCCACACGTCGTCCCCGCCACGCCGCCCGATGGAGATCACGTGCTTGAACTCGTGCGCCAGCATGTCCTGCCCGTACAGGCCGACCCCCAGGACGATCTGCTCGGCCGCCACGCCCGGCCCGTCATACCAGAACAGGCCGCCGTTCCCACCCTGCACGAGCGGCGTCACGAGCAGGAGGATCCGTCCGTTCCCGTCCAGGTCCGTGTCTGCGCCCCAGCGGGCGCGGGTGGTCGGCGCGACCGCCGCGAACTCCGCTTCCAGGCGTTTCACGTCCACGGCGCCGTCCGCCACGCGGTCATCGACGTAGATGAGCAGGTCCGGCGTGACGGCCCTCAGGGTGGCCGGGACGTCCTCCATCTGCCCGGTCGCCCAGTTCACGGACCGCAGCACCCGGCGCGGCTCAGGCACCGACTGACTGCCGAGCCCGGCCGCACCCGCGCGGGCCAGCGCCCGTTCCGCCTCGGCCTGCAGGGTTCGCTGCGCCCCGGCGTGAAGATCCGGCGTTGGTACCGCCTGCTGCGCCAACGCGCCCGCACCGAGCGACGGTGCGGCAAGCGACTGCGCGGCGAGTCCCCCCTGCCCGATCAGGTCGAACGTCACCTCCTTCACAGCGGGGTCCGGATTGAACGGAATCAACGCCACCCGCTCGTCGGGCTGCAGGTCCGGCAACACGACGGTCAGGTCGTTCCCGTCGTACTGCTCGGGCGTCCACACGGTCCGCTGGCCCGACAGGGTCCGCGCGGAGGCCGGCACGTGCAGGACCCGCAGGACCTGCCGCACCTCCTGCTGCCCGTCCGACGCGGTCAGGGTCACTTCCGTCACGCCGTCCGTCCGGGCCGCGCCGCCCAGCGTCAGCGTGTACCCACCCGCAGACGGCACCAGGGCCGCGCTCACGCCGGTCAGCGGTCCCGTCGACACCGTGACGTTCGCCGTGTGCCCCCCAGAACGGGTGACGGCCACCGGAACCTGCGCGGTCCCCCCTGCCGCGAGCGCCACGCTGCCCTTCACGCCCAGCGTGAACCCCGGCGCGGCCCGCACGCGCAGCGTCATGCGGGTCGACTGGGCCGGCGTGGTCACCGACGTCGCCTGCAGGATCACGTCCGTATCCACCAGGACGGTCGGGGCGGTGTACTCGGTGGTCACGCCGCGCGCCGGGGAGAGCGTCCCGCCCCCCTGAACCACCGTCCAGTCCACGTCCCGACTGAAGGAACCCGTCCCCGTGACGGCAGCCGTCAGGGTCACGGGCGCGCCGCTGCGCAGTTCCGCGGCGGTACTGGTGATCGCCACGCCCGTGACGGCGTTCACCGGCGTGACGACCGGTGGCGTGTGCGTGGACTGACCGGGGTTGGTGCACCCGGACAGCAGCCCGAGCAGAATCAGCGTCAACGCGGGATGAAGTGCCGCTCGTTTCATACCTAACCTCCAGAAAGGGGGCGTGCCGTCAGTGCACCTGCACCGACCTGAACGGTGAGGGCGCGCCTGCACAGCAGTGAACGCGCCCCGCCGTGACTGCGCCGTGACCAGACGGCGACGGACGACAAAAGGACAGGCCACCTGGGGGGGCGGTGGCCTGTCCTCACTACGACTTACTGGGACTTGTAGGCGTACCAGTTGCCGGAGACGGCCGTGGAGGTGGACGTGGTGGTGTATGCCGCATTTTTGATGGTGCTGGTCGAGGGGTCGTAGTGGTCTGCCCCCCGAAAACTGGACGGGATGAAGTAGAGAGTCAGGCTCGCCCCCCCGCCAGCCGTAGGCTGGGAAGCGAGGCCCCCATGAAAAACCGGCAGTTCAGCGAAGATCAGATCATCAAACTGCTCCAGGACGCCAAAAAGGGCGAGAAGTCAGTCGAGGACCTGTGCCGTGACTTCGGCTGCAGTCCGGCGTCCTTTTACGCCTGGAAGAAGAAATACGGCGATACGGCGCCCGACGAAGCCAAACGGCTTCGTCGTCTGGAGAAGGAGAACGCCCGCCTCCTGAAAATTGTTGGGCAGCAGCGCCTGGAAATCGATGCCATGAAGGACGTGATCCAGAAAAAGCGGTGACGCCCGCCGAGAGACGGGCGGCAGCGAGGCAACTCGTCGCCGCCCAGGTCAAGCCCGAACGGGCTTGCCTCCTGGTGGGCATTCCCAGATCCACCTGGTACTACCGTCCGAAGCCGCGTCACGATGGGGATCTCCGGCAGCACATTCGCGAACTGGCCCTTGTGCATCCTCGACGCGGGTACCGGTTCATTCACGCGCTGCTCGTCCAGGAGGGACATCGCATCAACCGGAAGAAGGTCCGGCGCATCTGGCGGGAAGAGCACCTGACGGTCAATACCAGATGCCGGAAGAAGATCCGCACGGGAGCGGGTGTTCCCATGCAGGCTGCGTACCCCGACCACGTGTGGACGTATGACTTCCTCTTCGATCAGACCCTGGAGGGGACGACATTGAAGATCCTGACGCTGACTGATGAGTTCACCCGTCAGTCCCTGGCGTTGCGGGTGGCGGAGTCCTTCACGTCCATGGACGTGAAGGACGTCCTGCACGAGGTCATTGCCAAGCGTGGCGCGCCAGGATTCATCCGCAGCGACAACGGCCCGGAGTTCATCGCCCGCGACCTGGGGATCTGGCTGGCGGTTCAGGACGTTGGCACTCGGTTCATTCAGCCAGGGAAACCGTGGCAGAACGGCTTCGCTGAGAGTTTCCACTCTCGGTTGCGGGAGGAATGTCTGAATCTGGAGGTGTTCTACTCGGCGCGGCACGCCGGTGTCGTCCTGGACAGCTATCGCAACTTTTACAACGCCAGAAGACCGCATTCCTCGCTGGGCTACCGAACCCCTGACGATTTTGCTCAGCAGGCCAGGGGGCGGCCTGCCGCCCCCCTTTGCGGACAGGGCACCGCAAATGTGGACGTCAGACCGTCCCCTGGGTAAGCAGAAAGAGCCCATGTTGTACCCTGCTCTTGAGCCGAGTCTCTACTCGAAACTGTCCAAACTTTGGGGCCAGCCCAGTAGTTGAACGTGTAGTGGACGTGATTCCAACCGGGCTTGATGTTCAGGTTGTAGGTGGCCGCGAAACCGTCGGGGCAGGTCACGGTGCCCTTGATGCTCCCGGTCCCACTGGCGTAGTTCAGCAGAGTGCGGTCCCAGTTAATGGTCCCGTCACCGACCTCCTGTGAGCGCTGCATCAAGGTGTAGAACGCCACGCCACTGGCGGTCGTGAAGGTGAAGCTTGCGAACTGGCGGTACTGCGTTTCGACCACGCTGACCTTCGACACGTCGCACCCGTCGTTTTTCCACCCCTGCAGGCGTGACGAGAGAGGACTCATCGCCGTGCCCCCCTGGGCAGGCGTAATCGAGAGCTTCACGCTCTTGTCCGCTTTCATCGTGCCGACGGCGAAGGTGCTCGTCCCGGCAGAGGCATACAGGGTGTACTCGCGGTCGGGGGTGTAGTTCTGCAGGGTGCCGCTGCTGGTCACGGTCAGGGTGGCAGGATCGACGGGCGTGGTGGTCACCTGGTCACGGCAGGAAGCGAGCAGGGCGGTCAGGGAGACGAGGGCGGCCAGAACTGGTTTGTGCATGATTCCTCCGGGTGTGGGGCGGGCTCGGGTGGAGAGGGAGGCGTCGGTGCCGCGGTCCCATTCACGGGCGTGAGGATAGGGTGTGAGGGCCGTGAAACCTGAACCCGCATGAATCGAATTCGTGCTAGAAATCACATGTGTTCTGGTTGCATCTGCTGCCCGCACCTCCGTCACCCGCCGCGCCGGGACGCGCCGCGGCGCCCCACCCACAACAGGACCTGCACCGGGAGGCCCTGCATCTCGCGTGGACCGGTCACGCCGCCCAGGCGCTCGACCACCTGCGCCCACTCGGTCCGACGTCCACCGGCCAGCACGAGGACGACCTGCACCTGCTACGCGCCGCCCTGCACCTCACGCTCGGGCACGCCGGACGCGCCACCGACGACCTGCTGCACCTCGAACCGCTGCTCACCCGACCGGAGCAGTGCGCCGCCCAGTGCCTCCTGCTCGCCCACGCGCACCTGCACCAGGGGCACACCGCCGCCGCCGCGGCCGCCCTGGCGCGGGCCGAGCGCCACGTCACGCGCCTCCCCGGCACGCCCTGGCGGGCCGCCGCCACCTGCCTGCGCGCCCACCTGCTCGACCGCACGGGCGAGACCGACCTCGCGCTGCGGCACCTGCACGCCGGACTGCGCCGCGCCTCCGGTGACGTCGCGCGGCACCTGACGCACCACACACTCGCCGAACTCCACCCCGACCCGTTCGAACAGCGGCGGCACGCCGTCCACGCCCGTCATCACGCGCGCGGCCACAGCTGTCCGCCCACCCTGACCCTGCCCCCCACCGCGCGCCCAGCGCAGGACACGCCGGTCAGCCGGCACGTTCATCTTCAGGTGCTCGGCCAGCCCGCCATCCACGTCGGCGGGACCGTCATCGACTGCGCGCACGCCCCCCGGCTGCCCCTGCTGCTGAGTTACGTCCTGGCGCACGCCGGGGAGAGCGTCGAGCGGGCCGCGTGCGACCTGCTGCCCAGCACCGGCGGGCGGGGCGTCCGCCATCACGACGCGTTCCACCAGGCGGCGCGCATCCGGCGGGACGTGAGTCGCGTCCGCGCCCTGCTGGGCGACCCGGACGTCATCCGCTGCCGTCAGGGGGTCCTCACGCTGCACCCGGCGTACACCTGGAGCAGCGACCTGCTGGACGCCGCGCGGACCGGCGCGCCGCCCGCGCATGTGCCTCGCGAACTCCGGTGCGAGTGGACCGACCAGTTCCGCGAATGCACCGGGGCTGGCGAGCTCAGCGCCCCCTGACGGTCACTGCCCGGCGAAACCGCGCGTGACGACACCCATGACGCGCGCGTTCGACACGGTGAGGTCCTCCCCGGCGGCGCTGTCCGTCCCGCGCGAGCACCCGCGCGTCACGCGGCGCGGCCGTCATCCACACCGTCAGGTCCTCCTCACGCAGCAGGGCCGGCATCCGCGCGAACATCCCCGCCAGGCCCGGCCCGGCAGGCCGCGTCACGACCGCGCACGCGAACTGCAGGCCCCGCGGCGTCCACTCCTGCTGGTAGACGCCCGCCGCGTACAGCGGCGCCGGTTCGCGTGGACCCACCAGGGCCCGCACCGGCAGGTCCGGGGTGCCCGTCGGGGCGTCCCAGTAGGCCGCCAGGGGAATCACGCAGCGTCCCGACGCCAGCAGGTCACGGAACGTCCGGTGCGCCCCGAGGATCTCCACGGGCGCCTGCAGGGCGCTCAGGGCCGACGCCGGACCTGCCGGGCGCAGCCCCCAGCGGCCCACCTGTGAGGTCCAGCCCAGGTGGTCGAGCAGCAGGAACTCCAGGGGCTCGCCCGGGTGCACCTCAGGCGCCCGGCGCTGGGCACTGACACAGGGGAATGTCCGCGTGAGCTGCGCCCAGGCGTCCGGGTGGAACTGCTCGACGAGGATGGGCATGCCGTCATCATGCACCGGCGCGCCTCCGGAAGACAGCGCAACTGACCGCCTGGGCATCCGGAGGGCGGCGCAGGAGGCAGTCCGGACCGGGCGCGCCGGTCAGATTCAGCTGCGGCGTCCGTGTCAGACTGGCCGCATGCCGCTTCACGAGGTTCATGCCCTGTCGATCCTGCTGGTGGACGACAACCCGACCGACTGCGAACTGGCCGGGGAAGCGTTCGCGGCGACCGGGCAGGCCGTACGCCTGTACGTCCTGCACGACAGCGCGGAGGTCCTGCCGTGGCTGCGGGACCACGGCGTGGCGGGACTCCTGCCGGACGTGGTCGTGCTCGACCTGAACATGCCGGGCCTGAATGGCCTGGACCTGCTGGGCGCGATCCGCGCCGCGCCGGAATTCCGGTACCTGCCCGTGGTGATCCTCTCGTCGTCCGCGCATCCGGATGACGTGGACCGCGCGTACGACCTGATCGTCACGTCGTACCTGATCAAACACCCGTCCTTCACGGAGTTCATCGCGCAGATCGAGGATTTCGTGCGGTACTGGCAGCGCAGCCGCTTCCGCACGCCCCCCGTCCTGACGACCTGACCGCTGGGCGCGGCCGGGGCGCCGGACCGGCAGTGGACCGTCGGCGCGGTGTCCGGGTATGGGGCGGATCGTAGCCATCGTGGTCGGACGACGGTTACGGGTTGAAGTCACCTGAATCCCGCACGGCAGCGGTTGGGAGGTGACGCGGTTGGGCGGCGGTGTCATGGACCTGGGAACCGCGGTGATCGGGCCGCCCCGACCGTCGCATTGACGTTCTTCTATGGATTTGGTAGATTACATCCATGGATTTCGATGGAACGGCCGCCGTCTTCAAAGCGCTGGGTGACGTGCACCGCCTCAGGGCCCTGCACTTCCTCGCCACCGCCGACGCCGGCTGCTGCTCCACCGGGCAGGGCGTCTGCACCTGCGACGTCCAGGAACGGCTCGGGCTCAGCCAGCCCACCACCAGCCACCACATGAAGATCCTCGTCGAAGCGGGTCTGGTCACGACTGAAAAGCGCGGCAAATGGACGTACTACACCCTCAGCGCCGAGGGCCTGCACCTCGCCCGCACCGCCATCAGCGCCCTGCTGACCGCCGTGCCCCAGACCCGCAAGGAGGCCATATGAACCCCCTGACCCTGCACCTCGTCGCCCTCACCCACCACCAGGACCTGCTGCGCGAAGCCGAGATGGCCCGCCGCGCCCTGCTCGCCCACCCGGCGCCTGGCCGCCCGACCCCGCCGGTGATCGTGCAGCTGCCGGTTTCCGGTACGCCCTGCCCCACCTGCTGATTCTTTTGCCCTCACCCATCGAAGAACATCAATCAGGAGCCCTGTCATGACCCAGACCGCCCCCATCCCCGGCCTCAGCGAGCACACCACCACCGACACCCTGATCACCGCCCTGCGCACCCTCCCCCAGCAGCCCCTCCAGTTCCACCTGCACGGCGAGCTTCTCGTCCCGGCGGGCTACCACGTCACCGAGGTCAAGGCCGTCACCATCGACGCCATGGACTGCGGGGGCAAGGCCAATGCCTGGCGCGAGACCGTCATTCAGCTGATGGACGGCAGTGCCGAAGACGCGAAAACCGGCTTCATGACCAACCGCAAGTTCCTGGCCATCTACGACCGCGTCGCCCAGCACATCCCGGTCCGCGCGGAAGCTGAAGTCCGCTTCGAGTACGGGAATGCCAGTACCCCGGCCCTGCAGTACCACGTCACCCACATCGACATTCAACCCGAGCAGATCACCGTGCACCTGCGCACACCCGGCGTGCAGTGCAAAGCCGGGGACGCCTGCGCAACCCCGCCGGACGCGGCCAGTAACGGCTGCGAGCCCGCCACCGGCTGCTGCGCCCCCCAGGCGCCCATCACCCTCCGCTGAGAACCAGCACCCTGCTCGGCGGTGCGGGAGGCCTCGCCGCGTGGTTCGCGAGCGGCGATCATGAACGCACAGACGCGCGGCAGACCTGACGCCGCTGGCCGCGGGCCGTCGTCATGGCCCAGCCCGGTCAAGGTCCGCAGGAGATCTGAACGTTGCCGGGCAGGACGGCGTGTCACACCTCCGAAACAGAGCATGGGGCGGGTTCACGGCGGTTCCCAGTTTCATCTGCATGACCACGGTCCTTCTCACGTACTCACGCTGCGGCCCAGCTCTTCGAGTCCACCTGATGCAGAGGGACTGAACAAACGCGGGCAACCGGAAAGACCCTCTGTCCATTCCGGTTCACCTACCGCACGCTGAAGCCATGCGCGTCCTGTTCCCGCTGCTGCTCGGCCTGAGTCTCGCTGCCCCTTCCCCGGTACCCCCCTTGCACCCGGCCGGGCAGGTGGACGTCGGCGCGCCCGCCCAGAGTGTCGCCCTGAGCGACGATGGCCGCACCCTCGTGGTCGGCACGGCCCGCGACGTGCAGCGCCTCGACCCCAGGACACTGCGTCCCCTGGGCGTCCTGCCCGGCAGTGACGGCGGCGGGTGGGGCGCGACCTTCAGCCGCGCGGGCCGACTGGCTGCCGCCGGCATGAGCCGCGGCGTGACCGTCTGGGACGACCTGCGCCGCCCACCTCGCACGCTCGACTCGCCCGGCGGGCGCGTGTTCGCCCTCGCGTGGCACCCGGACGGCCAGCGGCTCGCGCTGGGCGACGCGGGCGGGTACTGGCAGGTCACGCCCGACGGGCCGCGCGGCCGGCTGCGCGGCGACGTCATGGCCGCCGCCTGGAGTCTGGACGGCCGGACGCTGCACCTCAGCACCGGGCAGGAGGACAGCGCCACCTACGCGCTGGACGCTGGCACGGGCCGGGTCCGCTGGCGGCAGCAGAACGTGCCCGCCACGCACACCCGCCGCGCCTACTACGGCCTGGACGAGGTGAACGGCCTGAGCCTCTCCCCCGACGGGCGCACCCTGGCCAGCGCGCATCAGGACGGGCGGATCCTGCTGCGTGACGCCGCGACCGGCCGCCTGCGCCGCACCCTGAGTGGCGGCGAGGACACCCGCTGGGCGGCCTTCACGCCGGACGCGCAGGTCGTCGCGGTGGGCGAAACGGGCCGCGTGAACGCCTGGACGGCCACCGGGCAGCCCGCCGGGCAGGCGCAGGTCAGTGGGGAGCTCTGGCATGTCCTCGTCCTGCCGGACGGACGGGCACTGACGGCCGGGGCGGACGGCACCGTGCGCGCCTGGACGCTGCCCACCCAGGTCCGCTGACCGGGTAGCGTGAAGACGTGATCGTCCTCGACTCTGCCCTGGCTGCCCGGCTGCTCACCGACCCGGACACGCGGCGCATCCTGGCGGCCTTCCAGGGGGACGGGCAGGTGATCGCCGACGCGGCCCGCGCGCTGAACCTGCCGCTGGAGACCGTGCGGTACCGCGCGCGGCGCGCCGTGCAGGCCGGCGTGCTGGTCGCGGCGGGTCGGCGCACGCGGCGCGGGCGGACGCAGGCGGTATACCGACTGCCGCTGCCGGTGTTCGTGCCGGGCCTGCAGGTGCCGGGCGGGCCGGATACCCTGCTGCATCCGGATGAGGACGCCTTCCTGGCGCAGGTGCGGCGCGTGAGGGCCGCGCTGCTCGCCGGGGGCGGGTGGGGCCTGCGCGTCACGGCGGGCACGCCGGATCTGGTGGCCGAACTGGCCCGGCCGGAGCAGCGCGGCGCGACCATGGACGACCTGCGGGACCTGCAAGCCCCGGCGGTGGTGGACGTCAGCAGTACCCTGACGCTGAGTGCCGAGGACGCCAAGGCGCTGCAGGCCGAACTGCTGGACGTCTACGCCCGCTACGCGGCCCGGCAGCGGCCCGGCGCGGCGCACCTGCTGGGCCTCACGCTGTACCCGGCGTCCCCGTGAGGTGACCCCGCCAGTCGTGTCCAGAACACTCTGGCGAACGCGGCGGCAGACGCACCGCCAACCGGTCAGGGGGCGAGGCGGCGGAGTTCGGCTGCCGCTTCCGCGAAGCCCAGGGCCTGCGCCCGTTCCAGCCACACTCCGGTTGACAACACCCTTCCGGCGCGCTGCGTGGTCATCAGGAACCGAGCCTCTGGTGGGCGTGCAGCGCACTGTGGCCGAAGTGGGTCAGGCCGTGGTGGGTTGATCGCGACCCCACGCCCGGTGACCACAGCGGCGAACCTGCCCAGGCTGGAATGCACTCCCCCAGTGCCGGGGGCGGCGCGGGAGACCATGGGCTCCTGACACGCGTACCACATCGCATTCCCGCCGCGCAGTCGGCTTGACACCGCCCTCTTTTTCCTCTACGATCGTTTCATGTAACGGTCGTGGAGGCAATATTGGACGATCACCACACTATCCTGCAATTCTGATGGGACGACCACCAAACCCCCAAGCCAGAGCGGCTCTTCTGGACAACGCGGTCACTTATGTTCTGCGACACGGCTTGAGCGACCTCAGCCTGCGGCCCCTCGCGACCGCCCTCGGCGTGAGCCCGAGACTTCTGCTCTACCACTTCACCAGCAAAGAACACCTCATCACCGAAGTCCTCACCCGCATTTTCCACCAGCAGACCCAGCTGTTCACTGCCCCCGCACCACACCTCTCCCCAACCCAACGACTCGACGCGCTCTGGGCTCAACTGTCCAGCCCCCACATGACACCGTTCCTGCGCAGCCTGTTCGAAGTCGAATTGCGCGCCATCGACGGACACGCCCACTACGCGCACTTCGCCACTGACGCGCTGCAGGGCTGGCTTCACATGGCTGCCGCGCACCTGGTCAACGCCCCGGAACCCGTCGCCCGCGTGCTGCTCAGCAGCCTGACCGGACTGCTGATCGTCCGGTTCGCGACCGGCGACGAAGAGGGGGCCAACGCCGGATACGAGGCATTGAAACAACTGCTGCTGGACGCGGGGCACCTCTGAAGGAGTGCACCCATGACCTGGATCACCGTTGCCCCGCTCGTTGCGGGCGCCCTGACCCTCCTGTTCGCCGTCACGCTCGCCCTGTCTCGCCGCACCGACGCACCCGGCCCATGGGTTGTTCCCGCCACCCTGGCTGCTCTCTTTTTCGGATTTTCGTTCTACGCGGGAATCCATGAAGGCGCGACTGGCTTCTGGCCAGAACACGTCCGCAACCTGTGGGGGAATCAAATCTGGTTCGACCTGCTGCTGGCCGCCAGTGTCGCCCTGTACCTGCTGATCCCGAAAGCCCGGGCGCTGGGAATCAATCCTCTCCCCTGGGCCGTCCTGTCCATTGCCACTGGAAGCATCGGCCTGCTGGCCTTCCTGGCGTTTGTGCTCTGGAAACAGAGTCGCGCCGCCTGACGGCCGGGTCCGGAATGGCGACGCGTCGACAACGCATCCGACCGGAGAGAACGGGTGGCCACAACGTGACTTGGAGAGCTGCAGAGCACGAGAGAAACGCCCTTCCAGGCGTGGAGTGGGCCACCTGGCGTCCTTCCGGGTCGTGAACGAAACAGACGAAATCCGTGTCATAGGTCGCGGGCCTGCGTGAGGAGGGCGCGCAGCGCGACGCGCGCGTGTTCAGGTCCGCTCCGCAGGTCGCGGACGGGGCAGCTGGTGTGAGCGTGCCAGCTGCCGGTCTGCCGGGCGTGGAACACGAGGTGCGGTTCGGGCAGGCTGGCGACGTAACAGGTGAGGGTGATGTCACTCGGCCGCGCGGCGGCGTCGATGAGCAGCTGTCCGAGTCGCAGGGCGGCCTCGGTGTCGGCGAGGTCCTGCAGGCGCGGCGCCGGTCGGGGCGGCGGGGCGAGGCGTCCGGCTGGTGCGCCTGGACTGGCGCAGAGCGTTTCGGTCAGGGCGGTCTGCCACGCACCCTTCCAGGGGCCGAGGCGCAGGGTGATGGTGCGCGCGTCGGGTCCAGCGCCGCGGGTGCGGTCGTAGTGCGCGCGGGTGGGGACGTGGGCGTGGCGGGTAATGTACGCCTTCATGGCGCGCAGGAGTTCCTCGCGGGTCCAGCGGACGGTGTTCATGCGCGGGGGAGTGCCACGCAGGCGCGCAGGCCGCCGCCGGGGGGCCGGTCGAAGCTGAGCTGGCCGCCGTGGGCCTGCACGACCGCCTGCACGAGGGCCAGGCCGAGTCCGGCGCCGCCGGGGCTGCCCTGGCCGCGCTCGAAGGGTCGCAGCAGCCGGGCGACCTCAGAGGCGGGAATGCCGGGACCGCTGTCCTGGACGGTCAGGTGGGCGCCCAGCGCGCCGGTGCCGCTGCGGATCTCGACGGCGCTGCCGCTCGGGGCGTGCCGGACGGCGTTCTGCACGAGGTTCCCGGCGGCGAGGACCAGGGCGCCGAGGTCGCCGGTGACGGCGGCGTCCGACGCGGTGACGCTCAGGTGGACGCGCCGGGCGTGCGCCTCGGCGGCGTGGAGTTCGGTGACCATCAGGACGACGTCCGCGAGGTTCACCGGTTCGAGCCGGTGGGGGCGGGCGGAGCGGGCCAGGGCCATCAGGCGGTCGGTGAGGTCGCTCATGTCCTCGCTGACCGCGTGGATCTGGCGGAGGGCCTCGCGGTACTCGGCGGGCGCGCGGTCGTGTTCCAGGGCGAGGCTGGCGGCGGCGCGGACGACGCTGATGGGCGTGCGGAGTTCGTGGGCGCTGGCGTGCGCGAAGAGGCGCTCGTGGGCGAGCTGGAGGTCGAGCTGCGTGAGCATGTCGTTGATGGTCCAGGTGAGCCGGGCGAGTTCGTCGGTGCCGGGCGCGACCGGGACGCGTTCGCCGGGCTGGCCGCTGCGGGCGACGCGCCGGGCGACGGCCGTGACCTCGTCCACCGGGCGCAGCGCGCGGTGCGCGAGGGCGTACCCGGTGATGACGGACACGATCAGCACGCCGGGCAGCAGCAGCAGGTGCTGCCAGAGGGTGACGCGCAGCGAGGCGATCAGCTCCGCGTTGGACTGACTGGCCTGCACCCACCCGCCGGGGATGGGCAGCGTGTACACCCGTTCGTGCGCGGCGGTCCGCGCGCCGGGCACGGGGGCAAAACCGACCCTGGAAGGGCCGCGGTCGCGCAGGCGGCCGTCCTCGTGAAAGATCGTGATCCGCACCGGGTTCTGGTTGTTGATTTGATCGAGCACTGCCGCCACGGCCGGGTCGGGTTCCAGTTCCGGCTTGGCCTCGACGTCCGCGGCGGTGACGGCCTCGGCGCGCAGCGTGGCGTCCAGGGTGCCGTACAGGGTCTGTTTCACGCCCTGGTAGCTGAGTGTCCCGGCGATGAGCAGGGACGCGGCCAGCAGCGCGGCGTACATCAGCGTGAGGCGCCAGCGGAGCGTCACGGCAGGTCTCCGGACGGGAGGGTCACGGCAGGTCTCCGAGGCGGTAGCCATGGCGGCGCACGGTCACGATGACGCCGTCGCCCAGCTTGCGGCGGAGGTTCCCGACGTACACGTCCACGACGCGGCTCTCGACGTCCGGCTGGGACGCCCAGACGCGCGACAGGAGGTCCTCGCGGGCGTAGGCGCGCTCCGGGTGCAGCGCGAAGCCCTCGAGCAGGTCGTACTCGCGGGGCGTGAGGGGCACCGGCCCGCGCGGGCCACTCACGGCGCGTTTGAGGACGTTCAGGCCGAACCCGCCGGGGAGGGGCAGGGTGGTGGCGGGCTGCCCGGCGGAGCGGCGGATCAGCGCGGCGAGACGGGCGCGGAGCTCCGGTCCATCCAGCCGGTGCCGGTCACGTCATACGGGTTCCGGTTGAGCGTTTCTGCACACCTTTCAACCGGAGTCCGTTTCAGTCACCGAAGCGGCTGAGGGCGTCGCGCAGTTCGGCCAGCCACGCGCGGCGCACCTCGGGGGGCGACAGGACCTCGGCCCGCGCGCCCCAGCTGAGCAGGAACGGCAGCAGTTCCCGCGGCAGTCCCGTCTCGTCCACACCGGCGTGGAACTCGATGTCCACGAACCCGTCCCCGCGGATCAGGGTGGACTGCGGGAAGCCGCCCTCCAGCACCCGGTACGCCGCGTCGGGGTCAAAGCGCACGGTGACGGTCACGCCGCCCAGGCTGCCGATGACGCCCCACGCGTCGGACAGGTACGCCTGCGGGTCGAACGTGGGGTCGGCCTCGTACCGTTCGCCGAGCAGGCACAGGTTCGTCATGCGTGACAGTTTGTATGTTTCCACGGTGCCGGTCGCGCGGTTCAGTCCGATCACGAACGGCGCGAGGCTCGTGCGGCTGATCTCCACGAAGTACACGCAGAGGTCCACGCCGGTCCGCAGGACGCCGTTCGACTCGCGGTGATCGAAGCGCAGCACCTGCGAGTCGAGCCAGGCGCTGGCGATCAGTTCCATCTGCCGGTCCGTGAACAGGGTGCCGCCCCCGCCGCGCAGGCTGGCGTTCAGGGTGTGCCGGACCTGTTCGGGCAGCGCGAGGGACAGCGTGTGCAGCGCGCGGCGGTAGTGGCCGCCCAGTGCGGGCGAGTGATGATGCGCGAGGCGCAGCGCGGTATACGCGGCGAGCACCTCGGCGGGGCGCAGCAGGGTCCCGTTGCGGGGAATGACGTACGTGCCGGGGGTCTCCTCGTGCACGGCGTGCCCCATCTGCCGCAGCGCCTCGAGGTCGCGCTGCACGCTGCGCTGCCCGACGCCGAACGTCGCGGCGAGCTGCGCGGTGGTCTGCGGCCGGGCCTGCAGTTCGGCCAGCAGCGCGGTCAGACGCTGTGATTTCTGCCAGCTGCGAGGCGTGTCTTCGGAGGTGACGGTCGGGGCGTGCAGCGTCGCGGTCATGCGCGCACCGTACGTGACGCCTGACGACAACTTGTCGCACCACTGGTGTCGCGCTTCAGAGGCGCAGGTGATCTGATATGAGCAGCATCAGATCAGAGGCGTTGAAAGGGTTAGGCTACCACCACCGATCCGAGCGGATTCGCGGACCTGCCCAGCAGCGCCTGCGGGACCGACACACAAGCCCGTCGGAGGTGACAGGTCAGTGTTCCGGGTGGCGCAGGGGACCGCCGGCGGTCCCTACGCGTGGGGAAGACAGACACCTGCGACAGGCCGCGTGGTGGTGAAGTGAAGACCTGTTGCGCAGTAGTTGAAGGATCAGTGGGGAGCCGATTCGCGGCTCCCCACTGATCTGTCCCTACGCTCAGGGCGTGCAGAGGTGGTGGCGGCGTTGCCAACGGAGATTGACGAGTCCGGCGACACACCCCCACATCACGCCGTGCTGTGAGGTCCGATTCCTGAAAAACTCCTTGCAGACGCGAAATTTCTTGATGCGGCCGATGGCATTCTCAGCGCTGATCCGCACCTTGGAGATCAGCCGATTCAGCTCACGTTGCTCCTTGCTCAACTCGCCGTTCTTCGGTCGTTTGGCGGGCACGATGGTTTCCCAGTCCGGATAGACCTTCTCCATTCCGGTATAGCCCCGGTCTCCCCACACCCGGACGTGCCTGGGCAGTCGGTTCATCAGTCGGGAACGTCGCAGCACCTTCATGTCGTGGGTGCGACCGCTGGCGGTCGCACTGAGGTGCACGATCTGTCCTTCGGGCGTCACCGCCACCTGGGTTTTCAGGGTATGGGTCCTTTTCTTGACGCTGTAAAAGCGCTTCTTGTCCTTGGGCCGCCCGACCGCCTTCTTGCCGGGGTTCTCCCCCTTCTTCACTTTCGGCTGCCCGCGAGGTTGCTCAGTCCCATCCACGATCACGTCGGTCAGTTCGGGGAAGATCTCCAGAAACTCCTCTAGAGAGCGTATTTTCCTCGGGTTCCTGCTCGCCCCTCCAGGAGCCTCATCCGGCTCGGCCTGGAGCGTCCGGGGACGGAGGGGAGCAGGCAACGCCTGCTCCAGGACCGGCAGCAGGGCATGGATGTTCCGGCAGATGTTCGCCGCGTCCAGATCGAACAGGATGCCCAGAACATGCATGGTGAAGTACTGTCGCAGATAGAGCAGCGTGACCAGCAGTCGCTGGCTGAGGTCGAGCTTGAAGGTGTTGCCCGCTCCGATGCGCCGGACCCGTCCGGCGCGGGAAAGGGAGCGGTGATGACTCCGTTCCCACAAGGGCTCCAGTTCAATCAGCAGCTGGTCAAACTCGGCAGGACTCAACCCCACCAGCCGTTCAAAGGACCGCCCCCTGGATTTCAGCTTCTCAAGCCGCAACACCCTTGAACCTACCTGCTCCGACCTCTACTGCGCAACAGGTCTTGAAGAGATCACGACGCCAGCGTGACCGCCTTCAGGACCCTGCGCCTGATCCTGGAGCAGGGAAGGAACGACAGTAGTCGGGCCTGCCGGTCGGCACACGGTTCCGCTCGGAGGAATCGGGCGGCAGGTCAGCGCGTGCAGGTCAGGTCAAAGCGCAGGTTCGCGTCCTTCCGGACCGTTTCATCCCAGACCAGCAGCAGTTTGACGGGGCGTTCGTTGAGATTCCGCGCGTCGGTGAGTCCTGCCGTGGTGAGTCGCCCACGACTGGCCGCGCCGGGCGCGATATCGATACTGAAGTCTCGGGCCTCGCCGGGGACGACGCGCCCATCCGCGTACACGAAGTTCACCTGCCGCAACCCGGCCCAGTCCAGACGGCCAGGTTCGCGCGTGCCGTTCCGGACCTCGGCGTCGAAGTACCAGGTGGGCGCGCCGTACTCATCCCCGCGCTTCATGTCCCCCAGAAGCGTGAACCGCCACAGCCCGTTGAAGAGCGTCTCATTGGCGCATCCAGCGCTGCCACCCGCACCGGTGGCCCCTCCCTGGCCGATCGTCAGCGCCGTTCCCGTGGCAGTCACGGTGAAGCCCAGCGTGCGGAGCTCGCTCGCGGGAACGTAGGTCTTCCCGTTCACGACAATGGCTTTCTCCGTCGCGGTTTTACCGTTGATGACGAGATTCAGGGTCCGCTGCACCTGCTGCGCCACCGACCAGCTCCCGACGGCCAGTGCCCCCACGATCAGGACCTTCTGCGTTCTGTTCATCTTCAGCCTCCCCCACCAGGAATGGCGGTCGTGACAGGCCATGCGCCGGGCAGAAACGAGCTTCGTTCACCGATCATGGCCGACTGGAGGACATTGAACCACGCCGTTCCGGCGGCGCTCAACTGCCGTGGAGGGCGCTCGACAGCAGAGCGCGGGAGGGATACATCCTCTCGGTCCCCCCCGCACCGACCATTACAGGATGGAATGGTGTTGCCTCTGACCGGGTCGCCTTCCGTTGTCCCCTCTCCCCTCGCAGGGCTGCGGAGCGAAGCGACGCAAGGACGAGGGGGCCACCGGGTGGCCCTGTCCGGTTTGGACTCAATTCAGTCGCGCATGACAGCTGTTGGGGATGCAGCACCTGGGGCTTGCTGTGCGCTCCAGGGTGGAACCTGCTCTCATTCGGTCTTGCTGTGGTGCGCGCCGCCGGGCGCGCCGATGGACACGGTCTTGATGTTCACGAATTGCAGGATGCCGTGGCGGCCCAGTTCACGCCCGAAGCCGCTGTTCTTCACGCCGCCGAACGGCAGGCGCGGGTCGCTGGCGACCATCGAGTTGATGAACACCGACCCGGCCTCCAGGTCCGCGACGAAGCGTTCCCGCTCGGCGGTGTCGTTCGTCCAGGCGCTGCTGCCCAGGCCGAAGGTGGTGGTGTTCGCCAGTTCGACCGCTTCGTCGAGGCTCTGCACGCGGAAGATGAGGGCGACCGGCCCGAAGGTTTCTTCCATCCAGACCGACATGTCGGGGCTCAGCCCGTCCAGGGCGGTGACCGGGTAGTAGTTCCCCGGCCCCTGCGGCAGCTGCCCGCCCGTGCGGACCCGCGCGCCCTTGTTCACGGCGTCCTGCACCTGCGTGTGGATGTCCTCGCGGATCTGCGGCGTGGCGAGCGGGCCGACGTCGGTGCCGTCCAGTTCCGGGTTTCCGACCTTCAGGGCCTCCAGGCCCGAGACGAACGCGTCCGTGAAGGCGTCGTACACGTCCGAATGCACGATGAAGCGTTTGGCAGCGATGCAGCTCTGGCCGTTGTTGATGGTGCGGGCCGTCACGGCCGTCTTCGCGGCGAGGTCGAGGTCGGCGCTGGGCATCACGATAAACGGGTCCGAGCCGCCCAGTTCCATCACGGCAGGCTTGAGTTCCCCTCCGGCGGTGGCGGACACGGCCCGCCCGGCCCCCTCGGACCCGGTCAGGCTCACGGCAGTCACGCGCGGGTCCTTCAGGACGGCCTCCACCTCGCGGCTGCCGATCAGCAGGGTCGTGAACACGCCCGCCGGGAAGCCCGCCTCGCGCAGCACGTCCTCGATGGCCAGGGCGCAGCCCGGCACGTTACTGGCGTGCTTGAGGAGCCCGGTGTTCCCGGCCATCAGGGTCGGCGCGATGAAGCGGAACGCCTGCCAGAACGGGAAGTTCCAGGGCATGACGGCCAGCACCACGCCCAGCGGCTGGTACGTCACGAACGCCTCGTCCGCCTCGGTCTGCACGGGTTCGGGGGCCAGGAAGTCCGCGGCGTGTTCGGCGTAGTACCGGCAGGCGGACGCGCATTTCAGGACTTCCTGCCGCGCGGCCTCCAGGGTCTTGCCCATCTCGCGCGTGGCGAGCAGCGCGAGTTCCCCGGCGCGGCGTTCCAGGACGTCGGCAGCGGCGTTCATCCACACGCCGCGCTGCTCGAACGAGGTCCGGCGGTACTCGCCGTAGGCCGCGTGGGCGGCGGCAATGGCGGCCTGCACCTGTTCGGTGGTGTGCTCGTCGTACGTGGCGAAGGTCTCGCCCGTGGCCGGATTGACGCTCTTCATGCCTCCTTTGTAGGTCGCGCGGACCACGCGTCAATGTAAGAACGCTTGAGATGACGAACGGGTAAAGACTTCAGGGTCGCCTGGGCCGCTGACCGGGCTGTCATACGGATTCCGTTTGTTTCGTTGACAGATCGGAATACCACCGATCCGTCAACTCCACGTCCGGAACCCGTTTCTCTCCTGCTCGCTCCGCTCGGATTGAACGGCTTTGTCAGCCATTCCATCGGAGTCCGTATCAGGGCTCCTGCGGCTGGAGTTCCGTGAGCCGTCTGATGCAGGCCGGGCTGCTCAGGGCGCTGATCACGCTCAGGTCGAAGGGGGGCGGGCCGTCGCCGGGATCGTCGGCGTACGCCAGGAAGTCCAGCAGTTGCTGTTCGCTCAGGGGGCATGCGCCAGTCGAAGGCACCTGCAGGCCAGGCGTGCCGCTGGAACTGCCACCACTGGAACTGCCACCGCTGACGCCACTGTCGCCGCTCACGCCGGGCAGTGGGGTCAGGCCGGGCAGGGCGGCGCGCAGGAATGCCTGCAGGTCCTGACGGTACAGGCGCGTGCCGGGCGTGTCACCCACCGTCAGCGCCTGCGCGCGGCTGTACACGAACGCGTGGGGTTTCGCGATGGTGCCGCTGACCGGGTAGGTCCGGGCGCACGCGGCGGCCAGGTGCTCGGCCAGCGGGCGGGTCGGGGGCGGCGGCCAGGGCACGCTGCACACCGCGCCGCTGAACGCCACGACCAGCGCGGCCCGGTCGAACTGCGTGACGGTCAGGGTCAGGCCGGGGCCGGGCAGACCGTCCGGGCCGGGCGGCGTGATGTACAGGCGGCTCATGGGCGATTCGGAGGCCTGGTTGTTGCCACCCATCACCCACGCGCGGAAGGTGCCGGTCTGCCCGAACTGGATGGCCCGTTCAGGGTTGATGCCAAGGAAGTCCCCGCCACTCTCGAAGTTCTCCTGCACGGCGCTCAGACCGCCAAAACTGACCGGGCCGAACGACACGTCCGCGAGGCTGACACTCAGGGCGTACAGGTCGCCGTCCGTGGCGTCCTGCGCGGCGCGGTTCAGGGCGCTGACGCCGGGGTCCTGCACGCCGAACGCCAGTTTGCTGAGGTTCAGGTCGCCGGTCAGGCCGGTCTGCTCGGCGCCCCTGAGCGGCAGGACTTCCTGGGCGCTGTCCGGTGGGTCGAGGTTCACGGCGCCGACCACGCGCTTGCGGACCGGGGCGCCCGTGGTGCTGCGCGCCGGTGGGCTGGGCGGCAGGGCCGAGGTCAGGGTCGTGACGTCCAGCCCGAGCGCCAGGGTGGGGCTGGCGCGGCGGGTCAACTGGCTGTCGCTGGCGTCGGCCGGCACCCAGGACAGTACCCACAGGTACTCCAGGGGGCGGCCGGGGGCGGGTTCGTCCGCTTCGGCCTGCCAGACGCGGACGTTGCCGTCCGTGCCGGTAAACGGCTTGAACAGGCAGCCTGGATGCAGCGTCTGGCCCAGGCGCTTCACGCTGAAATCCTGATAGCAGTTGAAGGGTTTCAGGCCGTTGCTGCGGGCGCGGCCCAGGTGCAGTTCGTCGGCCAGACCGTTGCCGAGCGGGCCGGTCATGGGCACCACACTGAAGCGCTGCCCGACCTGAACGCCCGTGACCTTCACGCGCACGCAGCGGGCCGAGAAGGGCAGCATGTCCGCGAAGGTCAGGGTCTGGCTGCGGTTGGTCTTGGCGTCCAGCGTGACCGTCTGGCACGGCGCGAACGCCTGTTTCATCCAGGCGGCGTCGCCAATCCAGGAGAACTTCTCGGTGCCCCACGTGGCGTACTCGGTGTAGAAGTCCGGCAGGGTCAGGTAAAGGCCGTTGCGCCCGGCCTGCCGCTGTTCGGGGGCGATGGTGACGGCCGCGTCGCGGCTGACGAGAATGTCGGCGTGGTTGAGCCAGTCGTCCCGCCCGGCGTTCGTTTCCGGCAGGTCCAGGTACTGGGCGTAGACGCTGTACTTGCCGCCGTGGTAGCGGTCGGCGAGGTGCCGCCAGAAGCTGCTGGCCCGGTAGTTGCGCAGGTCCGAGGCGGTCGGTGCGTGCGGTTGCGGCAGGCTGAGGCTCATGGAGCGCAGGCCGTAGAAGTTCAGGCCGATGTCGTCGGACAGGCCGGGACGGTAGTCCGGGAAGCGCTCGCGGGTCAGTTGCAGGGCCATGGCGTCGGCCATGCCCTCGTGCAGCCAGTGGTGGATCTGGTCGCAGCGGTCCAGGCCAGGTCCGGTTTCCAGTGCCTGCGCGGCCTGCACCACGTGAAACAGTTCATGCGCGATGATGTAGAACGCCTTGGCGTCCGGGCCGCTCACCTGATCGGCGTTGATGCGGACGAACGACAGGTTCTCGCGGCTGATGCGGCCGCCCGCACTGCAGCGTCCGCCGGTGGTGGCGACCCCGTCGTACAGTTCGGGCGGCAGGACGTACAGACGCACGGCCCGCTGAGCGCCGACCTCCACGACCGGCCCGAGGTTCTTCCCGCCGGGCGACGTGAAGCCGAGTTTCTGGTACGCGGCCATCGCCTGCGCCGCGTAGCCCTCGAGTGTGCGGCGTCGCGCGGCACTCAGGCAGTCGTTCGGCAGGGACTGCTGCACGATCCCGGCGGCAGACAGTCCGAAGTCCGGGTCGTGGATGCCCCGCGCCGCCAGTTCCCGCCTCACGGACCCGCTGTACCAGTTGTCGTAGTACTCCTGGGTGGCCTCGTTCCCGAACAGGCGACTGGTGACCGCGTTCGAAACCGCCTGCCGGACCTTCCCGGCGGTCGCCAGGCCGCCGCTGAGTTGCGTGCCGAAGTCCGGAATACCGGCCTGGGTCCCCAGCGTGTTCCAGCGGGCCGTCCAGTTCGGCGTGAGCTGCCACTGCGTGGCGTCGTAGAACGGGAAGCCGCAGTAGATCTGGTACTGCGCGGGCGTGAACGCCGCCGCGCGGCCAGTCAGACACAGCAGCAGCACCAGCAGGGCGCGCAGGGCCGGAGTCCAGTTCATGGTCACCTCCGGGGCGTGGCGGGAACTCGGGGGGTAGGCCGCCCGCCCCGAACGGCGCGGCGCAGCACCCACGTGCGCGGCCCCGTTCTGATGCCCCCCACGCTACCACGCACCTGGATGTGGACGGGAGAGCCGTGGGGTCCGGGCGTGGAGTGACCAGTTCACAGCGGTGTCCAGTTCGTGGAGCCCCCCCTCGCCCTTTCCGGCGCGCCGCTCAGCCGCGCTCGCGCGTCAGCTGCCGGCTGGCCTGATGCATGACCTGCCACGCGACGCTGGACGGCGACAGCCCACCGGGATGCATCACGTACGGGACCTGCATGGCCTGCGCGACGTCCCGCAGGGCATTGTGCGCGTGGCCCATCCAGCGGATGGCGAGAATCGCCACGGCCGTGTCGGCGGTGACGTGCGCGCGGGCGTGGGTGCCGTGGGCGTACTCGTCACTGCCGATCCAGTCGAGTTCCCGCAGGTCCAGGCTGCGGATGAGGGCGGCGCGGTGGGGAGCGCTCGGCACGCCGCCCAGCAGCACCACCCGGCGGCCACCCAGCAGGGTACGCGCGGCCTGAACGTGCGCCGGAAAGTGACCCGTCGCCTCGTCGGGCAGCGCGGGCAAGGCGGATGGCGCGGCGGCCCCGGCGTCCTGCCGGGCATGGGAGGGGCGGGACGGCGCGGGCTCGTCGGGCGGGGCGGGTGCGTCTGCCGCTTCGTGCGCGGCGGCTTCTGCCAGCAGGACGGCGAGATCGCGGCGGAGTTTCCCCTCCTGCGCTGGCGTGAGCGGCAGGGCCTGCAGCGGCCCGAACGGCTGGAGGTACGCCTCCAGGAACGACTGGCCGGGGAGGCGCAGCCCGGCGCGGCGGACGACGGCGAGCAGGTGCCCGCACGCGAGGCGCAGCGCGGCGCGCGCCCGCTCCTGCTGCGGGGTGCCCGTCAGGTGCGACGCGGCGGTCAGGGCCTGCACGCACTGGCCCAGTTCGGCGTGCAGCAGCCCCTCGCCGGTGTCGGGCGGCTGCGTGGCCTGCCACGCCCACAGGGGATCGAGGTCCCAGATGCGCGTGGCGGTCTCCACGAGGACCGGCAGGCGCATGCCGGGCGCGCGGGCCACGGAGGTCAGGGCCTGCAGCGCGGTGAGGATCAGGTGCGCCTTCAGGTCGGGTTCCGTCTCGGGGTCCACGCCCTGAGCGAGCCGCGCGTCGAGGTGATCGAGGGACGCCTGGAGCGCCTGTACACTCAGCGCCCCCAGGGGACTGGGGGGGCCCTGCCGCGCCGCACGCAGCGCCCGCAGGCGCCGCCGGGCGTCGCGGGTGCGGCCGGGGAGGTCGGTGTGCGGCTGGCGCCGGAACCGCAGGGTCCGCGGAAGGTGCGGTTCCCCCAGCTGGGCGTGCAGGTCGGCGTGCTGCGCCCGCAGGTGCCGGGTGACCGCGTCGTCCGTGCCGGAGGCCTGATGGTGGCGTTCCAGGGTGAGCAGCAGCACCAGGGTCAGGTCCAGCACGCTGGTCAGCGGCGCGTTCTCCAGCCGGTCGCGGGCGTTGACGGTCAGGAGGAGCAGCGCGGCGTTCCGTTCTCCCTCCAGGGCGCTGTGCGCGAGGCGGCGCAGGTCCTGCTCGGCCGGGATGCGTTCCGGCACGCGGGTCGCCGGGGGGGTCAGGGCGGCCCGCAGGGGATTCAGGGGCGACCGGGGAAGCGGCGGCGGGCGGTACCCGGCCCAGCGCAGCCGCGCGAGCACCTCGTCAGGGGCGTCGGCCCGGTCGAGCAGCAGGCGGACCGCGTGATGGTCCTCGCCGGGCAGGAGCGGCACGCGCTCCAGGTCCCCCAGGCCTGACGCGGCCAGCGCGGACGCCAGCTCGGCAGACAGGTGGGCGCCGGACCATGCCGCGCCGGGCGAATCCAGGCCCGACAGGGTCGTGGAGAGGTCGAACAGCAGTTTGAGCACCTCGGCGTCCGGCGCGGCCGCGTACCCCGTCAGGCCGATCAGCAGTGCCTGCCGCAGCAGCACGGACCGGATCAGGCCCCCCTGCGCCTCCACTGACAGGGTCTCGTCCGTCTCCGCGCGGCGCATGTCGGCGTCCAGCACCTGACCCTCGGCGTCCACGAAGGCCCGCACGGCCTCCTGATCCAGCAGCGACGTGAGGGCGCGGCGCCCCCCCGCGCGGTCACGTTCAGGCGCGCGTCCCCGGCGGGCAGGCGCCGACCGTCCGTTCCACGCAGCCGCTTCACCGCTCCAGTGTCGCTCATCGGGCATCAGTGTCACTCATGAGGCGCGGCGGGGCCACATGTGCGTCAGCACCTGACGCGACCCCGTGACACGATGGGATCACGATGAACAGGCGTCCCAGAAGTTGACCCGCGCGGAGCAGGACCCACGGCACCGGACGGACGATCCCGGACCGGTCATGCCACCCGTGTCAGTCACGCCACCCGAACCGGTGGTTACGCCGGACGGTCCGCAACTGGACACCTTCCAGACCCTGGCCGGACAGCGGGACGAGGCCGCAGGGCAGCTCGCGGCCTGCCGCGCGGCCCTGCGTGCCTGGGCCGGCGGTGACTTGCCCCTGAGCGTCGTGGCGCTGCTGCACACCGGCGAGCTGCCCGCTCAGGTGACGGACGCCGCCTCGGCTCAGCAGGACGCGGAGCGCCGCCTCGCACGGCTCCACCAGGAACTGGAGGACCGGCAGGCGAAGCGCGAGCAGTGGACCTCGGACCTCACGGCCATCCAGGCGCGGCGGGCCGCGCACGACCGCGACGCGGCCCGCGTGAAGGCGCTGGCGGCGCTGGGTCCCACCGCGAACCGGCTCACGGCGGTCCGGGCGCAGCTCGCGCAGGCCCTCACCCGGCAGGCGGCGACGCAGGGGCGCGGGCTGGCCACGCTGTGGAACGCCGTGTCCGGTCAGGCGGGGGCGCTGCAGCGGGCCGTGGATCAGGCGCGCGCGGACGAGGCGGCGGCCCTGCTCGCCTACGAGTTCTGCGCGCGGCAGCAGGGCGTGCGGCCCGTCCCGGACCCGGCGGACCTCCCCGGTTAGGTCGCGCGGGAACACGCGCGACTCAACGAGCAGCGGCAGGACCTCGCCCGGCGGCAGCACGCCGCCCAGACCGCGCTGTGGGCCATCGGGGATCAGGACGAGGGCACGCGGGCCGCGATCCGCACGGCGCGTCAGCAGGCGGCGTCCAGCTGGTCCGCGGCGCAGCAGGTGTACGCGCTGCCCACCTGGGACCGCTGGGTGGACCTCCAGGCGCGGCGTACGGAGGCGCGCCCACTGTGGGAACGGCTGGAGGAGGCCACGCGCCGCGAACAGGACGCCACGGCGGCCCTGCTCGGTCACCTCGCGTCGTTCCCGGCGCACCTGCGCGATCCGGCGGAGGTCACGCGGCAGCTCGGCGCGCTGCGTGACGCGGCCGCACGGGAGCACGCGGCGCGCGAGCAGGCCGCTCGGCAGTCAGGGCGCGCGGCGCTGGTGACCGTCCTGCAGGTGCGGGCGGAGGCGCTGGAACGGACCCGGCTGCACGAGGCGCGCGTCCGGCACGAGGCGGCGCGGCGAGCAGCGGCCCGGCGTGAGCAGGAGAGGCGCGAGGCGCAGCGTCGGCGTGCACAGCAGGACCGGCTGGCCCGCACGCGAGAGACACAGCTCGCCCTGCTGGACGTCCTGAGTGGGCGTCTGACACAGCTGCAGCGCGCCGCCCGGCAGGCTGATACGGATTCCGTTTGTTTCGTTGACAGATCGGAACACCACCGATCCGTCAACTCCACGTCCGGAACCCGTTTCTCTCCTGCTCGCTCCGCTCGGATTGAACGGCTTTGTCAGCCATTCAATCGGAGTCCGTATGAGATCGCCGCGCCGGAGCAACCGGACCAGCCAGCACCCGGCGCGGTCCTCACGCAGAGCGATCTGGCGGCCGCGCGGAACCTGCTGGTCCGGCACGCCGCCGTCGCCGCGCAGGCCGCCATGTGCCTGGAGGCCCTCGAGGACTGGGCCGGGCCTGGCGTAACCGGCGAGGAGGCCCTGCGGCTCGCGGAGCAGGTCAGCCGGACGCCCCCCACCGACCCCGCCCAGCCTCAGCTGCCAGTCGCGCTTGAGCCACCAGCGGGCGTGCCGGTCACCGCCGGGCACTGGCACCACCTGTGGGCCGGGCGGGAGAGGGGCGCGGCCCTGCGCGGGCGCTGGCTGGAGGCCCGCGCCGCCCTCACGGCCCTGGAGGAACAGATGGCGCCCCTGTGGGCGGCGTGGCCCGCCGGGACGCGTCACGTCGCCGCGCTGCGAGAGGTGACGGAAGCCGCCGCGCGCCACGCACCGGACACCACACCGGCAGCGCCGGTCTCGGCCAGACCGGACGCTGATCCGGCCCTCCCGGCGCTGCTCCCGGTCCCGCCACCTGCACCGGCACGCGTGGACCGCTCCGGTCCGTGGACGGCGCCGCACCTGACGCCTGAGCAGCGTCCGGCTGCGCGGACCCTGCTCGACCGGTTCGACGCGCTTCGCGAGAGGGAACGCCGGACCCTCGACGACCTGGCGAGCTGGGCGGGTCCCGGCCTGGACGGGCTGCGCCTCGCAGCGCTCGTCAGTGGCCCCCTGCCCGGCGAGCTCACGCTGGCCCTGGCCGCCTGGGCACGCACCCGGGGGAACCCGGTGGCCCACGCGTCCCCGGAACAGGCGCAGGTCGCGGCGGCCGTGCAGGCGGAGAAGGACCGGTCGGCGTCGGTCCTCGGCCCGCTGCGACTGCTGCAGCCGCACGCCGCGGCAGTCATCCAGGCGGAGCACGCCCTGGCGGGCACGCGGCCCTCGGCGGTCCAGCGTGCCCAGCGGCGCCTGCTGGACGCCAGGGACACCTACGCCGTGCAGGCCGCCGCGCTGGGGTTCACTCCGGCCCCGTCGCCCCGACGGATCGCGACCCTGATCGAGGATGAACTCGCGGCGTTCAACCGGCGCCTGCAGCCCCTGGACGCGCAGTGGAAGGCGCTCGTGGGCCGGGTCGAGGCGCCTCCGGAACAGCCCGGCAGCTGGGAGCGGGCGTGGGCGGACCTGAGCGCCCGCTACGGGCTGCCGCCCCACCCGGACACCTGGGAGCGGAACGTGTGGCCGCGCCGCGCCGGGGCCGAGCGGCTCTGGACGGAACTGCAGGGCCTCCGGCAGGAGCTGCAGGCCGCGCAGGAGGACCTCACGGTCCTGTGCGCCACCTGGCCTGCCGGGGCGCGCACCGTGGACACCCTGCGTCAGGTGGCCGCGCACACCGGGGGCAGCACACCACCGGTCGTCACGCCCCTGGCTTTCCCAGACCAGACTCGACCGACCCAGACTCAACCGACGCAGACTCGACCGACGCAGACTCGACCGACGCAGGTCCCACCAGCACAGCCGTTCGCGGCGTCCACCCGGCCCGGTCCCGCGACTGACCCTGTGCCCGGCCCGGACGCGCCCCTGCCCGTGCCGCCGCCGGTTCAGCCCATACCGGTCCGCCCGGCCCCGGTGGCCCGTCCGTCCGTACAGAGTCTGCCCGTACCGGGTGTGCCCGTACAGAACGTGGCTGCCCCGAGCCCGGCCCTGCGTCCGGCGCCGCTGCCTCCCGTCGCACCGGACATGCAGACGGGTCCGGTCGTGAGTCCGCCTGTCCCGCCCGCCGCGCGTGAGACGCTGCCGCTGACCACTCCGGCGCTCAGCCTGCCCTCGCCCGTCTCTCCAGCACCCGTCCGGCCACCTCCTGTGACCCCGTCTCCCGTGACCCCCTCGCCCATGACGCTGCCACCCATGCCGACCACGCCGCCGCCGCGTCCGCTGGCCGGTCCCGGCCCTTCCCAGCCGGTGGTCCGGCCCGCGCCGCTCCTGCCTCCGGTGCGGGGCGTGCCGCTGCCGCCCGTCCCGGTCACGCGTCCTTCGACGCCGGAACCCGGGGAGCCCCTACCGGAGCCCGCGACTGGACGCCTGACCCGGCGGCAGCGGGCCGAGCGGGAAGCGGTGCGGATCAGTGACCGGTACGACTGGGAGCAGGGCTTCCACCTCATCGCGGACGCCCTGGACCGGGACCGCTGGGGGCAGTTGCGGGAGAGTATCGAGCGGGAGATCGCGCGGGGCATGACGCCCGACGAGTTCGAACTGCTGCTGCAGCTGCGCGCGTACTGGCATGACCAGACGCACTACCAGTCGCCGTACACCGCCCGGTACGACAGCCTGCCGTGGGAGCTGGGGATCGCCCTGATCCGTCGCTGTGCGGGCGTGCCGTGCCTGGACGACATGATCCTGCTGCTCGAACGGTTCTACGAGTACGCGCAGGTGGCCTGCTCGCCACGGTCCCTGCCGGCGTTCTCGCAGCGGCTCGGGGCGATTCTCGACCGGGCGGAGCCGGACGTGGACCTGGACTACTGGCTGAGCACGCGGGAGGGCCGGTGATCCTCCCGGCGGTCGGGGCGTTCGTCACGGGCGTCCGGGACGGGCAGACCGGCACGGTCACCGGGCACGAGGGGGGGCGGCTGGTCGTGACGTGGCCGTCCGGGCAGGTGACGCGCGTGGCCCGCGCGGCCGTCCGCTGCGGCCTGAGTGCCGGGCAGGTCGTGCAGGACCAGCCGCGCAGCCTGCGTCCGTCCCTCGGGGAGGGCCGCGTGCTGGACGTACGGACCCTCGGCGGGCGGGAACAGGCGCTGGTGGAATTCTGGGCGGCCGGGGAGCGGCAGTGGCTGCCGTGGGAGCAGCTCGTGCCGGTCTGGAGCGCCCAGGCGCTGTTCGAGCAGGGCGTGGCGCCCCTGGCGGGTTTCGCGGAGCGCTTCCGGTTGCGGCACCTGGCGCTGGCGCTGCAGCACTGGCACCGCACGACGGGCGCACTGGCGCAGGTGGACATCGACCCGCTGCCGCACCAGTTGCACCTCGTGCAGCGCATCCTGCGGAGCGGGAACCTCAACTGGCTCATCGCGGACGACGTCGGCCTGGGCAAGACGATCGAGGTGGGCCTGCTGCTCGCGGCGCTGCGGGCGCGGGGGCTGCGCCGCTTCCTGCTGGTCGTCCCGGCGGGCCTGACCCGGCAGTGGCAGGCGGAACTCCGCACCCGCTTCGGGATGACGCAGGCGGTGATCTACGGGCAGGATTTCGAGATCAGCGACCCCGCGCAGTGGCCGCTGTTCGAGGTGGTGATCGCCTCCATGGACCGCCTGAAGCACGAGCGGCACCTGGACCTCGTGCGGCAGTCGGGCCGCTGGGACGTGGTGGTGTTCGACGAGGCGCACCGCCTGTCGCGCAGCCTGTACGGCCTGACGTACCAGACGTCCGAACGCTACGCGCTGGCCGCGACGCTCCGCGCCCTGACCGAGAACGTCGTGCTGCTCAGCGGCACGCCCCACCAGGGGAACATCGACCGTTTCGAGGCGCTCCTCGAACTGCTGCGGCCCGGCCCGGTCTGGCGGGAACGGATCGCGCGGCTGCGCCTCGAACCGCAGCTGCTCGCGGGGCTGGTCATCCGCAACCGCAAGGCGGACGTGACCGACGCGCAGGGGAACTTCATCTTCAAAGGGAAGGTCACCCGCGCGGTCGCCGCGCCGCAGAACGAGCCGGAAGAGGTGTTCGACCGGGCGCTGCGCCGCTACCTGAGGCACGGGTACGACGCGAGCCGGGAGAACCAGAAGGCCATCGCGATCGGGTTCGTGATGACGATCTACCGCAAGCTCGCCGCGTCCAGTGTGGCGGCCATCCAGGGCGCCCTGGAACGCCGCCTGCTGCGCCTGCAACGCCAGGAACGGGCAGCCGTCCAGCCCGGACCCGCCCAGCCGGACGACCCGGACGGCGGCCCGTTCGTGGAGGCTGAAGAGCAGGTCAGCGGCACCCGCAGCGAGTTCTTCTCCGGCGAGACCGAGATGCTGCGCGGCCTGATCGGGCTCGCGCGGGGGCTGCGGGCGCACGACACGAAACTTCAGGCGTTCACGCAGACCCTGATCGGCGGCATCCTGGCCGGCAACCCGGACGAGCGGGTGCTGATCTTCACCGAGTACCGCTCCACGCAGGAGTACCTCGTACAGACCCTGAACAGGCTCGCGCCGGGCCGCGTGGACGTCATCCACGGCGGGCAGACCCTCGAGGAACGCGCCGCGGCCATCGCGCACTTCGAGGAATCCGGGCAGTTCCTGGTGTCCACCGAGGCCGGCGGGGAGGGCTTCAACCTGCAGCGCCGCTGCCACGTCCTCGTGAACTACGACCTGCCGTGGAACCCCATGCGGCTCGTGCAGCGCGTCGGGCGCCTCTACCGCTACGGGCAGGAGCGGCCGGTCGTGGTGTTCAACCTCAGCGTGTCGGGCAGCCTCGACGACGAGATCCTGCGGCAGATGTACGCGCGGCTCGACGCGGTCGCCGCCGACCTCGCCTCCGTCGCCGACGAGTACCGCGAGGGCCTGCAGGAGGACATCGTCGGTGAGGTCGCGAGTTTCCTCGACGTGAGCACCATCCTGGCCGAGGCTGCCACGCACACGCCCAGCCGCACGCAGGCCCGCATCGAGGAGGCCCTCGAACGCGCCCGGCAGGCCGCGCGGCAACAGGACGACCTGCTGCGCCACTCCAGCGGCTTCGACCCGGACGCCCTGCGCGGCGAACTCCCGGTCGGGGAGGCACACCTGATGGCGTTCGTGGACGGCATGTTCGGGCAGCTCGGCGTGACCGTCACCCAGCGCCTCCACGCGGGGCAGGTGTGGGAGATCAAACTCACGG